>JAEUNJ010000183.1 GCA_016791145.1 Rhodocyclaceae bacterium | reverse complement strand
TGCTTCAGGTTCAGAAGCTGGGGGCGGCCGTCCACCAGGGCCACCATGTTCATGCCGAAGGTGTCCTGGAGCTGGGTCTGCTTGTAGAGGTTGTTCAGCACCACCTCGGGCACTTCGCCGCGCTTGAGCTCGATGACCACCCGCATGCCCGACTTGTCCGATTCGTCCTGCAGGTGGGCGATCCCCTCGATCTTCTTGTCATTGACCAGCTCGGCGATCTTCTCGAGCAGGGTCTTCTTGTTCACCTGGTAGGGAAGCTCGTCGACGATGATGGCCTGCTTGCCGCCCTTCTCCAGGTCCTCGAAATGGGTGCGGGCGCGCATCACCACGCGGCCCCGGCCGGTCAGGTAGCCCTCGCGGACCCCGGAGAGGCCGTAGATCAGGCCGGCCGTGGGAAAGTCAGGGGCCGGCACGATCTTGATCAGGTCCTCGATGTCGATGGCCGGATTGTCGAGCAGGGCCAGGCAGGCATCGACCACCTCGACCAGATTGTGGGGCGGGATGTTGGTGGCCATGCCCACCGCGATGCCGGCGCTGCCGTTGATCAGCAGGTTCGGGATCTTCGAGGGCAGGACGGTCGGTTCGAGCTCCTTGCCGTCATAGTTGGGCTGGAAGTCGACCGTCTCCTTGTCGATGTCGGCCGTCAGCTCCGACGCGATCCGGTCCAGGCGACACTCGGTATAGCGCATGGCCGCGGCGTTGTCGCCGTCGATGGAGCCGAAGTTGCCCTGGCCGTCCACCAGCATGTAGCGCAGGGAGAAATCCTGGGCCATGCGCACCAGGGTGTCGTAGATCGCCGAGTCGCCGTGGGGGTGGTATTTGCCCATCACGTCGCCGACCACCCGGGCGCACTTCACGTAGGGCCTGTTCCAGACGATGTTCGCCTCGTGCATCGCATAAAGCACCCGGCGGTGGACGGGCTTCAGGCCATCCCTGACGTCCGGCAGTGCCCGGCCCACGATGACGCTCATGGCGTAATCCAGGTAGGAGTGGCGCATCTCCTCTTCGAGGCTGATGGGCAGGGTTTCTTTGGCGAAGGACGTCATGGCGGGGGCGGGGATCGGCGATGCGGGCGGCGCGTGCGAGGCGGACGCGGGGGGTCGGGGCGCAATCGGACTGGCAGCGGGAAGGGCGGCGTGAAAAGACCGCGATTTTAGCATGGCGGGGTCCCCCGCCGGGGGGTTCCGGACGGTCCGCGGCGGGCCTCCGCCGGCCCGCCGGCCCGCCTCCCTGGAATGAGCGTAAGCCGTTGTCCGGCACCGGTTTTTCCGGTTTAATCCAGGCCATGCCGATGGCCGCCCCGACCGCTGCCGAACCGCGCCCCATCGACCTCCTGATCGAGGCAGGGTGGGTGGTTCCCGTGTGCCCCGCCGCCGAGGCCCTGGCCGGCCACGCCGTGGCCGTGGACGGCGGCCGGATCGTGGAAGTGCTGCCGACCGCCGAGGCCGGGCGCCGCTATGCCCCGCGGCAGCGGGAGTCGCTGCCCGGCCACGTACTGATCCCCGGGCTCGTGAATCTGCACACCCACGCGGCCATGGCCCTGCTCCGGGGGTACGCGGACGACCTGCCCCTGATGGCCTGGCTGAAGGAGCGGATCTGGCCCGCCGAGGGCCGTTTCGTCGGGCCGGAATTCGTCCATGACGGGACCCTGCTGGCCGCCGCCGAGATGCTGCGGGGCGGCATCACGTGCTTCAACGACATGTATTTCCACCCGGAGGAGGCCGCCCGGGCGGCCCGGACCGTCGGCATCCGCGCCGCCCTGGGCGTCCTGGCCTTCGAGTTCCCCACCCGCTACGGCACCGACGCCGACGACTACCTGCGCAAGGGCCTCGCGGTGCGGGACGCCCTGCGGGACGACCCGCTGGTCTCCTTCTGCATGGCCCCCCACGCGCCCTACACGGTGGCCGACCGGACCTTCGAGCGGATCGCCACGCTGGCGGCTCAGCTGGAGACCCCTATCCACGTCCATGTGCACGAAACCGCCGACGAAGTGGCGCAAAGCATCCGGCAGCACGGCGTGCGCCCCCTGGAGCGCCTGCGCCGCCTGGGATTGCTCGGACCGGGCCTGGTGGCGGTCCATGCGGTGCACCTGGATCCGGACGAGATCGCCCTGCTGGCCGGAACCGGATCGGCCGTGGCCCACTGCCCGACCTCCAACATGAAGCTGGGCAGCGGCATCGCGCCGGTGACGGCGCTGGAGGCACGCGGAGTCCGCATCGGCCTGGGCACCGACGGCGCGGCCAGCAACAACCGCCTCGATCTGTTCCACGAGATGCGCCACGCGGCCCTGCTGGCCAAGGCGGCCACCGGCGATGCCGCCGCGCTGAACGCCCACCGGGTGCTCGCCATGGCGACCCTGGACGGCGCCGCCGCTTTGGGACTCGATGACCGCATCGGCAGCATCGAGCCGGGAAAGGAGGCGGATCTTTGCGCCGTCCGGCTCGATGAATGGCAGTTCGGCCCGGTGTTCGACCCGGTCTCCCATCTGGTCTATGTGGCCGGCAGGGAGCAGGTCAGCCACGTCTGGGTGCGCGGCCAGTGTCGCCTGCGCGACACATTCCTGACGGAATTGTCAGCAGAGCAATTGATTGACACGCTTGCACTGTGGCAAAATAAGCTTTCCAGTTAGGTCCCGCTTATGCATGGTCGCATGGTCGATGCCTGCCGTATCGGGCACGTTAGAAAACTTCTCTTACCCACGAGGGAGAACATGATCAAAACCCTAGCCAAGATTTCCGTGCTGGCCGCCGCCCTGTTCAACGTTGCCGGCTCCGCCATCGCCCAATCCTCTCCGGTCGACACCAAGGGGGTCGTTCCCTACGTGATCGACCAGCGCGGCCTGGTCGCCAAGAGCGGTTTCGGTCTCTGCTGGCGCACCGGCTTCTGGACCCCGGCCGCCGCCGAAGCCGCCCTGGCCGGCCAGTTCCCCGTCGGTTGCGAGTGCGACAAGGACCTGATGCCCAAGGCCAAGTGCGAACCGGCCGCCGCTGCGGCAAAACCCGCCGAGCCGGCCAAGCCGGCCACCCCGGCCGCGACGCCGAAGCCCGCCGCGCAGAAGATCACCCTGGCCGCCGACACCCTGTTCGACTTCGACAAGGCCGTCCTGAAGCCGGAAGGCAAGGCCAAGCTGGACGACCTGGCCGGCAAGATCAAGGGCATCAAGCTGGAAGTGATCATCGCCGTCGGCCACGCCGACCGCTTCGGCACCGACAAGTACAACCAGGTGCTGTCCGAGAAGCGCGCCGAAGCCGTCAAGGCCTATCTGGTTGGCAAGGGCATCGAGCCGAACCGGGTCTACACGGAAGGCAAGGGCAAGAAGCAGCCCGTCACCAAGGCCGACCAGTGCAAGGGCCCGAAGAGCAAGAAGGTCATCGAGTGCCTGCAGCCCGACCGTCGCGTCGAGATCGAAGTCATCGGCACCAAGCAGTAAGCCGGTTTCCCGCGTCACCGGAAAAGCCCCGCGCAGCGGGGCTTTTTTCATTGCCCTGGAGCTTCCATGAGCGACACCGTCAACGCCGATCCCCAGGAACTGGCGAAGTTCGGCGACCTGGCCCACCGCTGGTGGGATCCAACCTCCGAATTCAAGCCCCTGCACGACATCAATCCCCTGCGCCTGGCCTGGATAGACCGGCATGCCGGGTTGAAGGACAAACGGGTTGTGGACATCGGCTGCGGGGGCGGCCTTCTGAGCGAAGGCATGGCCGGCCTCGGCGCCCGGGTGACCGGCATCGACCTGTCCGAGAAGGCCCTGGGCGTCGCCCGGCTGCACTTGCTGGAAACCGGCCGCCAGGTCGATTACCGGCACGTCTCGGCCGAGGCCCTCGCGGCCGAGATGCCTGCCGCCTTCGATGCGGTCACCTGCCTCGAGATGCTGGAGCACGTCCCGGACCCGGCGAGCTCGGTGAAGGCCTGCGCGGATCTGGTGCGTCCCGGCGGCCAGGTCTTCCTCTCCACCATCAACCGCAACCCCAAAGCCTACCTGCTGGCCGTCGTGGGTGCTGAGTATGTGCTGAACATGCTCCCCCGGGGTACCCACGACTATGCGAAATTCATTCGTCCGGCCGAACTCTCCCGCCACTGCCGCAATGCCGGCCTCCGGGTCGAGGAGATCGTCGGCATGACCTACAACCCGTTGCTGAAGACCTACAGCCTGGGCCGGGACACGGACGTGAATTACCTGGTCCGGGCGACCCGGGAGGCCTGATCCGCCGTGGTGCGCGCCGTCTTCTTCGACCTGGACGGGACTCTGGCAGACACGGCCCCCGACCTGGGCGGCGCCCTCAACCGGCTGCTCGCCGAGGAGGGTCGCCCTCCCCTGCCCCTCGAACGGCTGCGGCCCCACGTCTCCAGGGGCGCCCGGGGCATGCTCGGCGTCGGCTTCGGCCTCTCGCCGGAGGACGGCAGCTACTTGGAACTGCAACGCCGCTTCCTGGATTTCTACGAAGGCGCCCTCTGCGAGGGCACCGCCCTCTTCCCGGGCATGGAGGAAGTCCTGCGGCGGCTCGACGCGACGGGGATTCCCTGGGGCATCGTCACGAACAAGTCCCAGCGCTTCACCAACGCCGTCGCCGAGGGCCTCGGCCTGCGCCACCGGGCGGCCGGGCTCGTCTGCGGGGACACCTGCCCGCGTCCCAAGCCCCATCCCCTCCCCATCCTGATGGCCTGCGCCCTGGCCGGCACCGCCCCGGAAGCGGCCCTCTACGTGGGCGATGACCGGCGGGACATCGAGGCGGGCCGGGCCGCCGGGACGCTCGCCATCGCGGCGTCCTGGGGCTACCTGGACGACGATGCGGCCATCGAGAGTTGGGCGGCCGACCGGATCGTCGGCCATCCGCTGGAACTCCTCGACCTGATCTGACCGGTTGCGGGTGCTACACTGGGGTCCTTGAAGTCGCGGACGTCGGCCGCATCTTCAGGAATGTGACAAACACTGGGGGCGACCTGGTTTCGACGTGGGTCGCGAAGCAGTTCAGTGCATGCCGAGGACCAGTCACCTCGTAAATCCATCTGGAAAACCACAAACGCCAACGACGAGCGTTTCGCTCTCGCAGCTTAATCCCTGCGGGCGCTGCACCGGACGGCTCACGGGCCGGATCGGGTCTCCCCGAGGCGCAAGCCGAGGGGGTTCAAGGCCCGTCGCAGCGTCATTCACGTGAGCTAAGGGCGTCCTCCGCCGCGGGGGAACGCCACGAAAACCCAGCGGCTCGCCTGCAATCAGCCTGCCCGGCGGCGGTTTGCGGGTCAAATCAAACGACGAGGCTAAGCATGTAGGGCTGGCTGTAGAGGGCTTGCGGACGGGGGTTCGATTCCCCCCGCCTCCACCACCGAACCGGACGGAATGCGGCGCCACGCGCCGGATTTCCATCGACCATGATCAATGGCAACGCCGCGGACGGCGTCCCCGCGGGCCCCCTGCGGCGGCTCGTGGGGGCCGTCGCGTTCGCCGCCGAAAAGCACCGGCACCAGCGGCGCAAGGACGCCGAGGCCTCCCCCTACATCAACCATCCGATCGCGCTGGCGGACGTGCTTGCCAACGAAGGCGGCATCGATGACGAGGTGGTGCTGGTGGCCGCGATCCTCCACGACACGGTAGAGGACACGGAGACCACGGGCGACGAACTGGTCCGGCTGTTCGGCGCCGCCGTCGCGGGCGTGGTGCTCGAGGTCACCGACGACAAGTCGCTGCCCAAGGCGGAACGCAAACGGCGGCAGATCGAACATGCGCCGGCCCTCAGCGACCGCGCGAAGCTGGTCAAGCTCGCCGACAAGATCTGCAATCTGAGGGACATCGCCGCCCGACCGCCGGCCGATTGGTCGACGCAACGCAGGCGCGAATACTTCCGCTGGGCCAAGGCGGTCGTCGATGGTCTGCGCGGTATCCATCCGCCCCTCGAATCCCTGTTCGATGCGATCCACGACCGGGGACCGGGCGGCATCTAGCCTCCCCCTGGGCATGGCCGGGCACCCGCATCCGCGAGCCGGCCCCACCGGCGAAGCAGCAGCGCCCGGCGGCACCCGAGGTCGGGAACCTGCGGCAGCCGGTCCATGCACCCCATGGGGAACCGGTCCGCCCGCGCCAGGCCGCCCGGACGACGGCGGCGACCCGGGCGGGCGTGCCGGAGGTCGCCTTCGTCCGGGGCCCGTTCGAGCCAACCGGCGATCGCCGCCCACCGCGGCACCCCTATTGCCGGGAACGGCGTTTTTCCACACACTGCGCGTTGCCTCGACCCAGCACCGGCAGGGAGTGGTGGCGTGTTCGAATTCCTGAAGCATCTGTTTCCGACCGACGACGACGCGGTCCCGGGCGAGGACCGCCGGCTGGTCGATTTCGCCATCGAGGCCATCGTGGACCGCACGGACCCCCGGCTGCGCGTCCTGGCGGACTACCGGCGGCGCCTGGCGCCCGCCGTCGAGGAGGCCATCCTGCACACCCGCCTGGTGGTGGCGCGGCTTCGCCCGCCGGTCGCGATGACGCGCCAGGCCTTCGCCGCCGATCCCCTGGTCCACCTGCTGTTCGGGACGGCCGAGTCCATCGGCGAGACCGCCGGCCGCGACCGGAATGTGCGGACGTTCCTGGCGAGCCCCCAGGGCGGCGGCGCCGAGGAGTTGTTCGCCCTGCTGCTCGCCGGCCGACGGGAGAAGACGGTCTTCGGGAGCCGCCTGGAGGCGGGCCTGATCGTGGCCGACGTGCCGCAGCGCATGCTCTCCTTCACCCACCATCGCCTGCACGCGGTGTCCCGGTCGGAGGCCCACACGCTCTCCCTGATGGGGAGGATCGTCTTCCGGCAACTGATACGGCAGGCCCTCGAACAGATGCGTGCGCGGAGGTGGGGATTCGCCGAAACCGCCGCCGCCCAGCGCCATTCCCCACCGTCCTTCGCCGATCCCGGCGAGGATCCCTTCTCCCGCTCGGCGTGGACCGCCCAGGACAGCCGCCGACAGGAGGACGATGCCCGCGGGTCCTCCCCCGGCACCGCGAACCGGGTGGCACCGACCCTGGAAGACTACCTGGACGACGTGGTGGCCGTGATGGCGGAACCGGCGCGGCACCTCCACCACATGAGGCGGACGGTGGCCGTGGACCGGATGGGGGTACTGGGCCCGGGCCGCGGCGCGGCCGGCGGCTACGAGGCCGTGAGCTACTGGGAGGCGACGCCCGACACGGGTGTCGGGCCGCTGGCAACCCTGCTCGTGCGGATCCCGGTCGGCGAGATGCCGCCATTGCGGATACGGGATTCCGATCCGGTGCTCTGACGCAGCCGGCCCCCTTGCCTCCGGAACCCGTGCCGCCCATGTTTAGGGAAAGCGGGGACCGGGACGGCGATTCCCGTACCACCGGAGCAAGGCCAATGGCGCGGCGTGGAGGCGATGGAGCCGATATCATTGCTTCCCCGCCGATCTCCGCGCGGACCAAGAGACTCGTCCCGTGCAAGAGCAGCCATGACCACGATTCCCGCCCGCTCCTCCGGACCGTTGCACCGCCTGGCGACCGCCGGACTGGCCCTGCTGCTCGCCTCCGCCGCCCTCGCCGAGGACCTGGTCGTGCCCGGCAGCGGCAATCCCGAATACGTGCTGACGCAGTTGGCCAAGGCCTTCAACGCGCGCCAGCAACGCCACCGCGTCATCGTGCCTCCGTCTTCCGGCACCGCCGGTGCGGTTCGTGACGTCGGCGAGAACCTCTCGAGCCTCGGTCGGGTGGGACGCCCCCTGAAGGACGACGAGAAGGCCAGGGGGCTCGTCTATCTGCCGATCGGCAGGGAGCCCGTCGTTGTCGTCGCCGGGGCCGGCGTCGACCTGACGGCCATCACGTCGGCCCAGGTCGCCGGCATCTATGCCGGAAAGATCACCAACTGGCGGGAGATCGGCGGCCGCCCGGCGCCGATCCGGGCCATCGGCCGAGAGAATACCGACGCCAGCCGCCAGGCGCTGGAAAAGGTCGTCCGCCCCCTGAAGGACATGCGCTTTCCCGGCACGGTCAAGGTCGTCCACCTGGACCCCCAGTTGATCGCCCTCCTCGACCGCTATCCGACCAGCCTGGCTTTCCTCAATCGCTCGGCGCTCGCCGCCTGCGAGACCCGGGTCGTCCCGCTGACGCTGGACAATATGGAACCGACGCCGGAAAACGTCGAGTCCGGTCGCTATGCGGCCGTCCTCGAGTTCGGTCTGATCCACGGACCGGCAGGGCCGGGAGCCGCAGGAAGGGCCTTCATCGAATTCATCCGGTCCGCCGAGGGCAGGCAGATTCTGCGCCGGCATGGCGTGTTGCCCCTGGGCGACTGAACCCCCGAGCCACCCGAGATGCGTCGACCCTCCACCATCGCCACGCTGATCGCGGTCTTCGCCCTGCTGGCGATCGGATCGCACTGGTTCGCCTTCCGGATCACGTCCCGGGTGCTCCATGAGGCGATGGATCTTTGGGAGGTCCAGAAGGTCAAGGCGGTCGGCCACGAGGTCGTCGGCCTGCTGGAGAACGAATCCCACCGGGTGCAACTGACGGCCCGGCTGGCGGCGGGACGGAACAGCCTGAGCCGGGCGCTCTCCCGACGGCCGGTGGACGTCGCCACGGTGCGCTCCGTCCTGGCTCAGGCCTACGCGGCCGGCGGCGCATCGATCCTCGAGGCCACCGACCTGGACCAGAGGGTGGTCTACCGGGCCCACGACCCGGAGCGGCACGGCGACCAGGCCGGCCACTGGGGAATCTTCGAGGCTCTGGAGGGAACCGGAGTGCTGGTCAGCGCGGTGGAGTCCGACACCTTGACGGTGCGCGCCGTGGAACCCCTGCGCCATCAGAACGAGATCGTCGGCGCATTGACCGCCGGCACCCGGATCGATGCCGAACTGCTGCGCCGCCTCGGGTCGGATCTGGGCCTGCGGATCTTCCTGGTGGACCGCGACGGCCGCACCCTCGCCGCGACGGAACAGAACGCGGCACCGCCGGACACGACGGCGATCCAGCAGGCATACACGGGCAAGATTCCGATATATCGGCACTGGAGCACCACCCATCTCACGGCAGCCTATCTTCCGGTGACGATCGTAGACGATGCCTACGTCGTGGTCGTGGAAATGGATGGCAGCGCCGCCTATGCGCATCTGGCCGCCGGCAACCGGCAGGCAGCCCTCGCCACGCTCGCCATCCTGGCCATCAGCGTGGCGGCGGCCATCCTTCTGATGCGCTGGATCCTCAGCCCGCTGCGCAGGCTGCGCCGGAGCGCCACGCAAACCCTCGAGGCGCTCACGGGCCGCCCCATGGAGAGGCAGCGCGGCGACGAAATCCAGACGGTCGTCCGGGCACTGGGGGCCCTGACGGACTACCTGACCCAGCGAAACCAGGAACTGGAGGAGGCGCGCCAGGCCGCCGATGCGGCGAACGCGGCCAAGTCCCGATTCCTGTCGAGCATGAGCCACGAAATCCGCACGCCGCTCAACGGCATCCTGGGCATGGCGGAACTGCTCAAGCGCACGCCCCTGGACCCGCAGCAGGCCCGTTACCTGGAGAGCCTGTCCGCCGCGGGCCGGGGCCTGCACGGGCTGCTCGGCGACATACTGGACCTGGCGAAGGTCGAGGCGGGCAAACTCCAGATGGAGCAGATCGATTTTGCGCTCGCCCCGGTACTCGACGGCCTGACGGACATCTACCGGAACCTCGCCACCGGGCAGGGCACCGCGTTCGAGGCGAGGATTCCGCCGGACGTCCGGGTACCGGTCCGCGGCGACCCGACGCGCCTGCGCCAGATCCTCGCGAACCTGCTCGGCAATGCGGTCAAGTTCACCGAGGCCGGCCGCATCGATTTCACCGCCGCGCGCATTCCCGTTCCACCGGGGGACGACCGGATCTGGCTGCGCTTCACCGTCGCCGACACGGGCATCGGCATCGCCCCGGAGGCCCTCGGCGAACTCTTCCGTCCCTTCTCGCAGGCCGACAGTTCGACCACCCGGCGCTACGGCGGAAGCGGCCTCGGCCTGGTGATCAGCCGGCACCTGGCGCGCCAGATGGGCGGCGAGATCCGCGTCGAGAGCGCCCCTGGGAAAGGGGCCACCTTCCAGGTGGACCTGCCGTTCGTTCCCGGGAATGCGGCGGCCTGCGCGCCCGCCGACCAGGCCGATGCGCTGCCGGCCCTGCGGCCTGGCGCGAGAGTCCTCGTGGCCGAGGACAATCCCGTCAACCGGATGGTGATAGAAGGCATTCTGCAGACCTTCGGCATCCAACCGGCCCTGGTCACCGACGGCGAACAGGCGGTCGAGGCAGCGCGGGCGGGCCGGTACGATGCCATCCTCATGGACTGCCAGATGCCGCGGCTGGACGGATACGCGGCCACGCGTGCGATCCGCGCCCAGGAGACCGGCGGCCGGACGCCCATCATCGCCTTGACGGCCAATGCCTTCGCCGAGGATCGCCAGCGCTGCTTCGATGCCGGCATGGACGACTACCTGGCAAAGCCGGTGCCGCCGGCCATCCTGGCCCAGACGCTGGCTCGCTGGATTCCGGCGGAAGGCGGCGACCGACGGAACGATGGGCCCGGGGCGGATCCGTTGCCGTCGACGGCGCCTGCCGGGAATGCCGGGGGGACCCCCGCGGTCCTGGACCGCCTCGCGTTGGTGGACAACCCGGATTTCGCCGGCCCGGGAAAGGAGCATCTCCGTGGCCGGATCGTCCGCCTCTTCCTCGCCGATGCGGCGCGCCTGCAGGAGGAACTCGCCCGGAACGCGGCGAAGGAAGACTGGCCTGCGGCGGCGCTCACCGCCCAGACCCTCAGGTCAAGCAGCGCGGCGGTGGGCGCCGCCGCCCTGGGCGCGGCGTCGGCGGAGGTGGAAACCCTGGCCCGTGCCGGCGACGCGGACGGCCTTCGCGCCGCCCTGCCCCGGCTGTCGTTCGAGCTTTCCAGGTTGTCCGAGGTGCTCTGCGCCCTGCCCGGACTGGAACCGCCGGGGCCCACCGGGGATTGACCCGCCGGCCATGGAAGGCGCCGCCGGGTCACCGGCAGGGCGGGCGCGGTCGGGCGGTCCCGGCTCGCCGAATCGCCCCCGCTCCTTCATCCGCTGGAATCCCCGACGCCGGATCGCGCCCCGCCCGGAAGTCAGTACAGCGGCGCCAACGCCCCCGGTTCGCCCCGGTAATAGGCCTCGACCCGCGGATCCATGACCCGCCGCCACAAGGGCGGCACCAGGGCCAGCAGGACCATCGTGGCGTACCCGGCCGGCAACTGCGGGCTGTCGTCGAAGTGGCGCAGCACCTGGTAGCGCCGGGCCGGATGGGCGTGGTGGTCCGAGTGGCGCTGGAGCTGGAACAGGAACAGGTTGGTCAGCAGGTGGCTGCTGTTCCAGGAATGCTGGTGCGTGGTGCGTTCGTATCGGCCGTCCGGGCGCCGGCGGCGGTGCAGGCCGTAGTGCTCCACGTAGTTGATGATCTCCAGTTCCGTGAAGGCGACGAAGCTCTGGCCGGCGAAGAACAGCAGGCCGGCCCAGCCGAAGGCCCAGGTGAGCGCCGCGGCCACGAGGGCCGTGAGGCAGTACCACCAGATCAGCTCGTTCCGCCAGTGGAAGGCCGGCAGGCCCCGCCGGGCCAGGCGTTCGGCCTCCAGAGTCCAGGCGTTGAGGAAGTTCCATTTCCAGGCATGGGGCAGGAAGGCGTAGAGGGACTGGCCGAAGCGGGACGAGGAGGCGTCCATCGGCGTGGAGACGTTCACGTGATGGCCGCGCACGTGCTCCACCTTGAAGCCCGCATAGGCGACCAGGGACAGAAGCAGCCCCCCGGCCCAGGGCTCCAGACGCCCGTGCCGGTGCACCAGTTCGTGGGCGATGTTGATGGCATTGACGCCGGAGACCACGCCCATGGAGACGAGCCAGCCCGCCTTGCCCCAGAAGCCGAAATCCCAGTGGGTGAAGATCCAGGCGGCCCAGCCCAGCAATGCCGCCTGGATGGGTACCGCCACCAGGGTGAGGGCCCGGTAATAGGCCTCCTCCTGCATTTCCCGGGTTTCGGTGGCCTCGTCCGGATTCACCCGGTCCTCGCCGATCAGGTGGTCGAGCAGCGGGATGAGGCCGAACACCCAGAACACCGGGTACCAGGCCATCAGGTCCCGGAGGCCGGTGAGGACCCCCAGGTGCAGCGCCGCCGGCATCAGCGTCGGCGTCAGCAGGAAGAGCAGGTAGGCCGCCTTGCGGATGGCCAGCGCCCGGCGGCGTTCCGTTCTTGCGAAGGCCATGCCCCGCCCTCAGCGCACCGCCAGCATGATCTTGCCGATGTGCCGGCTGCTTTCCATCAGCCGGTGGGCCTCGGCGGCCTGCGCCAGCGGGAAGGTCGCATGGACGTGGGTGCGCACATGACCCCCGGCGATGGCCGGCCAGACGCGGGCCTCCAGGGCGTCGCCGATCGCCTCCTTCTCGGCGAGGGTCCGCGGCCGCATGGTGGAGCCCGTGACGGTGAGCCGCTTCAGCATGACGGGCATCAGGTCGAACTCGCCGCGGCTCCCTTCCAGGAAGGCGATGAAGACGAGGCGGCCGTCCCGCTTCAGCAGCGACAGGTTGCGCTGGAAGTAGCTCGCACCCACCATGTCGAGCACCACATCCACGCCGGCGCCGCCGGTGACCGCCTTGACGCCTTCGGTGAAGTCCCCGTCCCGGTAGTTGATGGCCGCGTCGGCACCCCAGGCGGTGCAGAAGGCGGCCTTCTCGGCGCTGCCCACCGTGGTCAGCACCCGGCAGCCGGTGAGCTTGCCGAGTTGTATGGCGGCAAGCCCGATGCCGCTGGAGCCGCCGTGCACCAGCAGGGTCTCGCCGGCGGCCAGCCGCCCGTGGTCCATCAGGTTCGCCCAGACGGTGAACCAGTTTTCCGGCAGGCTGGCGGCCTGGCAGAGGTCCATGCCGGCGGGCACCGGCAGCACCTGGCCGGCGGGCGCCGTGCAGTACTCCGCGTAGCCGCCGCCGGGGGCCAGGGCCGTGACCAGATCGCCCACCTTCCAGCGCGCGACGCCCTCGCCGACGGCGACCACCTTGCCCGCCACCTCGAGGCCCAGGATGGGCGAGGCGTCGGGCGGCGGCGGATATTTCCCGGAGCGCTGCAGCACGTCCGGCCGATTGACACCGGCATAGGCCGTCTCGATCAGCACCTCGCCCGGCCGCGGTTCCGGCACCGGCCCGCGGGCCGGGACGAGCACCTCCGGCCCGCCCCCCGTCCCGTGGTCCACGTATCGCATGTCCGTCATTTCCTTGCTTCCTTTCCGCCCCGCTGCCGCCGCGCCTCGAACAGGCAGATGCCGCTCGCCACCGATACGTTGAGGCTCTCGACGCTGCCCAGCATGGGGATTCGGGCAAGGATATCGCAGGTGTCCCGGGTCAGGCGGCGCAGGCCGGAGCCCTCGGCTCCCAGCACCCAGGCCACCGGGCCCGAGAGGTCCGTGCCATAGAGGTCCGCCGGCGCCTCCGCGTCGGCGCCCACGGTCCAGACGCCCCGCTCCTGCATCTCCCGCAGGCTGCGCGACAGGTTGGTGACCGTCACGTAGGGCACCGTGTCGGCCGCGCCGCTCGCCACCTTGATGGCGGTGGCATTGAGGCCGACGGCCCGATCCTTCGGGGCGACCACCGCGTGGCAGCCCGCGGCGTCCGCCACCCGCAGGCAGGCGCCCAGGTTGTGGGGATCCTGGATGCCGTCCAGGACCAGCAGCAGGGCCGGCTCGGCCAGGGTGTCCAGCACGTCGTCCAGGGTCACGTACTTCTGGGCGGCCGAGACCCGGGCCACCACGCCCTGGTGGCGCTGGCCGGAGGCCATGCCGTCAAGGCGCTGGGCATCGGTGGGGATGACCCGCACGCCCGCGGCGGCGGCGGCCTTCAGCAGGTCCCGCGCGCGGCCATCCTGGCGGCCTTCTGCCAGGTAGATCTCCTTCACGTCGTCGGCGGCATGGCGCAGCTTGGCGGTGACGGCGTGGAAGCCGTGGATCAGGCGCGTCTCAGCCACGGGCCTTCCCCTTGCGCTTGCCCGGACCGGCCGGCGAGGCCGACGCCTCGGCGTCCGGTGCCCAGGGCTTGCCGCCGCGCGGCGCCACGTCCAGCAGCCGGAAATCGATCTTGTTCTGCTCCATGTCCACCCGGGCCAGTTGCACCTTCACCCGATCGGACAGGCGGAAACGGCGGCCGGTGCGCTCGCCCACCATGGCGTGCTGGGCGTCGTCGTAGTGGAAGTAGTCGGCACCGAGCTCGGAGACGTGGACCAGGCCCTCCACGAAGACGTGGTCCAGGGCCACGAAGATGCCGAAGGGGACGACAGCGGAGATGCTGCCCTCGAATTCCTCGCCGATCCTGTCCTGCATGTAGTAGCACTTGAGCCAGGATTCCACGTCCCGGGTCGCCTCGTCGGCCCGCCGCTCGGTGGCAGAGCAATGCAGGCCCATGTCGCTCCAGTCGCCCGGCTCGTAGCGCTGCGCCGCCAGGGCCGCCTTGATGGCCCGGTGGATCATCAGGTCCGGGTAGCGGCGGATGGGCGAGGTGAAGTGGGTGTAGCTCTCGTAGGCGAGGCCGAAATGGCCCACGTTGTCGGGGCTGTAGATGGCCTGGCGCAAGGACCTCAGCATCACGGTCTGCAGGAGCTGCTTGTCGGGCCGCCCGCCGATCTGTCCGAGCAGGCCGGCGTAATCCTTGGCGCTCGGCTCGTCGCCGCCGCCCAGTTGCAGGCCGAAGGTGCCCAGGAAGTCCCGCAGCTTGCCGAGTTTCTCGGGCGTCGGTCCCTCGTGGATGCGGTAGAGGGCCGGATGCCCGCGCTCCTTGAGGAAATCGGACGCGCAGACGTTGGCCGCCAGCATGCACTCCTCGATGATGCGGTGGGCGTCGTTGCGCTCGTAGGGCAGGATGGCGGCGATCTTGCCCTGCTCGTCGAACTCCATGCGGGTCTCGACGGTCTCGAAGTCGATGGCGCCGCGCTTCGCCCGGGCCTTGGCGAGCACCCGGTAGAGGGCATCCAGGTCTTCCAGCCGCGGCAGCAGCGGCGCGAGCTTCTCCCGTGCCACCGCGTCTCCTTCGAACAGGGCCGCCGCCACTTCCGTGTAGGTGAGCCGGGCATGGGACCACATGACCGCGGGATAGAACCGGTAATGGCGGATCTGCCCCGTCGCCGAGACGTTCATGTCGCAGGCGACGCAGAGCCGCTCCACCTGCGGGTTGAGCGAACAGAGCCCGTTGGAGAGCTTCTCCGGCAGCATCGGGATCACCCGGCGCGGGAAATACACCGAGTTGCCCCGGTCGAAGGCTTCCTGGTCCAGGGTGCCGCCGACCTTCACGTAGTGGGACACGTCGGCGATGGCCACCACGAGGCGGAAGCCCTTGCCCTGGCGCTCGCACCAGACCGCATCGTCGAAGTCCCGGGCCGTCTCCCCGTCGATGGTCACCAGGGGCAGGGTCGTCAGGTCCTCGCGACCCTTCCAGTCGGACTTGCGCACCGTGTCGGGCAGCGCCTTCGCCTCCTGCAGGGCGGCCCTGGACCACTCGAAGGGAAGGTCGTGCTTGCGCAGGGCGATCTCGATCTCCATGCCCGGGTCGGCGTAATCGCCGAGGATCTCCCTGACCTTGCCGATGGGCTGGGACTGCTTGGAAGGCTGCTCGAGGATATCGACCACCACCACCTGGCCTGACTTCGGCCGCGGCGCCTTGCGGTCGCCTTTCTCGGGGGGCGAGAGGAGGATGTCCTGGCTGATGCGGCGGTTCTCGGCGACGCAGTACCAGACCCCGTGTTCCTCGTAGGCGCGGCCGACCACCTGGGTGTTGGCCCGCTCCGTGACCTCGACGATCTTGCCCTCGGGCCGCCCCTTGCGATCGACGCCGACGACGCGGGCGATGGCCCGGTCGCCGTGCAGGACCTTGTCCATCTCCTTGGCGGGCAGGAACAGGTCCGCCCCGCCGCCCTCGGGCACCAGGAAGCCGAAGCCATCCGGATGCCCCTCGACCCGGCCGCGGATCAGGTCCGCCTTGTCGGGGATCAGCCAGTCGCCGCGGCGGTTCTGCAGCACCTGGCCATCCCGGGCCATGGCGCCGAGGCGCCGGGCAAAGGCATCCCATTCGCCGTCCGTCACGTCCAGCAGGTGGCACAGTCGTTCGAAGGAGACGGGGGCGCCCTGGGCCTCCAGGATATCCAGCACGTATTCCCGGCTGGGCAGCGGATGGTCGTATTTCGCCAGTTCCCTATCGAAGAAGGGATCGGCCCGGCGGACCTTGGACAGGCCCTTGGAACCGGAAGATTTTCGGTTTGACAATTCGTTCTTTTCCGTTAGAATTCGCGCCTCGTTTCGCGCCTGCCCAGGTGGCGGAATTGGTAGACGCACTAGTTTCAGGTACTAGCGCCGCAAGGCGTGGAGGTTCGAGTCCTCTCCTGGGCACCAGGCATTTCCGGCAGCGAAGCGCCACAGGAAGCCGCGTAGCTTAACGCTTGCGCGGCTTTTTTTCTTTCCGCGGCCGAGATTTCATGCGGTGCCGTGCTTGGTCTCCACCCGGATGCCGATCTCCTTCAGCATCGGCGTCGGCAGGATACCCCCGGCGCAGACGATCACCGCGTCATTGGGGCGCTCCGCGGGCCCGGCGGCCGTATCCAGGATCACGCGCTCCGGCTCGATGACGCGCACGGCGGAGGAGAGCAGCACCTCGAGGCGGCCGGCGCCCTGGGCCTCGGCGAGCCGGTCGCGGTTCTTCACCTTGACCCGCCCGAAGGCCTCGCCTCGGTAGGACAGGGTCACCGGGGTGCCGGGTTCCGCCGCCAGGGAGACGGCCGCCTCGATGGCGCTGTCGCCGCCGCCCACGACGAGGACATGGCGGCCCCGGTACTGCTCCGGATCGACCAGCCGATAGACGACCTTGGGCAGGTCCTCGCCCGGCACGCCCAGTTGGCGGGGCGTACCCCTGCGGCCGATGGCCAGCAGGATGTTGCGCGTCCGGTGCTCGCCGCGGGTGGTCCGCACGCGGTAACCGGTCCCGTCCGACACGATGGCCTCCAGTCGCTCCCCGTAACGGATGGGCACCCGGTGTCGTCCGACGATGCCGGACCAGAACTCCAGCAGCGCCTCCTTGCTGATCTCGCCCATCTTCACCTTGCCGGCCAGGGGGAGGTGGACCGGCTGGGTCATGACGATCTTGTTGCGCGGATAGTGGTACACGGTGCCGCCGAGCGACTCCTCCTGCTCGATGGTCATGAACCGCAGCCCTGCCTCCATCGCCCCCAGGGTCGCCGAGATGCCGGCCGGGCCGGCGCCGACGATCACCACGTCCAGCCACCCGTCGGGCGCCCGCTGGCGCGATATCGTCTCGATGGCCTGGCGCCCCTGTTCGGCCGCCTTGCGGATCAGCCCCATGCCCCCGAGTTCCCCGGCGATGAAGATTCCATTGACATTGGTCTCGAAGTTCGGCTTGACGTAGGGGATGTCTACGCCCCGCCGCTCGGTACCGAAGACCAGGGTGATCGCCTCCACGGGACAGGTGGCGGCGCAGGCACCGTGGCCGATGCACACGGTCGGGTTCACCAGGTGGGCCTTCCCGTTCACGATGCCCAGGGCCCCCTCAGGGCAGGCCCGGGTGCACGCGCCGGAACCCATGCAGATCGTCGGGTCCACCACCGGGTGCAGGCTCACCGGTTCCGTGAGGCCGGCGTCCCTGGCCTCCCGCCAGACATGCGCGGCGTGGGTCTCGCGCCGGCGGCGCAGGCGCAGGTAGACGGCCAGCACGGCCGCCAGCGGGATCGCGTAGAGGGCCAGGATCTGGGTCTGCATCATCGCCGGCTCCCCTTCGCCTCCCCGCCGGGCCGCCGGTACTCGGGATCGATGATGTGCCGCCAGTCGTCGGGGGCATGGCAGCGCTCGCAACGCGTGCCGTAGGTCCCGAAATGGATGTCGTCCCGCTTGTGGCAGCCATGGCATTCCGCCGGCAAGGCAGTCCCGCCGGTCCATGGCCGGTCGTGGCAGGCGCGGCAGCGGACGCGGCGGTGGACGCCGGCCAGGGCGAATTTCGTTTCCCGGTCGTGGTCGAAGGCACCCGCTTTCCAGTCCCGGGCATCGTGGCAGCGCTCGCATTTGTCGCCGAGGCCCTGCCTGTGCGCGTCGTCCTTGCGGTGGCAGGCGACGCACTCGGTCCCGGCGTCCTTGAACGCCGGCGTGGTATGGCACTTGGCGCAAGGCACTTTCGCGTGGCGGTCGCGCAAGGGGAACCGGCTGCGCTCGTGGTCGAAATCAGGGACCTTCCAGTTGCGGTCCGTATGGCAGTCCTTGCACTGGCGGCCCAGTTGCGCCCGGTGCCGGTCATCCTTCTCGTGACAGGCGAAACATGCGGAGGGTGGCTTGTCCGTGTAGTTCTTTGCCCGGTGGCAGCCGTCGCAGCGGGCGTCCCGGTGGGCGCCACGCAGGGGAAAGGCTGCTTCGTGGTCGAAGCGGCCGGCCTTCCAGTTCCTTTCCCCGTGGCAGCTCTCGCATTTCTGGCCCAACTCCCCCTTGTGGACGTCGTCGCCCCGGTGGCAGGAGAAGCAGGCCGCCCCGAGGCGCTCCTTGAACAGCGTTCCCTTGTGGCAGGCCGTGCATCGGACGGTACGGTGGCGTTCCCGCAGTACGAAACGGGTGTCGCGGTCGTGCTGGAAGGAATGGCGCTTCCACTGGCCCTCGTCGTGGCACTTCTCGCAGCGTCCGCCGAACTGGCCCTTGTGGGTATCGTCCTCCCGGTGGCAGGCGTTGCATTCCCGTGGCGTACCGGCGTAGCGCCAGTCGTCATGGCAATCCACGCAGCCCGCCTTCGCGTGGGACTGGCGCAGGGGAAATCGGGACCGGCCATGGTCGAAGACGGTGTTCCGCCAATCCTGTTCGTTGTGGCAGGCCGCGCACCGGTGGCCGAGGGCAGCCTTGTGCACGTCATCCTTGCGGTGGCATCCGTCGCACTCGGCCACCGCCTGGCGGTGCTTCTGCCCGGGGCGGTGGCAGTCCCGGCACGGCGCCTGGCGATGCTTGCCCAGCAGTTGGAAGTCCGCCATCCCGTGGTCGAAGGCCTTTTCGTCCAGGACCACGATGCGTGCCTCGCGCCCCTTGTGGTCCGTGTGGCAGGTCCGGCATTCCGTATCCCGCAGGCGGCCGTGGTAACCCCGGCGCAACCGGATGTCCTGGCCGACGTCCTTGTGACAGGCGACGCACAGTCTGGGCTGGGCCGCCCGGTCGAAGCGGACGTGGCAATTCGCGCAGTCGGCCTCGGCCTTCTCGTGGCCGCGGATCAATTCACCCGGCATGATCGCCGACTCGATGTTGAGTGCGCACGCGGCCCCGGGCATCGCCATGAGGATATGCAGCAGGAGCGCGCACAGCCGGGCCCGGAGCCCCTCAATACGCATGAACGGCGACGACGTGGATCACGGCGCTTGCCGCCAGCATGTACACGAAGGGGACGTGCAGCACGTGCCAGAGGGCGAACAGCCTCTCGTAGGTGGCGAACTGGGCGGTGCGCTGCACCGCGAGGAGGCTGGCCTCCACGGCCCGCAGCAGGTCCACGAAGGCGGCGCGGTCGTGGTCCTCCTCGTGGCGCCAGGCGGCGCTGACGCGGGCCGCGCGGCG
This sequence comes from Rhodocyclaceae bacterium, assembly GCA_016791145.1. Classification (GTDB taxonomy): domain Bacteria; phylum Pseudomonadota; class Gammaproteobacteria; order Burkholderiales; family Rhodocyclaceae; genus JAEUNJ01. The sequence continues at coordinate 37,669 of JAEUNJ010000183.1, read as the reverse complement.
GGCCGCCCGGACGGCGAGGTGCCGCTGCCAGCCCAGGGTAAGGAAATGGGCCAGGCGGCCGCGGGCGTCGTGGGGATGCCGCCCTGCCAGGGCCACGAAGCGGGCCACGTCGTCCCGGACGGCGGGCATGCGGGCCAGCCGCGGGGCCAGTTCCGCGAGCTTGGCGTCCAGTTCCGCCCGCATTTCCTCGAAACTGGCCCGGCTGCCGTAGAGGCCGTGGTGGATGCGCCGATAGACGAAACGCCCGACCACGCCGCTGGCGCCCACCAGGAGGATGCAGAACAGGGCCACCGCCGCGTTGAGCGACCCGACCCGGAAGGTCGTGTGGAACAGGATGGTCAGGGGCGCCAGGATCCCGAACACCATGTGCACCTTGAACCAGTGGCGCAGGGGCCCCGTCGGCTGCATCCAGCGCTGGCGCTTGCGCAGCGGATAGAGGAGCAGGACGGCCAGCAGGGTGCCGCCCGCGAGGCCGAGCGCGTAGCCCAGTCCGGTGCCGGCCTGGTAGGGGCGCGTCGAGGCGACCGCCCAGGCCCCGGCCAGGACGACCGTCAGACAGGCCACCACGGCCGTCACGACGAAGGGTCCCCGTGGAGGACCGGCTGGCGCGGTCCGGCGGGATTCCCGCGGACGGGAATCCGGGACGGTCAAAGCGGCCTCCCCTTCCATGCGCGGCACCTCCATTTTTTGGATTCGGGAACGGAAACGGTGCCCTTCCGGGCCACCGGACCGGATCATTCTAGAAAATCGTGGGATTTTTTTCCATAATTGACATCTGAGGTTTTTTTGTGGGAAACTTTCCCTCGTATGAGAACGGCGGCCTCCCAAATCCGGGGACGCGCCGCCGGTCCAACCGGAGGTTCGGGCCGCCCAGGGGCGCCGCCGGGACCGCACCGATCGATCCAACTGATTGGAGACATGCCCATGAACACGCAACACCTGCTGGAACGCTTCGTCCGTACCCTGGCGCCCCTGCTGCTGGTCCTGGCCTGGTCCACCGCCGGCGCCGGCACCATCACCGGGTCGGCCCACGACTTCTCGACCAAGGCCTGGTCCGGCGGCCGCATCTGCGTCGCCTGCCACACGCCCCACAAGGCGGACACGACGACCACCGATGCGCCCCTGTGGAACCACAAGAACTCCACCGCCACCTACACCATGTATTCGAGCGCCACGCTGAACGCGACGGGCCTGGCCGTCGGCGGCCGCTCCAAGCTTTGCCTCTCCTGCCACGACGGCACGGTGGCGGTGGACAACTTCGGCGGCGTCGCCACCCCTTCCACCTTCATCACGGCCGCGAACAACCTGGGGAACAACCTGGGGGACGACCACCCGGTCGGCTTCGCCTACAACACGGCACTCGCCACCGCCGACGGATCCCTGGAAGACCCGGCCACGAAGACCGTCACCATCGGTACGGGAACCACCACGAAGACGGGCACGATTGCGTCCGTGATGCTCTTCGCCGGGAAGATGGAATGCTCCACCTGCCACGACGTCCACAACACCTTCACGGTCGGGGCGGCCGGCACCGGAATGGTGAAGATCAGCAACGCGGGCAGCGCCCTGTGCATCGCCTGCCACAAGAAATGACTTCCGCCTCTGCCTGGCGCAAGGCCGGCCGCGGCGGGGCACTGCTGTTCGCCCTGGCCCTGGCCGGATGCGTCTCGAACCCGCCGGCGGAGAAGGCCGCCGGCCCTTCGGGCCCCATCTTCTATCCCTCCGAGCCCGGGGCGGGGCGGGTCCAGCACCTGGCCACCTTCACCGGCGAACGGGACGTGAAGGGACCGGAAGGCGGCTTCGCCAAGTTCATTGCCGGGGACGATCCGGCCACCCAGCAGTTCCGCCAGCCCTACGGGGTATCCCTGCGGGACGGCAAGCTCTACGTGGTAGATAGCCGGGCCCCCGGATTGGCCGAGCTCGACCTGCGGGGTCGCCAGTACCGCCTGTTTTCCGGGACCGGCGGCGGACGGATGCGCCGCCCGATCAACGTGAGCTTCGACGAGCGCGGCACCCGCTACGTCACCGACACGGCGCGGAACCAGATCCTGGTCTATGGGGCCGACGACCGCTTCCTGGCGGCCCACGGCGGAGACGACGCCTACAAGCCGGTAGACGTGGCCGTCTCGGGCAACCGCCTGTATGTCGCCGACATCCAGAACCACCGGATCGTGGTGCTCGACAGGAATACCGGGAAGGAACTCTCGGCCTTCGGGAAGCCGGGATCGGGGCCGGGGGAACTCTTCCATCCCACCAACCTCGCCCTGGCGCCGAACGGCGATGTCCTCGTCGTGGATACCAGCAATTACCGCATCCAGCGCTTCGCGCCGGACGGCCGCTTCCTCGGGGGCTTCGGGGAGGTGGGCAACCAGCCGGGCAACTTCTCGCGTCCCAAGGGAATCGCGATAGACCGGACGGGCCTGGTATACGTTGCCGACGCGGCCTTCGAGAACGTGCAGATCTTCACCCCGGAAGGCCGCCTGCTCCTCTATTTCGGGCAACCGGAAGACGGACGCGAAGGACTCAACCTGCCCGCGGGCGTGGCCATCGACTACGAGAACGTGGACCTCTTCCGCGGCCACGCGGCGCCGGGCTTCGACATCGACTACCTCGTCCTCGTGACCAGCCAGTTCGGCCCGAACAAGGTGGACGTGTTCGGCTTCGGCCGGCAGCGGGGGCAAGTGGTCGGCGACGCGGCGGGAACGGAAATCCAGGCCGGCAACCGGCGGCCCTGACGGTGCGGCCGGTCCGGGAAACGGCGGCGCCGCGCCGCCGCCCCACCCGCCGGCACGTCACCCTGCTGGCCCTGGTGCCCCTCGCCGCGACCCAGCCGGCAGCCGCCGCCGGCGAGGAATTCGCGGCCTTCCGGCTCACGGGAATCGAAGGGTACGCGTCGATGCGCTTCATGAGCGATGGCTACACCACCCGGCAACCCGGGAACCCCGACGGCCGGCAGGCGTGGACCGATTTCCGCCAGGAACTCTTCCTGTTGACCCACAGTTACGTCTACCACCCCAACTTCCTCAGCCTGGACGTGGGCGGCGGGCCGATCCTGGATGTCGCCGGCACGCGCACCGAGGGGGCTGCCCAACGCGGCAGGAGCATGCTCTACAACTTCACCGCCCGGGCTTCCGTCCTGCGCGACAAGCCCTACAGGGGATCCCTGTTCTACGAGCACCTCAACCCGACCGTGGCCCTTTCCCCGGGGCAGATCCTCACCCAGGAAAACACTCGCTACGGCTTCGACTTCGCGCTGCTGCCGCCGGCCACGGACATGCCCCTCAACCTGGACGCGCAGCGTTCGGAAACGACGGGCAGCGGAACCGACCTCGTGGTCCGGGACCGGAACGACAGGATGAACTTCCGGACCGGCCTCTCCTTCGGCAACCGGGGAGCCGTCGATTTCCGGTACCAGACCGGCAGCCAGGATTCCGCCAGCGGCAATCCCCGTTTCGCGATCCTCCCGACCCGCTCCCGCAGCCAAGCGGTGGGCATCGACACCCGCCTGCGCCTCGGGGAAGGGTACCGCCATGAATTCGTGAACCTGTTCAACCGGGACAGCCAGACCTTCGACCTGCGGCCGGCGGGCATTCCGGACCGCCAGGACACCCGCATGCTGACGGACCTGCGCCTGCGCCACTCGGACCGGTTCCAGAGCCACGTCGCCCACCACTGGTCCGACAGCATCCAGGGCGCGACGACGTCGGTGATGAATTCGCTGGCCGGCGGCGTGGCCTGGCGGCCCGACGAGCAGCTGTCGACGACGGCCGGCCTGCGCGCCGACGATCACCGGACCACCCAGTACCTGCTGCAGTCCCGCACCGCGGACGGGAGCGCCCAGTACCAGGTCCCCCTGGCGGGGGGTAACGGCACCGCCGGCCTGGCCCTGCGCGCGGAGACCCGCGACCAGACGGCTTTCGCGGCCCGGGCCCCGGTGCTCGGCGAGCGCCTGGTCCTGACCGGACTCGCCACGTCCAACCTCGGGCAGCCCCGGGTGGTGCCGGGGACGGTGGTGGTGTCGAACCTGGCCCGTACCCAGGTCTACGTGGAAGGCATCGACTACGTGCTCACGCTGGTGGGCCTCCAGACGCGGATCCAGCGCCGGGTCGGCGGCGTCATCCTCGACGGGCAGGAGGTCCTCGTCGATTATGCCTACGACGTGGGAGGAACCTACGGACTTACGCAGACCGACCGGACCCTCAACCTCGGCTGGAACTACCGGAACCTCCTGAGCGCGTGGTACCGGCGCCTGGAAGCGAAGCCGGTGCTGACCTCGGGCCTCCCGACGGCCCCCCTGAATGCCGTCCGGGCGGACCTTTTCGGAGCCCGGTTCGACATCCCGGTGCGGCTGCCCCTCGCCGGAACGGTCGGCGGCAGCCTCGAGGCCGAGCAGCGGCGGGAAACCATCGCCTCCTACACCCGCCGATCCGCCGATGCCTACGTCCAGCTGGAGGATCCCTTCTTCAGCTTCACCGGCCAGTGGCAGGCCGGGGCGCGCCGGGTGCGCCTGCACTACCTGACGGCGGGGCACGACATGAACATCGCCGGGATGGACCTGCGTTACCGGGGCGTCGTGCCGCCCGGCGTCGAAGTCTCGGCGGACCTCGGCTACGAGCGCGATTCCGGCGCCCTCCTTCCCCTGTCGCGGCTCACCGGCGCACTGCGCGCCAACTGGCGCTACCGGAAACTCCTGGTCAATGCAGACTTCATCATGACCCGCGAGACCCAGGGCAGCGCCGACCGCCGGCGCACGCTGGTCCAGATCCAGGCCAGGAGGGACTTTTGAGTTTCCCCGCCCTACGGAACGCCGCCATCCCCCTGCTCGCCGCGGCCACGCTTCTCGCCGCCTGCGCGGCGCCACCCGAGAAGCCGGCCGCGCCCGATGCAAGCCTCGTCTGGCCGGCACCGCCCGCGCCGCCCCGCATCGCCTACGCGGGCAGCTTCTCGGGGCCGGACGACCTGGGCATCCGGCGCGGGTTCTTCCGGAGGCTCGCCGACGCCCTGTTCGGGGCGGACGACGAACGCCTGATCCGGCCCATGAGCGTGGTCGAGGTCGGCGACCTGCTCTACGTGGCGGATCCGGGCGCGCGAGGCGTGCACCGTTTCGACCGGGGCGCCGGTCGGCACGACCTGCTGGGGGGCCCGCGGCGCAGCGCGCTCCCCTCCCCCATCGGGCTGGCGGTAGGACCGGGCGGCGAGGTCTACGCCACGGACTCGGCGCTGCGGCAGGTCTTCGTGATCCGACCAGGGGTGGCGGAAGCCGAACCCCTGCCGTTGGAGGTCCAGCCCGGCCAGCCCACCGGCATCGCATGGGACGCGGGGCAGGAACGGCTGTTGGTGGTGGACACCCGCCACCACCGGATCGAGGCCTTCTCGCCCGACGGCCGCCACCTGGGAAGCATCGGACGGCGCGGGGACGGACCCGGCGAATTCAACTACCCCACCTTCCTCTGGCGCATGCCGGACGGACGGCTCCTGGTCACCGACTCCCTGAATTTCCGGGTCCAGGTCCTGGAGGCGGACGGCCGCCCGCGCAATCGCTTCGGGCGCCTGGGCGACGGCACCGGGGACATCGCCCGCCACAAGGGCATCGCCACGGACCGCCACGGCCACGTCATCCTGGCCGACGCGCTGTTCCATGCCGTCCAGATCTTCGACGGCGAGGGCACCCTGCTCCTGTCAATCGGCGCCCAGGGACGCAATCCCGGCGAGTTCTGGCTGCCGGCGGGAGTCTTCGTGGGCGCCGACGACACGATCTACGTGGCCGACGCATACAACCAGCGGGTCCAGATGTTCCGCTACCTGTGGGACACGCCGTGAGGGCGCCGCAAGGTCGTCCGGCCGCGCGTCCCGGCGACCAGGGCGCGGTCTTGCGGGACGCCTCCCCCGCCCCCTCCCGGAATCCGGCGCTGCCCGGGCAGGTCGGTAGGGCGAAGGGCGCCCTGCGCCACGCGGCCCGGCTGGTCCTGGCCGTGGCCGGCTTCGCGGCGGCGGTGGCGCTTGCCGCCACGTCCGTGGTGAGTTCGAAGCACAACCTCTCGATCAGCGGTCCGGGCGCCGTGAAGTCGCCCTCCGAGACGGAGATCTGCATCTTCTGCCATGCGCCCCACAACGCCTCCCCCTCCGCGGGGTTGTGGAACCGGCGCAATTCCGGAAGCACCTATGTGCCCTATACGAGCTCGACGGCGAAGGGCGTGGCGGGGCAGCCCACCGGTGCCTCGCTGCTCTGCCTGAGCTGCCACGACGGAACCATCGCGTTGGGGGAAGTGCTCTCGCGGGGAACCGCAATCCCGGTTGCCGGCGGGCCCGCCATGCCCGCGGGACCGGGACGGCTCGGCACGGACCTGTCGGACGACCATCCGGTTTCCTTCGCCTATACGGCCGCCCTCGCCGCCAGCCGCGGGGAGCTGGCGAGCCCGGCCGCCCTGACGGGGCGCGTGCGGCTGGACGCCACGGGCCAGCTCCAATGCACTTCCTGCCACGATGCCCACGACAACACCAACGGCAAGTTCCTGGTCGTCCCCAACATCGCCTCGGCCCTGTGCGTGACCTGCCACCAGAAGGGTTCCTGGGCGGCGAGTTCCCATCGCAATTCCGGGGCATCCTGGAAGGGTGCCGGGACGAATCCGTGGCCCCACACCGCCGAGACCACGGTCGCCGCGAACGCTTGCGAGAACTGCCACCGGCCCCATACGGCGGGCGGCCGCAAGTGGCTGCTCAACTACGCGAGCGAGGAGACGAACTGCTACGCCTGCCACGACGGCAACGTGGCGGCGAAGAACGTGCAGGGGGAATTCACGGGCAAGACCTCCATCCACCCGGTGGGGTCCACCACCGACGTCCACGCGCCCAACGAGCCCGCCGTGGCCGGGACGCGGCACGTGGAATGCGTCGACTGCCACAACCCCCATGCCAGCAACGGCAGCGCCGGCACGCTGCCGGGAAGCCTGGCGGGAGTCCGCGGCGTGAATCGCACCGGGACCGAGGTCAATCCCGTGACGAAGGAATACGAGATCTGTTTCCGCTGCCACGGCGACAGTCCCGGCAAGCCCGCCCCACGCACCCGGCGCCAGCTGCCGGACAACAACATCCGCCTGCAGGTGGATGGCACCGGTCCCTCCTTCCACCCGATCACGGCCGTTGGCCGCAATACCAACGTGCCCAGCCTCCTCGCCCCGTGGACCACATCGAGCACCATGGGCTGCGGCGACTGCCACAACAACAATTCGGGGCCGGGGGCCGGCGGCACGGGCCCCAAGGGTCCCCACGGATCAACCTACGCTCCCCTCCTGGAGCGCCAGTACCTGACCGCGGACCGCACCACCGAATCGCCGGCCGCCTACGCCCTCTGCTACAAGTGCCACAACCGCAATGCGTTCGTCACCGAGGGCGGCGCCTTCCGTTTCCACAAGAAGCACGTGGTGGACGAACGCACCCCGTGCAATGTCTGCCACGCGCCCCACGGCGTCGGCAGCGCCCTGGGCACGACCACCAACAACAGCAAGCTGATCAATTTCGACACCACCGTCGTGACGCCCAATTCGTCGGGGCTGCTGAAATTCGAATCGACGGGCACCAGCCGCGGCCGCTGTTACCTGCGCTGCCACGGCGACAACCACAATCCGGAGAGCTACTGACATGACTGGAAAATCGTCCGCGGGAACCTTCGCACAGGATGTCCCGGCCGCGAAGGCCATGGGCAGGCGAGGCACCCTGGTCGCCGCCGTCGCCGGCGGGACCCTTGCCCTCGCCGTCCTGGCCGTACCGATCTACTGGAAATCGATGCCCCCGGGGCCGCAGGCCGCGGCACCGGCCGCCGCCACTCCCCAAGGGCATGCCGGGCAGGCGCCGGCCGATTTCGCGGCCATGGCCGGCCGGCTGGCGGCGAAGCTGGCGGCCAACCCCGACGATCCACGGGGCTGGGCCCTCCTGGGCCGATCCTACCTGGCGCTGGGGCGGTATGCCGAATCGGTGGCCGCGCTGCGCCGCACCGTCGGCATGGCACCGGGCAACGCGGATGCCTGGGCCGACCTGGCCGACGCGCTGGTGATGGCCAGCGGCCGCCGGTGGAACCCGGAGGCCGCGGCGGCGGTCGAGGGCGTCCTGGCCGCGGCGCCGGATCATGACAAGGGCCTCTGGCTCGCGGGAACCGAAGCCTTCGAACGGGGCGACTACCGGGCGGCCCTGCGGCACTGGGAACGCCTGGAGCGCGTCGCGGCCCCCGATTCAGGCATCCGCGACGACTTGGCCGCCAGCATCAGGGAGGCGCGGTCGCGCCTCGGCGGCAAACGCCGCTGACCGGCCCGCGCGCGCCGCGCGGCCAGTACGGCGACTACTTGAAGGGATGGCGCAGGACGATGGTTTCGTCCCGGTCGGGGCCGGTGGAGATCATGTCCACCGGCACGCCGCAGACCTCCTCCATGCGCCGGATGTAGGCGCGGGCGGCGGCCGGAAGGCCCTCCAGGGTCTTCACGCCGACCGTGCTCTCCGACCATCCGGGCAGGGTCTCATAGACGGGCTCGCAACGGGCCAGGTCGTCGGCGCCGACCGGCAGGATGTCGGAGAAGCCGCCGTCCAGCTTGTAGCCGGTGCAGATCTTCATCTCCTCCAGGCCGTCGAGCACGTCGAGCTTGGTGACGCACAGGCCGGAAACGCCGTTGATCTGGATCGAGCGCTTCAGGGCCGCCGCGTCGAACCAGCCGCAGCGCCGCGCCCGGCCCGTGGTGGCGCCGAACTCGTGGCCGCGGGTGGCCATGTGCTTGCCGACCGGGTCGAGCTTGTCCACGGCGTCGTAGAGCTCGGTCGGGAAGGGACCGCCGCCGACCCGGGTCGTGTAGGCCTTGGTGATGCCAAGGACATAGTGCAGCATGCCGGGCCCCACGCCGGCGCCCGCCGCCGCCGCGCCGGCCACGCAATTGGACGAGGTGACGTACGGATAGGTGCCGTGGTCGATGTCGAGCAGCGTGCCCTGGGCGCCCTCGAACAGCAGGTTGGCGCCGGAGTTGTGGGCTTCGTAGAGGGCCCGGGGCACGTCGGCCACCATGGGCGCGAGGCGCGGGGCGATGGCCAGGGCGCCTTCCAGCGTCTTCTGGAAGTCGACCGCCTCGGCGCCAAGGAAGTTCGTCAACACGAAGTTGTGGTAGTCGAGCAGCTCCGCCAGCTTCTCGGCGAAGCGCTTGGGCCGCAGGAGGTCCTGCAGGCGCAGGCCGCGGCGCGCCACCTTGTCCTCGTAGGCGGGGCCGATGCCGCGGCCGGTGGTGCCGATCTTGCCTGCGCCCTTGGCGGCCTCCCTGGCCACGTCCAGGGCCTGGTGGTAGGGCATGATCAGGGGACATGCCTCGGAGATCCGGATGCGCGCCTCGGCGTCGACGCCCGCGGCATTGAGCTCGTCCAGTTCCTTGATCAGGGCATCGGGAGACAGCACCACTCCGTTGCCGATGTAGCAGGTGACACCCTGCCGCAGGATTCCGGAGGGGACCAGGTGGAGAACGGTCTTCGCCCCGCCGATGACGAGCGTATGGCCCGCGTTGTGGCCGCCCTGGAATCGGACGACGCCCTGGGAATGGTCCGTGAGCCAGTCGACGATCTTGCCCTTCCCTTCGTCTCCCCACTGGGTGCCGATGACGACTACGTTCTTAGCCATTTGCGTTTTCCTTCAATGCCTCGATGATCCACTGACCGTCGCGCTGCACGAGGCGCCGGTCGCATCCGGTTTCACTCCAGGTGCCCCCATGTCCGGGCAATTCGGCGACGACCACCTCGCCGGCGGCGCGCAATGCCTGGATGGCGGCGTGCAGGGCCGCATCCTCGGGCCACGGCGCGAGGATCGCCGCGCGGGACGGCACGGCCGGCGAGAGCCACGCGATCTCCCGCAAATCCATGGAGAACCCCGTGGCGGGGCGGCCACGCCCGAAGGATTTCCCGACCTTGTCGTAGCGCCCCCCGAGGGCTACGGCGCCGGGGTGCCCATTGCAATAGGCCGCGAAGACCACCCCGCTGTGGTAGTCGTAACCGCGCAGGTCCGCCAGGTCGAAACTCACCGGCAGGTCCGCCAGGGCGTCCGCGAGCCGCTCCAGTTCGTCCAGCGGGGCGGCGATCTCCGGCCATGCCGGAAGGATCCGCCGCGCCTCGCCGAGGATGTTCCGGCTGCCATACAGTTCCGGCAGCGCGCGCAACCCGCCGCGGGCCGGCTCCGGCGCGCCGCAAAGCAGCGCCTCCAGCAGGGGGACGTCCTTCGCCTGGAGCGCGGCGAAGACGTCCCGCTCCAGGGCCGGGTCCAGCTCCGCCCGGCGTGCCAGGCCACGGAAGATGCCGAGGTGCCCGATGTCGTATCGCGCGGCCGGTATGGCGCAGACTTCCAGCGCCCGGGCGAGGAGGCGGATCACCTCCATGTCGGCCTCCAGGCCACCGTGCCCGTAGAGTTCCGCGCCGACCTGCAGGGGCTCCCGGGAGGCCAGGAGGCCGGCCGGCAGGGCATGCAGCACGCTGCCGCAGTAGCAGAGCCGGGACACGCCGCCCCGATTCAGCAGGTGGGCGTCGATGCGGGCCACCTGGGGGGTGATGTCGGCCCGTATGCCCATGGTGCGGCCCGAAAGCTGGTCCACGAGCTTGAAGGTGCGCAGGTCCAGGTCGCCGCCGCTTCCGGTCAGCAGGGACTCGACGTACTCCAGCAGCGGCGGGATGACCAGCTCATAACCATGGCGCTCGAACTCGTCGAGCAGCCTGCGGCGCAGGGCTTCCACCCGCCGGGCCTCGGCGGGCGGCATGTCCTCGATGGCCTCGGGCAGCAGCCAGCGCCGGGCGGTCATTTGAACACGCTCATCAGGACGATGCCGATCAGGATCGACGACAGCCCCAGGAACCGGATCTGGCCATCGGCCAGCTGGCTGACCTTCTGGAAGGTCTCCTTCCACACCCGCGGGGCAAGGAAGGGCAGCAGGCCCTCGATCACGAGCATCAGCGCAAAAGCCAGCAGGAAAGTGGTCCACATGACGGGGTACGGCCGGGACTACTTGCCCGTGCCCTTGCCGGCACCCCGCAGGTACTTGAAGAAGTCCGAGTTGGGCTCGACGACCAGGATGTCGCTCTTGTTCCTGAACGCGCCGCGGTAGGCCTCGAGGCTCCGGTAGAAGGCGTAGAACTCGGCATTCTGTCCGAAAGCCTGGGCATAGATGGATGCCGCCTTGGCGTCGCCTTCGCCCTTGATCTTCTGGGCATCCCGATAGGCCTCGGCGACGATCACCTCGCGCTGGCGGTCGGCATCGGCGCGGATCTTCTCGGCCTCGGCGGCCCCCTGGGAGCGCAGTTCGTTGGCCACCCGCTTGCGCTCGGTCTCCATCCGCCGATACACCGACTCGGAAACCTCCGGGGGCAGGTCCACCCGCTTCAGGCGCACGTCGATGATCTCGACACCCATGGCGCGCATGTCGGCGTCGGCCTTCTTGCGCACGTCGGCCATGATCTTGTCGCGCTCTCCGGAAACCACGTCATGCACGGTGCGCTTTCCGAACTCCTCGCGCAGACCGGAGTTCACCGTCTGGGAAAGCCGGGTCTTCGCCACCTGCTCGTCGCCGGCCACCGAGACGTAATACTGCTTCACGTCGTGGATGCGCCACTTGACGAAGGAATCGACGAGGACGGGCTTCTTCTCCGCGGTCAGGAAGCGCTCGGGCTCGGGGGAATCGAGGGTCAGGATGCGCTTGTCGAAGACGCGGACGTTCTGGATCAGCGGCCATTTGAAGGCCAGGCCCGGCTCGGTGACCACTTCCTTGATCTCGCCGAGCTGGAAGATGATGGCAAACTGGCGCTGGTCCACCGTGAATATCGTGGCGGCGGCAACCACCATCAGGCCGAAGACCAGCGACGCAATGAAGGAGATGTGGCGGCCCATCAGCGTTCGCTCCGATCGCGGGAACGCAGGGATTCCCGGTTGCGCGACGAGGAACCGTAAACGCCCCCCTGCTCCACCGCCGGAACCTTCTCCAGTTGCGGCGGCACTTCGCTCGGAACCGCGGCCGGCGCGGCGCGCTGGGCCGGCGCCGTCTCGGGCGCCGCGGCGGCCGCGGCGGGAACCGCCACCTGCTGCATCAGCTTGTCGAGCGGCAGGTAGAGCAGGTTGCCGTTGCCCCTGGCGTCGATCATGACCTTGGAGGTGCTGGAATAGACCTGCTGCAGCGTCTCCAGGTAGAGGCGGTTCCGGGTCACCTCGGGGGCCTTGTTGTATTCGACGAGGATCTGCTTGAACCGGGAGGCGTCACCCTCGGCGGTGGCGATCATGCGGCCCTTGTAGCCATTGGCTTCCTCCATGAGCCGGGACGCGGCACCGCGGGCGCGCGGGATCACGTCGTTGGCATAGGCCTGGCCTTCGTTCTTCTGCCGTTCCTTGTCCTGCCCCGCCTTGACCGCATCGTCGAAGGCGGCCTGGACCTGCTCCGGCGGCTGGGTGCTCTGCATGGTGACGGAACGGATCTGGATGCCCGTCTCGTAACGGTCCAGGATGTCCTGGATCAGCTTCTGGGTGTTGGCGGCAATCTGGTCCCGGCCCTCGTAGAGCACGAAGTCCATCTTGCTCTTGCCGACGATCTCGCGGATGGCCGTTTCGGCAGCCTGGACCACCGCATCGTCCGGATGGCGGTTCTTGAACACGTAGTTCTGGGGGTCCTTCAACAGGTACTGGACGGCGAACTGGACGCTGACGATGTTCTCGTCGTCGGTCAGCATCAGCGCTTCCTTGAGGACCTTGTTCTTCTCAGAACCGCGGTACCCCACCTCGACCGTGCGCACGCCGGAAAGGTTGACGATCTCGTGGCTTTGGATCGGCCAGGGCAGGCGCCAGCGCAGGCCCGGATCCGTGGTTTCCTTGAAGCGGCCGAACTGGAGCACGACGCCCCGCTGGCTGGCATCGACGATGTAAAAGCCGCTGCCCATCCATACGACGAGGACGAGGATCAGAAGCAGGCCGACGCCGCCTCCGAACTGCCGCAGGTTGATGGGCGGGAGCCCGGGGCCGCCGCCTCCGCCACCACCGCCCCGCCGTCCGAACATGCCCGAGAGGCGCCGGTTCAGGTCTCGCCAGAGTTCCTCGAGGTCGGGCGGACCGCCGCCGCCTCGACCGCCGCCGCCCCCGCCGCCTTCCGGCCGGTTGCCCCAGCCGTGATCGTTGAGGGACATCAGAATGCCTGCCAACACGATGGTTTCAGAATCCGTGGATTGAAGTGTGTGTATCGGAGCCCGTCCCCGCCGACCGGGTCCGCGGGCCTCAAGCCGCGTCGGCCTCGACGGCCAGCCCCTGAGCCCTGTCCCGCGCGGCTTCCGCCAGGGCTTCCCGCAGCAGGTCCATGCCCGCGCCCGAGCGCGCGCTCACGCGGACGCGCCGGAGTCTACCATAGTCGTCCCGGTCGATTCCCGGCGCCGCCGCGGTCAGGTCGATCTTGTTCCAGACGAGGATCTGGGGAACCCGGTCAGCGCCGATCTCCTTCAGCACGGCGTCCACTGCGGCGATCTGCTGGTCCCGGTCCGGGCTGGCCGAATCGATGACATGCAGGAGAAGGTCGGCCTGGGCGGTCTCCTCCAACGTGGCGTGGAAGGCAGCCACCAGGGAATGCGGCAGGTCGCGGATGAACCCCACGGTGTCGGACAGGATGACCTGCCCCGTCTCCGGCAGGAAGACCCGGCGCGACGTCGTGTCCAGGGTGGCGAACAACTGGTTCGCGGCGTAGGCGCCAGCCTTGGTGAGCGCATTGAACAGCGTCGATTTCCCCGCGTTCGTGTAACCCACCAGCGACACGGCCAGCATGTCGCGGCGGTCGCGGGCACGGCGCCGCACGGCGCGTTGCCGCTCGAGTTGCTTCAGCCGGTCCTTCAGCAGGGCGACCCGCTTGCCGAGCAGCCGGCGGTCGGTTTCCAACTGCTTCTCGCCGGGACCGCGCAGGCCGATGCCGCCCTTCTGGCGCTCCAGGTGGGTCCATCCCCGCACCAGGCGCGTGGCCAGGTGCTGGAGCTGGGCCAGTTCGACCTGGAGCTTGCCCTCGTGGCTGCGGGCACGCAGGGCGAAGATGTCCAGGATGAGGCTGCTGCGGTCCACGACCCGCGTCTGCAGGTCGCGTTCCAGATTGCGCTGCTGGGCCGGCGAGAGTTCGTGGTTGAAGATCACCAGGCCGGCATCCAGGCTGGTTGCCGCCTCGCCGATCTCGGCCACCTTGCCCTTGCCCGCGAAGGTCGCCGGATCCGGACGCTGCCGCCTGCCCTGGACGACGGCGAGGCAGCGCGCACCGGCGCTTTCCGCGAGCAGGCGCAACTCTTCCAGGCGCTCGGCAAAATCGCCTTCGCCGAAATCCAGCTGAACCAGGATGGCCCGGTCGCCGGTGGCAGGACGCTCGAACATCAGGAGTGGCGCGCCGCCTCCGGCGGAGAACTCAGGAGCGGATCACTCGCCCCCGTTGTCATGGGAGAAATTGACGGCCCGGGCAGGCACGACGGTGGAAATGGCGTGCTTGTACACCATCTGGGTCACCGTGTTCTTGAGGAGGACGACGTACTGGTCGAAGGACTCGATCTGTCCTTGCAGCTTGATGCCGTTGACCAGGTAGATGGAGACCGGAACATGTTCGCGCCGCAGCGTGTTCAGGAACGGGTCTTGTAGCATCTGCCCTTTGTTGCTCATGGTTGGCCTCGCGAAATTATTGGTTTGTGGGACTCGTTACTCTAATCGATTTTCCGGCCCGCTGCCATAGCGGGCCCTTATGAGGCGGTCCGGGCCCCTCGCGAGCCTGTCAGGCCCGCCGCCAGGTCGTCCCGGCGGGCGAATCCTCGAGCACGATGCCCGCTGCCTTCAGTTCGTCCCGGATCCGGTCGGCCTCGGCGAAATTCCTCGCCTGCTTGGCCGCGGCACGTTGCGCGATGCGGGCTTCGATGTCCTCGGGTGCCAGTTCGCCGCCGGCACCGGACTGCAGGAATTCGACGGGATCCCGCTGCAGCAGGCCGAGGACGCCCCCCAGGCCGCGCAACTGGACGGCGATGCGCCCATCGCGGGTCCGGTTCAGCTCGTTGGCCAGGTCGAACAGGACGGCCATCGCCTCGGGCGTGCCGAAATCATCGTCCATCGCCTCGCGGAATCGCCGTGCGTGGGGCTCGCTCCAGTCCACGCCCCCCCCGGCCGGCCATCCCTTCAAGGCCGTGTAAAGCCTGCTCAGTGCCTGGCGCGCATCGTCCAGGTGGCTGTCCGAATAGTTCAGCGGGCTCCGGTAATGGGCCCTCAGGATGAAGAAGCGGACAACTTCCGCGTCGTAGCGCCCCAGGACGTCGCGGATCGTGAAGAAGTTGCCCAGGGACTTGGACATCTTCTCGTCATCGACGCGCACGAAGCCGTTGTGCATCCAGAAATTGACGAAGGTGCCTCCGGAAGCCCCCTCGCTCTGGGCGATTTCGTTCTCGTGGTGGGGGAACTGGAGATCCTGGCCGCCGCCGTGGATGTCGAAATGCTCGCCCAGCAGGTCGCACCCCATGGCCGAGCATTCGATATGCCAACCGGGGCGGCCCGAGCCCCAGGGCGACGCCCACTTCACCTCGGCGGGTTCCTCCTCCTTGGCGTGTTTCCATAGCACGAAGTCCAGCGGATCGTGCTTCCCCTCGGCCACATCGACCCGCTCGCCGGCCCGCAGGTCCTCCAGGGACTTGCCCGACAGCCGGCCGTAACCGGCGAACTTGCGCACCGAATAGCAGACGTCGCGGTTGCCGGACAGGTATGCGTAGCCGTTGCGCTCGAGGCGGCCGATCATTTCCAGCATGCGGTCCACGTAATCGGTGGCGCGGGGTTCGTGGGTGGGCTTCTCGACCCCGAGGGCCGTGGCGTCCTCGTGCATGTGGCCGATGAACCGGTCGGTCAGGGCACGGATGGACTCGCCGTTCTCCGCAGCCCGCCGGATGATCTTGTCGTCGATGTCCGTGATGTTGCGGACATAGGTCACCTGGAAGCCCGAGGCACGCAGCCAGCGCACCACCATGTCGAACACGACCAGCACCCGGGCATGGCCCAGGTGGCAGTAGTCATAGACCGTCATCCCGCAGACGTACATGCGGACCCGGCCGGGCTCGATGGGAACGAATTCCTGCTTTTCTCGGGCGAGGGAGTTGTGGATCTTCAACATTCGGGGGAAATGACGGGAAGTCGGGGCACCAGGCCGCCGGGGCGGAATCGGCTCGGAAGACGGGAAAATCGGCCGGGAATCAGGCCTTTTTCCGGCTGTTCCAGGGGGCTGCCCGCATGGTGCCAAACCCCTCTTCTTGCTAGAATCAGCGGCCAGAATCGACCGGCAAACCAGTATAACATGAGCCTATCCCGCCGCTTTTCCGCACCGCGCCTCGTCTTCCCGGCAGTGGTCGGTTTCCTACTCTTCGCCGCCGCGGCGGCAGTCCGGGCCGATTCCCTGCAGGATGCGTCCAAGCTGCTCAAGCAAGGCCAGGCTGCCCAGGCCCTGGAACAGGTGGACAAGTTCCTGGCCGGAAAGCCGAAGGACGCCCAGGGTCGTTTCCTGAAGGGACTGATTCTCACGGAGATGAATCGCAGCCAGGACGCCGTGGCCGTGTTCTCCAAGCTGACCGAGGATTATCCGGAACTTCCCGAGCCCTACAACAACCTGGCGGTGATCTACGCGCAGCAGAAGCAGTACGACAAGGCAAAGCAGGCGCTCGAGATGGCCATAAGGACGCACCCGTCCTACGCGACGGCCCATGAAAACCTCGGCGACATCTACGCCCGACTGGCAAGCCAAGCCTACGACAAGGCGCTGCAGCTGGATTCGTCGAACGCCAGTGCGCAGACCAAGCTGGCGATGATCCGGGACCTCATGGGCACCGGCGGCAGGCCGCGGCAGGCCGCGGCCGGGGCGACCAAGCCGGCCGACCCCCGGGCGGAGACGGCCAAGGCCGAGCCCAAGCCGGAGCCCAAGCCGGAAGCCAGGCAGGAAACGAAGCCCGAGCCCAAGCCGGCGGCCGAGCCCGCGAAACCCGCGGAGGCAAAGCCGGCGGAAGCGAAGCCCGCCGAGCCCAGGTCCGGCGGCGCCGCCGAACCCCGGTCGGCCGATGCCGTTGGCACGGCCGACGTCGCGAAGGCCGTGGAAGCCTGGGCCGCCTCCTGGTCGCGCAAGGATGTGAAGGCCTATCTGGCCCATTACGCCAGGGACTTCCAGACCCCCGGCGGCATGAACCGGGCGGCCTGGGAGTCGGAACGGCAAAAGCGCATCAACAAGCCGGGCGCCATCCAGGTCGGCGTGGAAAACCTTTCCATCGCCCAGGAGTCCTCCGATCGCGTCACGGTCAAGTTCCGCCAGCACTACAAGGCCGCCTCCCTGAAGACTTCCGCCAGCAAGGTGCTGGTGCTGGTCAAGCGCGACGGCAAGTGGCAGATCCAGCAGGAACGGGTCGGCAACTGACGGGACCGATGCGACGCCAGACCCACGCCCCTGCAACTCGCCGGACGGACTCCGGGCTGGGGCGCGCCTGCCTGCTGCCGTTGCTGGCCGTCGCCCTGGCGTCGGCTCCGCCGGCATCGGCCAAGAACGTCCGGAAGGTGGCACCAGCGCCGGCCGTCCATTCGGATTCGGGCCCCGAACCCATGCTGGCCAAGGTGTTCGAGGCCATCGAGCGCAATCGCTGGGACGAGGCCCTGACCCATGTGGACGGCCTGCTCCGCGCCTTCCCGAATTTCCGCCTCGGACATCTGATCAGGGGCGACCTGCTCCTCGCGAGGACCCGACCACTGAGCACGTTCGGAGAGGGCGGCGCCCGGGTGGCGGTGGAAAAGGTTTCCGACCTGCGCGACGAGGCCATGGCGCGCCTGCAGGCCTATCGCACGCGTCCGCCGGGCAACTACGTCCCCCGCTACCTGTTGCAGATGCCGCCGGACCAGAAGCACGCCATTGTGGTCGATACGGAAAAGGCACGCCTCTACCTGTACCAGAACCAGAACGGCACGCCGCGCTTCGTGGCGGACTATTACGTCACCCACGGCAAGCTGGGCGCGGAAAAAGTCAAGGAGGGCGACAAGCGCACGCCCATCGGCGTCTATCACGTGACCGCAAGCCTCCCGCGCCAGAAACTGACGGATTTCTACGGCAGCGGCGCATTCCCGATCAACTATCCGAACGAGTGGGATCGCCGGAACGGCCGCAACGGGCACGGCATCTGGCTGCACGGCACCCCCTCCGACACCTTCTCGCGTCCGCCCAAGGCATCCGACGGCTGTGTCGTGCTCGCGAACCAGGACCTGGATGCCCTGGCGAAGAACCTCCAGGTCGGCCTGACGCCGGTCATCATCAGCAACTCCATCGAATGGCTGTCCCTGGACGACTGGCAGGCGGAACGCGCCTCGCTGCAGAAGATGATCGACGAATGGCGGCGGGATTGGGAGAGCCTGGACGCGGAACGCTACGCCCGCCATTACTCCAGGCGTTTCCAGGCCGAAGGCCAGGACCTGTCCTCATGGCTCGCGCAGAAGCGCAAGGTCAATGCCGGCAAGGAGTGGATCAAGGTTTCCGCCGACAACGTCAGCATGTTCCGCAATCCCGGCCGCGAGGAGTACGTCGTCGTCACCTTCGACCAGGATTACCGCAGCAGTAACCTTTCCAACGCCATGAAGAAGCGCCAGTACTGGATCAAGGAAGACGGGCGTTGGAAGATCGTGTACGAAGGCGCGGCCTGAGCGGCCGTCGCCCCGCCCTTTCCATCCTTCCCGGAGCTTCCATGCGAAACGCATTGCGCATCCTTCTGTTCTCGGCCGTCGCCCAGGCCGCCTCCCTGGTTCCTTCCGTTGCCGCGGCCGGTCCCCTGGTGGAGATGAAGACGAGCCAGGGCACCCTGGTCGTCGAGGTGTTTCCCGACAAGACGCCCAAGACGGCGGAGAACTTCCTGCAGTACGTGCGGGATGGCTTCTACAACGGGACCGTATTCCACCGGGTCATCGACGGCTTCATGATCCAGGGTGGCGGCTTCAACCCCGACCTCAAGCAGAAGGACACCCGGGCACCGATCCAGAACGAGGCGGAGGCCGGGGTCAAGGGCGGGCTGCGCAACCAGACGGCCACCCTCGCCATGGCGCGCACGGCCAATCCCCATTCGGCCTCGGCCCAGTTCTTCATCAACCTCAAGGACAACGGGTTCCTCGACCACCCCGGCCGTGACGGTTGGGGCTATGCCGTGTTCGGCAAGGTGGTGCAGGGCTTCGAGGTCGTCCAGAAGATCGCCAGGGTGCCCACCGGCGACTCGGGCTTCCACCAGAACGTGCCGCTGACCCCCGTGGTCATCGAGTCCGCGAAGATTCTCCCCGACAGGAAGTGAGTGCAATCAAGATGATCAAGCTGCATACCAATCTCGGCGTCATCGCCCTCGAGCTTGACGCCGAAAAGGCCCCCAAGACCGTCCGCAATTTCCTCGACTACGTGGCGGCGGGCCATTACGACAACACGGTGTTCCACCGGGTGATCGACGGCTTCATGATCCAGGGCGGCGGCTTCGAGCCGGGCATGCGCCAGAAGCCCACCGGGTCGCCCATCGAGAACGAGGCCGGCAATGGCCTGAAGAACGCCCGCGGGACCATCGCCATGGCGCGGACTTCCGATCCCCACTCGGCGACGGCCCAGTTCTTCATCAACGTCTCGGACAACGATTTCCTCGACTTCAAGGCCGCCACCGGCCAGGGCTGGGGCTACTGCGTATTCGGCCGGGTCGTCGAGGGCATGGACGTGGTGGACGCCATCAAGGGCGTGCGGACCGGCAGCAAGGGTTTCCACCAGGACGTGCCGGTCGAGGACGTGGTGATCACCCGGGCGGAAGCGGTCTGACCGGACCGGTCTTGATCCTTTTCTGTTCCGACCTGCACCTGGACCCCGCGCGGCCCGTTTCCCGTTCCCTGTTCGCCCGGTTCCTCGCCGGCCCGGCACGCCGGGCCGACGCCTTGTACATCCTCGGCGACCTCTTCGAGTACTGGGCGGGGGACGATGACGAGGACCCGTTCAATGCCGGCGTCTGCGAAGACCTGAAGGCCTGTGCGGAGAGCGGCGTCGCGATCCGTTTCCTGCCCGGCAACCGCGATTTCCTGGTCGGAGGCGGGTTCGAACGCGCCTCCGGCGCGCGGCTGATCGACGAGCCGACGGTCATCGAAGTCGGCGGCCGGCGTGCCCTCCTGCTGCACGGCGACACCCTGTGCACGGACGACGCCGACTACCAGGACTTCCGCGCCAGGGTGCGCGCCCCCGCGTGGCGTGACCGGTTCCTGGGCACCCCGGTGGCCGAGCGGCGGCGGACCATCGAGGAACTCAGGCGGCGCAGCGAGTCCGAAAAGCGCAGCAAGCCCGCGATGATCATGGACGTGAATCCCGACGCGGCCGCCGCCGCCCTGCGCGAGGCGGACGCCACGGCCATGATCCACGGGCACACCCACCGGCCGGGACATCACCGGTTCGATGTGGACGGGCGTTCCTGCGAGCGCTGGGTCCTGCCCGAGTGGTCGGATTCCGGTGGCTACCTGGCCTGCGCCGACAACGACTGGCATTTCGCCGAAATCCGCTGACCGGCTCAGCGGCGGGGCGGGAACTCAGCGCTCCGCGTAGGGATTGCGCGCGGTCTTGTACTGGATGCGCAACGGCGTTCCCTGCAACTCGAACGCTTCCATGAAGGCCCGTTCCAGGTAACGGGTGTAGGCTTCCGGCACGTGGTCCAGTGCGCTGCCGTGCACGACGATCACCGGGGGGTTGCTGCCGCCCTGGTGGGCGTAGCGGGGCTTGGGCCGGAAGACACCGTGGCGGGGCGGCGCCTGCTTCTCCACGGCGGCCATCAGGACGCGGGTCAGCTTCGGGGTCGGCAGCCTGGCCATGGCAGCCGCATAGGCCTTGTCCACGGCCGCCATCAGGCCCGGGATGCCGCGCCCTTCCTTGGCCGAAATGCAGTGGGTGCGCGCGAAGGAGAGGAAATGCAGCTTGCGGGCCACGTCCTCCTTTACGCGCTCCCGCCGGTAGTCGTCCACCGCGTCCCACTTGTTGACCGCGAGGACGACCGCGCGTCCAGCCTCGACGACGAAACCGGCCACGTGGGCATCCTGGTCCGCGATGTCCTGGCTCGCGTCCACCATCAGCACGACGACGTTGGACTCCTCCACCGCCTGGAGCGTCTTCACGACGGAAAACTTCTCGACCGCCTCGAACACCTTTCCCTTGCGCCGCAGTCCGGCCGTGTCCACGAGGGTGTAGTGCCGGCCATTGCGCTCGAAGGGCACCTCGATCGCGTCGCGGGTGGTGCCGGGCATGTCGAAGGCGATCACCCGCTCCTCGCCCAGCAGGGCATTGATCAGCGTGCTCTTGCCCACGTTGGGCCGCCCGACGACCGCTACCCGCGGCCCCCGCCGCTCGTCCGCCTCCTCGGCTTCCTCGGGATAGGGCGCCAGCACGATGTCCAGCATCTCCCGGACGCCGTCGCCGTGGGCCGCGGAGATCACCAGCGGGTCGCCACAACCCAGTTCGAAGAACTCGGCGGCGACCAGCGCCCGTTCCATGCCTTCGGCCTTGTTCACGACGAGGTGCAGCGGCCGTCCCGCCCGCCGGAGGCGGTCGGCGATCGCCCGGTCCTGGGGCGTCGGGCCGGCGCGACCGTCCGCCACGAAGACGAGGATGTCCGCCTCGGCGATGGCGTTCTCGGCCTGTCGTGCCATCTCATGGACGATTCCCGTCTTCGCGGAGGGCTCGAAGCCGCCGGTATCGACGACCAGGAAGGGCTTGCGCCCGAGTCTGCCGTGGCCGTAATGACGGTCCCGGGTGAGCCCGGGCTGGTCGGCCACCAACGCGTCCCGGGAACGGGTCAGGCGATTGAACAGCGTACTCTTGCCGACGTTCGGCCGGCCGACGATGACCAGGGTGGGTTTCATGCCGTGACGATGCCTGGAATTCCGCTTCCCGACCGGGGGCCGGCGCTCAACGCAGTTCGAAGGCAACCAGGGCGCCGTTCCTCGTCTGGACGAGGAAGCCGTTGCCGTAGCGCTGTGGCGCCGCGCTGACGGCGCTGCCGTCGGTCGCCGAGCGGGCGGCGAAGGAGCCGTCCTCCCGCTTCATGACATGAACATATCCCTGGGCATCGGCCACGACGACGCGGCCGGCCACCGCGACCGGGCGGGACAGGCCCCGGTGCGACAGACCGGACTGCTTCCAGACGCTCGCGCCGGTGGTCCGGTCGAGGGCATGGACTGCCCCGGCATCGTCGGACACATAGACGTAGCGCTCGTCGAAATCCATCCCGGCGCTGCTCGACAGATCCCGTCCCCACAGGGCGTTCCCGTTCGACAGGTCGAAGCAGGCCGCACGGCCCTGGAAGGCGGCCGCGCAGATGTCCCTTGAGCCGGCCACTGGCACGCCGGATACGTCCGCCACCCGCTCGAGCTCCGTGGATCCCTTGGGCAGCGCCACCGTCGCCTCCCAGACGGCCGCACCGTTGTGCAGGGCGATGGCGACCATCTTGCCCCCTGGGAATCCGGCGACGGCCACCTTGCCGGCCACGATGAGGCCCGTCGGCGAGCGCAACGACAGGGCCGGCGTCGTGCGCTGGTATACCCAGCGCCGTTTGCCATCCAGGGCATCGAAGGCGAAAATTCGCGAGTCGGCACTGCGCACCAGGACCACGTCCCCGACCACCACCGGAGCGGCCAGGACTTCCGAACTCACCCGCACGCGCCAGGCTTCCCGCCCGTTCTGCGCCTCGAGGGCGATGATCTCCCCCTTCGGACTGCCGACCACGACCCGCTTCTCGTCGGCGCCGACCCCCCCGGAGATCGTCTGTCCCAGGCTCGTGCGCCAGGCCTGCGCGCCCCGTTCGACCCGGGCGACGCTGCCGTCGCGGGCGGCCGCATACACGGAGGTTCCCACGATGGCGGGCGAGAACACGTATTCACCGCCGGCGCCGACGGCCGCCTGCCAAGCCGTCCGCAGGTCCGCGCTGCTGGTCAGCGCCACCAGTTCCGCCGGCTTCACCTTGGGGGGATCGGCCGCGAAGGGGTTCAGCTTCTCCACGGTGGAACACGCCCCGAGGAGCACAGCCGTCCCGAGCACGGCGGCGAGATGGGGGTTCATTTGCCGTCGCCCCCGGCGATGGCGGTCTCGAGCTTGACCTGTAGGATATCCCGGTAGGCCTTGCCGCGCAGGGCATCGCCCTGGCGGGCCCCGTCGTGGCGGGCAATGGCATTCTCATAGGCGGTCCTGGCCTCCGCCGCCTTGCCCTGGCCGAGCAGGATGTCGCCGCGCAGTTCCTGGAAACGCGCGGCGAAGTGGCTGGACGGTTCCGCCGCCAGTTGCTTCAACGCCTCGTC
This sequence comes from Rhodocyclaceae bacterium, assembly GCA_016791145.1. Classification (GTDB taxonomy): domain Bacteria; phylum Pseudomonadota; class Gammaproteobacteria; order Burkholderiales; family Rhodocyclaceae; genus JAEUNJ01. Next base: position 14,328 of record JAEUNJ010000183.1, on the reverse strand, counting down.
GAAGGCCTTCTCGTCCGCCAGCAGCGTGGCCAGGCGAAGGCGCGCGAGATCACGGACGCCCGGATCGTCCGCCTTTTCCGCCGCCCAGCCGAGCTGGGCCTTCGCGTTCTTGGCGTCGCCGGTCTCGGCCTGGACCTTGGCGGCCATCAGGGCCGCCAGACCCGCATAGGAGGTGCCCGGGTACTTCTCGATCAGTTCCCCGGCGGCATCGCGCACCTGCTTGAAATCGCCCTTCATGGTCGCCACCTGCAAGGCCCCGTAGAGGCTTGCCGCCTGGGCGGCCTGGTTGCGCTGCCACCAGTTCCAGCCCTGCCATCCGGCCAGCGCCACGGCGACGGCCGTGACGATCCAGGTGATCAGATTGCCGTACTGCTTCCACCAGGTCTTGATTTCGTCGAGTTGTTCCTGTTCCTCGAGGTCATACACCGCCATCGTCGTCGTCTCCATACAGCCAGGCGCCGACCGCGTCGGCGAGTTCATCGAAGGCGACCCGGCGCTGCTCCGCCGACTCGCGCAGGGGTTTGAGGGTGGCCTCGCCGGCGGCGGCCTCATCGTCGCCGATGATGATCGCGAGCGCGGCACCCGAGGCATCGGCCCGCTTCATCTGGGACTTGAAGCTGCCGCCGCCGCAATGATGCTGAACCGCAAGACCAATGTCGCGCAGGTGCTCGGCGACGCGGAACGCATGGCGGGCCGCCGCCTCGCCCTGGTTGACGAGATACACGTCGGGCACCGGCCGCTCCAGCCGATTGCCCTGGTCGCTCCACAGGGCCAGCAAGCGCTCCACGCCCATGGCGAAGCCGCAGGCCGGTTGCGGCTTGCCGCCCAGTTGCACGACCAGCCCGTCGTAACGGCCGCCGGCGCAGACCGTCCCCTGGGCTCCCAGGCGGTCCGTGACCCATTCGAACACGGTGAGGTTGTAATAGTCGAGACCGCGGACCAGCCGGGGATTGATCGAGAACCCAATGCCCGCATCCCGCAGGATCCTCTGCACCCCCTCGAAATGGGCCAGGGACTCGCCGCCCAGGTAATCGAGCAATTTCGGCGCGCCTTCCACCATTTCCTGCATCGCCGGGTTCTTGGTGTCAAGGATGCGCAGGGGATTGGTGTGCAGGCGACGCCGCGCGTCGTCGTCGAGCCGGTCCGCATGGCCGGAAAGGTAGGCGATCAGGTCGCTTCGGTGGCGGGCCCTTTCCTCGGCCTGTCCGAGGCAGTTCAATTCGAGGCGGATGTCCCGCAGCCCCAGGTCGTGCCATAGGCGGGCACCCATCAGGATCTGCTCGGCATCCACGTCCGGCCCCTCATAGCCGAGCGCCTCGACGCCGACCTGGTGGAACTGCCGATACCGCCCCTTCTGGGGACGCTCGTGGCGGAACATGGGGCCCATGTACCAGAGGCGCTTCGGTCCGTCGTAGAGGAGATTGTGCTGGAGGACCGCCCGCACGCAGGAGGCCGTTCCCTCGGGGCGCAGCGTCAGGTGTTCCCCGTTGAGACGGTCTTCGAAGGAGTACATCTCCTTTTCGACGATGTCGGTCACCTCGCCGATGGCGCGGGAGAACAGGGGGGTCGGCTCGACGATGGGCATGCGGATCGGCCGATAGCCGTAAGCGCGCAACCACTGGCGCACCAGGTCCTCGAACTCCTCCCACAGTTCGGCGTCGTCGGGCAGGATGTCGTTCATCCCGCGGATGGCTTGCAAGGTCTGGCTCATGAAGGGTTCCGGCGCGCGTACTTGCGCGCCACGTAGTCGTCCACGAGGGACTTGAATTCGGCTGCCAGGTCGTCGCCCCGCAGGGTCGCGACCCGCTCGCCGTCCACATACACGGGGGCCACCGGGGCCTCTCCGGTGCCGGGCAGGGATATCCCGATGTTGGCGTGCTTGCTCTCGCCGGGGCCGTTGACGACGCAACCCATGACGGCCAGCGTCATCTCCTCGACGCCGCGGTAATGCAGACGCCATTCCGGCATCCGTTCCCGCACGTGGTCCTGGATCTGCTGCGCCAGTTCCTGGAACGTCGTGCTGGTGGTCCGACCGCAGCCCGGACAGGCGGCAACCATGGGCGTGAAGGCCCGCAGGCCCATGGTCTGAAGCAATTCCTGGGCGACGATCACCTCCCGCGTCCGGTCGCCGCCGGGCTCCGGCGTCAGGGAGACCCGGATGGTGTCGCCGATGCCCTCCTGGAGCAGCACGGCCATGGCAGCCGCGGAGGCGACGATGCCCTTGCTCCCCATGCCGGCCTCCGTGAGCCCCAGATGCAGGGCATGGTCGCAGCGGACCGCCAGTTCGCGGTAGATGGCGATCAGGTCCTGGACCCCGGAAACCTTGCAGGAAAGGACGATCCGGTCGGCCGGAAGCCCCAGTTCCACGGCGCGCCCCGCGGATTCCAGGGCCGATGCCACCATCGCTTCGCGCATGACCCCCGTGGCATCCTTGGGCTCCGGCCGGCGCGCATTGTCGTCCATCACCCGGGCGAGCAGTTCCTGGTCCAGGCTGCCCCAATTCACGCCGATGCGGACGGGCTTGTCGTGGCGGCAGGCGATCTCGATCAACTGGGCGAACTGCTCGTCCCGGCGCGCCCCCTTGCCGACGTTGCCGGGATTGATGCGCAGTTTGTCCAGGGCTTGCGCGCAGTCCGGGTTCTCGGTCAGCAGCTTGTGGCCATTGAAATGAAAGTCGCCGATCAGCGGGACGCGCAACTGCATGGTCCGCAGGCGGTCGCGGATGCGCGGCACCGCGGCCGCGGCCTCCCGTGTGTTCACGGTGATCCGCACCAGTTCGGACCCGGCGCGCGCCAGTTGGGCGACCTGCATCGCCGTCTTGAAATCGTCCTCGGTGTCCGTGTTCGTCATCGACTGGATGACCACTGGGGCCCCGCCTCCCAGGACGACACCCGCGACCTGCACGGGCCGACTGACCCGCCGGCCCAGGGGACCCTGTGGAATGTTGGCCATCAGTGGGTCACTCCAGCGTGAATCGCGCGACTTCCGCCCGGATGTGAGGCGCCAGGTCCACCTCCCGATCCTCGTACTGGAGCCGCACGTGGGCGGCGTTCCCGACCACGATCTGGAAAGGCGGGCGCCCGGCCACCGATTGCAGCGTTCCCGGAGGATTGTTCTGGGACAGCAGCGTCTTCTGGGTCGCGTCCCGGACCTCCACCCATGAAGCAGCCGCGAAGGTGAACACCAGATGCCTCGCCTCCGGATCGGCCACGGCCGCCGCCGGCGGTGCGGCGGGAGGAAATCCCGAGGGTGCGGGAATCTGCTGGACCTCGGCAGCCGGCGGCCGGACGGCGGCAGCCGATGCGGGAGATTCGCCGGTCGTTGACGTCGTTGTGGTTGGCTCGACGGGTCGCGAGGCGAGCAGCGACGCCGGTCCGTCCGCCGGCCAATCGATGAAGTAGCTGGCGGCGGCAGCGGCCAACGCCAGGACGAGTGCCGTGATCATCCAGCGGAGGGTCTGCCGTCGCGGTACGTCGTGCGGCATTTCAGCGCCCGTACCGGGCATCGGCTTGATGTCCCCGGCGGCACGGGGAACGCTGCCATCGAGTTCCGCCAGCAGCGATGCCGGATCCAGCTTCAACAGGCGGGCATAACTGCGCACGAAACCCCGTATCAGCGTGGCGCCGTGCAGCGACTCGAAATCGTCGTTCTCCAGCGCCTCGATTTGCCGGGGACTGAATTTGAGCGCGCTGGCCACGTCCCCCACGGTGAGGGATGCCGCCATCCTGGCCTGGCGCAGGCGGCGACCGACGGAAGGCGAATCATCGTTCCGGGTCGGCTCGCTTGCGGCGGCCCCGGCCAATGGCACGTCGGCGTTCCCGTGGTCCGTCATGCGCGCTTCTCCGGCCCCGCGGGACGATGACCGCGGCCGGCGGCCGGACCCGGCCGGCGCGGCGCGAAACGCGTCCGCGGGCTGGATACGGCGCCGCCGCAATCGGCTACCGCGGAATCGCAAAGCATGGCGGCCTTCCTCACGGGCGATCAGTCGTACTGGCCTTGCATCAGGCGCTGGTGCTCCGGAGTGCCGGCGAACTTGCGACGCAGCTGCGAGGAAAAACGGGCCTCCCCTTCCCGGTCTCCGATCCTGCGCTCCACGCGCAGCGCCAACCAGAGGGACTCGGCGTTGGGCTCGATCAGCTTGTGCAGGTCGGCAAGCCGCAGGCGCGCCTCGCCGAGGCGGTTGCTGCGGTAGTTGATGTCGGCCAGCCAGTACAAGGCCTGCACGTTCTCGTTCTCGTGGCGCAGCGCGCGCAGCAGGAAATCCTCGGCGGCCTTGTCGTCCCGGATGCGCAACGAGCAGAGGCCGGCATTGGTCAGCGGCTTGCCCGGGGTGTCGTAGAGCGGACTGCGGACGGCAGCCTGGAAGTAGGGCATCGACGCCTGCTCGCGGCCCGTCTGGCAAAGGAACCAGCCGAAGTTGTTGTTGATCTCCGGATCGCCGGGAGCGAGGCGCAGGGCCCTGGCGAAATTCTCCTCCGCCACCCGGTTTTCGTTCAGGTACATGTGGACCAGCCCGAGCAGGTTGTAGGCCGGCGCGTACGCCGAATCCGCCGCGATGGCGACCCGCGCCTCGTCCAGGGCAACGGCATACCGGCCGTCCTTCAGGTAAAGGCTCCCCAGTTCCGTATGGATCTTCGCCCGCTTCTGGGCATCGCCGGCAGCGGACTGCTGGGATACGGCCTGCTCCACCGGGGAACTCTGCCGCGCCGGATCGCCGCCGCAGGCGCCTACCAGCCCGGCCACGATCAGGACACCGAATGCGCGATTCATCGCCCGACCTCCGCGAGTTGAATGACCCGGCCGGCGACGCGCCGGGACCGGTCGAGTACCTGCCCGGCGAGCTGGCCACAGGCAGCGTCGATGTCGTCCCCCCGGGTCTTCCTGGTCGTCGTGACGATGCCTGCATCGGCGATGAAGGTCGCGAACCGGCGGACCCGTTCCGGCGCCGGGCGCCGGAATCCGGAATCCGGGAAGGGGTTGAAGGGAATCAGGTTGAACTTGCACGGGATGCCGTCCACCAGCCGCAGGAGGGCTTTCGCGTCCGCATCGGAATCGTTGACTCCGGCGAGCATCACGTACTCGAAGGTGATGAAGTCCCTGGGCGCCACCTCCAGATAACGCCGGCAGGCGCCCATCAGCTCGGCGAGGGGATACTTGCGATTGATCGGGACGAGCCGGTCGCGCAGGGTATCGGTGGGTGCGTGCAGGGAGACGGCCAGTGCCACCGGGCAGGCCTCCCGCAGCCGGTCGATGGCCGGCACCAGGCCGGCGGTGGAGACGGTCACACGACGCCGCGACAGGCCGTGGGCATGGTCGTCGAGCATGAGCCGGAGCGCGGTGACGACGTTGTCGAAGTTGGCGAGGGGTTCCCCCATGCCCATCAGCACCACATTGCTGATGATGCGCTCGCCGGCCGGGTCGCGCCCGAGGAGGCGGTTTGCCTGGAGCAGTTGGCCGATGATCTCGGCCGCGGTCAGATTGCGGTTGAATCCCTGGCGGCCGGTGGAGCAGAACGCGCACTCCAACGCGCAACCGGCCTGGGTGGAGACACAGAGGGTCCCCCGATCCTCCTCGGGAATGAACACGGTCTCAACCGCGTTCCCCTGGCCCACGTCGAAAAGGAACTTCCGGGTGCCGTCGCCGGACAGCCGATCGCTCGTCACGGCGGGCAGGCGGATCTCGGCGATTTCCCCCAGCCGCTCGCGCAACGCCCTGGCCACGTCGGTCATGGCGGAGAAGTCGGTCTGGCCGAAACGATGGATCCAGCGCAGCACTTGGCGCGCGCGAAAGGGCTTCTCACCCTGCCCCGCCAGCCAGGCGGCCAGGCCCGGTCCATCGAAATCGAGCAGATTCACCGCCATGGCCAACCCGGCTCAGCGGCCGGTGAAAACCTCCAGGGCGGGGAAGAAATAGGCGATCTCCACGGCCGCCGTCTCGGGGCCGTCGGAGCCATGCACCGCATTGGCGTCAATGCTCTCGGCGAAGTCGGCGCGGATGGTCCCCTTTTCGGCCTTCTTCGGATCGGTGGCCCCCATCAGCTCCCGGTTCTTGGCGATGGCGCCCTCACCCTCCAGCACCTGGATCATGACGGGGCCGGAGGTCATGAACTTGACCAGGTCCTTGAAGAAGGGGCGTTCCCGGTGAACCGCGTAGAAGCCGCCCGCTTCCTGCTCCGACAGCCAGGCCATCCGCGCGGCGACGACCTTCAGGCCATTGGTCTCGAAACGGGAATAGATCTTGCCGATCACGTTCTTGGCGACGGCATCGGGCTTGATGATGGACAGGGTACGTTCGACGGCCATTTGATTGCTCCAGAAAATTCAACGGGTTAGGAACCGGATATTTTAGCATTTCCGGACTTCCCGATTGCCGCGCAACAAGAAAAAAGGCGCCGGGATCCCCGGCGCCTTGGCCCTGCCCGGACCGCCGGCCGCAGGACCTACATCATTCCCATCGCCTTGGGCAGCCAAAGGGACATCGGGGGCCAGTAGGTCACGACGACGAGGAACACCAGCATCGTGAGCAGCCAGGGCCAGACGGCGACCGTCAGTTCCGTGATGCCCATCTTGGTGATGCCGGAGGCCACGTAGAGGTTGAGGCCCACGGGCGGATGGCACATGCCCACTTCCATGTTCACGGTCATCATGATGCCGAAATGGACCGGGTCGATCCCCAGCTTGACGGCGACCGGGAACAGGATGGGGGCGAAGATGAGGACGATGGACGATGGCTCCATGAAGTTGCCCGCCAGCAGCAGGATGATGTTGCAGGCGAGCAGGAAGGCGATGGGACCGAGGCCGTGGCCGATCATCCACTCGGCGAGGAGTTGCGGGATGTTCTCGTTGGTCATGATGAACGAGAACAGCACCGCGTTGGTGATGATGTAGAGCAGCATCGCCGACATGTTGGCCGAGTTGAGCAGCACCTTCGGGACGTCCTTCAGCCCCATGTCCCGGTATACAAACACGGCCACGACGAAGGCATAGACGGCGCTCATGGCCGCCGCCTCCGTCGGCGTGAAGATGCCCGTGTAGATGCCGCCCATCACCACGACGATCAGGAACAGTCCCCAGACCGACTTCACGAACGCGCTCCAGCGCTCCGCCCAGCTTGCCTTGGGCTGGCGCGGATAGTCGAACTTCCTGGCCCGGTACCAGGTCAGCGCGCCGAGCATGCCGGCCAGCACGAGGCCCGGAATGACGCCGGCCATGAACAGGGCACCAACCGAGGTGTTGGTGGCCACCGAGTACATCACCATCACGATGGAGGGCGGAATGAGGATGCCGAGGGCCCCGGAAGTCGTGATGACGCCCGCCCCGAACCGGCTCGGGAATCCGGCCTTCAGCATGGCGGGCAACAGGATGGACCCGATGGCCACCACGGTCGCCGGCGAGGAGCCGGACACCGCCGCGAACAGGGCGCAGGCCAAGACTCCCGCCAGGCCCAAGCCGCCGTACCAATGCCCGACCATGGCCGTCGCGAAGTTGATCATTCTCCGCGCCACCCCGCCATGGGTGAGGAAGTTGCCCGCCAGGATGAAGAACGGGATGGCCATGATCTCGAACTTCTCGATGCCCGTGAAGAGCTTGAGGGCCACCGATTCCAGGGGCACCTGGGTCATGGTGAACAGGAAGGTGAGGACGGTCAGGCCCAGGGAGATGGAAATGGGCATCCCCGTCAGCATGAGCACGGCCAGGAGGCCGAAGATGACTAGGGCATTCATTCGGACTTCTCCCCTTCCGCCGGCGGCTGGCGCCGTTCGGCGCCGGCGCGCCTTTCGTCGGCCACGGCGACGCTCGCCTTGCGCCGGTCGCCACCCATCCGCCGCTCGCCGACCATGTCGTGCTTCAGGTCGTGCATGTGCAGGTTGTCGTCCATCTCGTAGGGATTCAGATCCACCGGCGGGGTCTCCTCCTCCAGGCCGTCCACGTGGCCGTGGTCGTGGTGGGGCAGTTCGCCGGTGCGGATGAAGGACACCATCACCTGCAGGAAACGGAAGCACATGAGGGACGAACCCAGGGGAATCGCGCTATAGACGATCCACGTGGGCCATTCCAGGTCCGGCGTGATGGGCCCCTCGGGCACGTCACCCGTATCGACGCCGAGGAACTTGAACAGCGCGTAATGGAAGCCGTTCTCCCACACGAAATGGGCCCCGAGGGCGCCGACGATGCCGGTGAACAGGGCGCCGGCAGCGAGGCCGAAGACGATGAACTTGGCCCGATTCCGGTCCTCCAGGCGATTGATCAGGACGTCCACCCCCACGTGGATGCCGGTCCGCACGCCATAGGCCGCGCCGAACTTGGCCATCCAGACGAACATGATGATGCACAGTTCCTGGGCCCAGCTGAAGTTCAGCGAGAGGAGCCAGTCCTGCAGGCCGGGGACGTTCACGCCGGCGGCGTAGCGGTGGGCGACGGCAACGAAGATGATCGTCGTCGCGGCCGCCATGAGGAAGGTGATGAACCATTCCTCGATGTGGTCGAGAAATCTCACGGGGATGCTCCCTCGAAAAGGGGATCAGGCCGTGCCGCCGGCCATCCCGGCGGCACGGGGCGAGCTTGGCCGGCGGATCAGAGCTTGCCAGGATCGAAGCCGGTTTCCTTGTACACCGACTGGATGACTTCCTTGCCGATGCGCGACTCCATCTTCTGGTGCACCGGGACCAGCGCCTTCTTGAAGGCCATCCGCTCCTCCTTGGTGGGCGAGTAAACCGTGGTCTTGCCGCTCTTCTTCACGGCCTCCAGGTCCTTGTCGTTCTGCTCCCGTGCAATGCTATTCGCGTACTTGGTGGCCTCCCCCATCGCCTGTTCGAGCTGGCCGCGCACGTCGCCCGGCAGGCCCTCCCAGAACTTCTTGTTCACGATCACCGCGTATCCGAGATAGCCGTGCTCGGTCAGGGTCAGGTGCTTCTGGACCTCGTGCATCTTCTGCGTGTAGAGGTTCGAGATGGGGTTTTCCGTCCCATCCACGACGCCCGTCTGGAGTGCCTGGTAAACCTCGGAGAAGGCCATGACCTGCGGCAGTCCGCCAAGCGAGCGGATTTGCTCCTCGAGCACCTTCGAGGACTGGATGCGCAGCTTCTTGCCCTTCACGTCCGCCGGCGTCTTGATCGGGGTATTCGCGGAGAAGGACTTGAAACCGTTGTCCCAGTAGGCGAGGCCCTTGATGCCCTTCGGCTCCAGCTTGTCCATGATCTGCTTGCCCACGGCGCCTTGCGTGACCCGGTGGAGTTCGTTGTAGTCGTCGAAGATGTAGGGCAGGTCGAAGACCTCGAATTCCTTGACTCCGAGCGGACCGAACTTGGCCAGGGAGGGGGCCAGCATCTGGACGGCACCGAGCTGCAGGGCCTCCAGTTCCTCCTTGTCCTTGTAGAGCTGGCTGTTCGGATACACCTCGACCTTGACCTTGCCCTTGGTCAGTTCGTTCGCCTTCTTGGCGAAGAATTCCGCGGCCAGGCCTTTCGGCGTATCCACCGCGACCACGTGGCTGAACTTGATCACGATGGGCTGTTGCGCGAGGGCGGCGACCGAGCAGAGCGCAACGGTCATGCCGACGATCAGGTGACGGATTTTCATGGGTTCTCCTCCAGAGAGTGTTTCGGCAGGCGGATTCTCGGTGCCGGCCCCACCGGGCGCTATTGTGGATATCCGCAAGGGCGTTCCGCCGGCCCCCCGGTCCAGATAACATCGGCCCATGGCGAATACGGTCTTGCGCTTCCTTCGCAGAACCAGCCCCGGGGCAGGATGGCCCTGGCTGTTTCCGCGCCTGGCGTTCGTGCTGTTCGCCGGCGCCGTATTCGGCCTATTCTGGCTGACGGAAAGGAGCGACCGGGAGGAACAGCGCGCGACGCTGATCAGCGACGTCCTCTGGCTGGAGCAGGATCTGCGCTTCCACCTGTCGCGCAATGAGGAGCGGCTGGGCCAGATACACGCCAGGGAGGCCGGCAATTCGGTGCTCTTCGACAATCTGGCTCGGGTGTTGCTCGCCAATGGCACGGGGCTCCGGCAGATCCTGTGGGTGGACGCGGCCGGCCGGCTCCGGCGGGCCCTGCCGGCCCCGACCGAGGACTACCAGGTGGGCGAGGCCGTGGGAATCATTCCGTCAGCGGAGACCTTCAGCCTCGCCCGCTCGCTGGGGAAGCCTGCCTACGGCCCGGCCTACCCGATCGTGGGCGGGGATTGGCAGTTCGAGGTGCATGTCCCGGTGTTCGAGAATGGCGTGCTCACCGGCATGTCGGTCGGCGCGTACTCGGTCGGTGCGATCCTGGATTCGGCGGTGCCGTGGTGGCTCGCGGAACGCTACCGGATCCAGATCCGCGACAACACGGCGACCTTGCTGGGGTCCCGGAGCAAGGTCTCCGCGGAGGTGCGGGAAGGCGAGTACCAGATTCCCTTCGAACCACCGGGCCGGGGAATCTCGATCCACGCAACCCCTTACAGGACCCCCCCTTCCCCAGCGGGCCGGATGCTTTCGGTGGCGGTCGCGGTCCTGGCAATCCTGGTGGTGGTGAGTTTCTGGACCCTCCGCCGCCACGTCCAGGGCCGTCTGGCGGCGGAGCAGGCCTTGCGGACCGAGCACCAGTTCCGCAAGGCCATGGAGGATTCCGTCGACACGGGATTGCGCGCCCGGGACCTGGAGGGCCGGATCACCTACGTGAATCCGGCGTTCTGCCGCCTTGTCGGCTGGTCCTCGGAAGAACTCGTCGGCCGGGCGCCGCCGATGCCTTACTGGGCCGAAGACGAGATCGAGCAGATCCGCACGATTCATGACAGCATCTTGTCGGGGCTGGGGCCGGAATCCGGCTTCGAGATTCGGCTCCGGCACCGGGATGGGCATGTTTTCTGGGCGTTGATCCACGAGTCGCCGCTGATTGACGAGAACGGGCGGCAGACGGGATGGATGGGTTCGGTGATCGACATCAGCGAACGCAAGCGAATGGAGGAATTGGCCCGGCAACACCAGGAACGGGTGCAGGCGTCGGCGAGACTTGTCGCCATGGGCGAGATGGCCTCCAGTATCGCGCACGAGATCAACCAGCCCCTGGCGGCCATCGCGAGTTACAACACGGGGTGCCTGAATCTCCTCAAGGCCGGAACGGTAGACGTGGAGGGACTCGTAGGCGCCCTGGGAAAATCTGTCGAGCAGGCGCAGCGGGCGGGGCGGATCATCCGACGGATTTATGGGTTCGTGCGTCGCAGCGAACCCAGGTCGGAGCCGGTGGCGGTGATGGAATTCGTCGATGAGGCCATCTCCATGACCAGGGCCGATGCCGCCCGCCAGGGCGTCCGGCTCGAGGTGGACGCGACGGCGGACCTGCCCGTCCTGAACGGGGACCAGGTGTTGCTCGCCCAGGCCTTGTTCAATCTCCTGCGCAACGCGGTCGAGGCCACCCGCGACCAGGGCGGCGCCGAGGCCGTCGTGGCAATCGGCGTGCGCCGCACGGCGGACGGCGTGGAGGTCGCGGTGGCGGACCGGGGTGGTGGCATCCCGGCGGAGACCGGACCCAAACTGTTCGAACCTTTCTACACGACGAAGTCGGAGGGCATGGGGATGGGCCTGAACATCACCCGATCGATCATCGAAAGTCATCGTGGGCGGCTCTGGTTCGAGGCCAACCCGGGCGGCGGAAGCATCTTCCGCTTTTGCATTCCGGAAGGAAGTTGATGAGCGCGGGGATCGCACACCTGATCGACGACGACGAAGCCATACGGGATGCCCTGTCCTGGCTCCTGCGATCGCGCGGGATAGAAACGCGCAGTTGGGGTTCCGCCGAGGGTTTTCTCGCCGACTATGGCTCCGCAATGCGTGGTTGCCTGGTCCTCGATATCCGCATGCAGGCCATGAGCGGTCTGGAACTGTTCGACCGGCTTACGCAACTCGGCTGCACGATGCCGGTGATCTTCCTGACCGGCCATGGCGACGTACCGGTGGCAGTCCAGGCAATCAAGAAGGGAGCGTTCGATTTTGTGGAGAAGCCCTTCAACGACAACGAACTGGCGGACCGGGTCATCGCAGCCCTGGCCGCCGACCGTGATCTCTGGCTGGGGCGGGACCGGAAGCACGACATCGAGACACGCCTGGCATCCCTTACCGTCCGGGAAAGGGAAGTCATGGACCGGGTTCTGGGCGGAAAGCTCAACAAGGTGATCGCTGACGAACTGGGTATCGCCATGCGTACCGTGGAAGTGCATCGCTCCCACGTGTTCGAGAAGATGGGCGTCCGATCCGCGGTCGATCTGGCGCGACTTCTGGCCGGCGGTGAGGAATGAGCCTTCAGACGGAACGATCGAGGGTGACGGCCCCCCGCGCGCAACTCACCCGCCATTCGCCAAACAGGATCTCGGGATGCCGGTCCGGTCGCGCCGACTGCAGTTGCCGGACAGCCTCCCGGAGCCGCTCGTCGCCGGAAATCGGGACACCCGCCTGGTCTAGCAGGTAGCGCAAGGCATTACGGGCACGGAGTTCCGGCAGGTCCCGGAACCGCCGGCGAGGTACCGGAAAGCCGGCGGCATGCTCGGCGAGGTCCAGCCGCGCCAAATCGTCGAGCAGGACGCATGCCTCCCGGAATCGATCGGCTGCGGCGGCGATATTCCGGCTTGCCGCGGGAATGGCGCATTCGAGCCTCGGGAGCAGCTCATGGCGCAGGTAATTGCGCGTCAGCGCGGGATCGCCGTTGCTGTCGTCCTCGACCCACTCCACCCCATGCGCGCGTGCATAGCGCTCAAGGGCCGCCCTGTCCAGTTCGAGAAACGGCCGGACGTAACGACCCCGGGCCATGCGCATGCCTGAGACGCCCTTGGGTCCGCCGCCCCGGCAGAGATTGAACAGCACGGTTTCGGCCTGATCGTCGCGGTGATGGCCAAGAAGGACCATGTCCGCCGGAACGGTCTCAAAGGCACCGTAACGCGCCTGCCTGGCGGCAGCCTCGAGCCCCAGGCCGGTGGTGGACGGGACGGCGACACGCCTGGCGACCAGGGGTACGCCAAGCCGCTGGCTCTGTCGCCGGCAGAAGCGCTCCCAATGGTCCGCATTCGGATGGAGCCGATGGTTGACGTGGATTGCCTTGACTGCGAGCCCCAGCGCCCCGGCCAATCCCGCCGTGCAGTGGAGGAGCACGGAGGAGTCCAGCCCCCCTGAATAGGCGATGGCTACGGATAGCCCGGGATGCCTGGCCGTCGCCGTGGCAACGGCCAAGGCAACCGGATCATTGGACCGGTTGTTCCTTGAACCGGCCATATCCCATCAGCCGTTCGTAACGGTTCTCGATCAGTTCGTCGATGGACAGGGCCGACAGAGGCTTCATGACTTCGTGCAGGGACTTGCGGAGCGATTGGGCCATGGCCAGGTGGTCACGGTGGGCGCCCCCGACGGGCTCGTGGACCACGCGGTCAACCAGTCCGAGCGTCTTCAGGCGGGCCGCAGTGATCCCCATGATCTCGGCCGCCTCGCTGGCCTTGTCGGCACTCTTCCAAAGGATGGAGGCACACCCCTCGGGTGAGATCACCGAGTACGTCGCATACTGCAGCATCAGGATCGCATCCGCCACGGCAATGGCCAGCGCCCCGCCCGACCCACCCTCGCCAATCACCGTCGCCACGATCGGGACGCGCAGCTCCGCCATTTCATACAGATTTCGACCGATCGCCTCGGACTGTCCCCGCTCCTCGGCATCGATCCCGGGATACGCGCCGGGCGTGTCGATGAAGGTGAACACCGGCAGATGGAACCTTTCGGCGGTACGCATCAATCGCAGCGCCTTCCGATAACCCTCCGGTCGCGGCATGCCGAAATTCCGGTGAATCTTCTCCTTCGTGTCGCGCCCCTTCTGGTGGCCTATGACCACGCAGGACTGTCCGTTGAACCGTGCAAGTCCCCCGACGATCGCGTGGTCATCGGCGAAGGAGCGATCCCCTTTCAGTTCCTCGAAGTCCGTGAAAACATGCTCGAGATAATCGAGCGTATAGGGTCGTTGCGGGTGACGCGCCACTTGCGCAATCTGCCAGGGCGTGAGCTTGGCGTAAATCTCCTTGGTCAGCGCCAGGCTCTTGACCTCTAGCCGCCCGATCTCCTCGGAGATATCAACGGCCGAATCGTCCTGCACGAACCTGAGCTGTTCGATCTTTGCTTCGAGTTCCGCGATCGGCTGCTCGAATTCGAGGAAGCTGGTTTTCATGGTGGCGATTCTAGAGTGGCAGGACCCAAAAGAAGCTCGTCCCTGTGCGGCCGGTGTGTTGTTGGGGTGACGGAGGGGAGGTGGAGGGTAACCGTCCAACCGCCCCACATTGAAGGGGCTGGTTGAAGCGTAATAGTGTCCGCGTATTTCTT
>JAEUNJ010000151.1 GCA_016791145.1 Rhodocyclaceae bacterium | reverse complement strand
GGGCGGGCCCCCGGACGATCGCTGCGCAGACCCCGCGCCGGGCCGGCCCAAGCCGGGTCGGCCCGCGCCGAAGGCGCCAACCGCCCCGGCCGGGATACGGCGCGCCCCGGGACAGGTGAGCGCAGCGATCCGGAAGGCTCCTCCCCGGGAGGGGAGGTCGGGTGGGGCGGGCCTCCGTGCCGCCCCTCAGCGCTCCGCCATGCGCCGGATGACGCTGTTGAAGGGTTCGATCCACTCCGGGGCGAACTGGGTGTCGCAGGCGTTGATCTCGGCGGCGGCGCGCAGGATGGAGCGGACCGCGCCCCGGTGGCGGTGCTTGAGGACGACGGCCTCGTAGGCATCCGCGATGGCGAGGATCTTTGCGCCGTCACAGATATCCTCGCCCCTCAGTCCCCTGGGATAGCCGCCCCCGTCCTGTCGCTCGTGGTGCTGCAGCACCATCTCGGCGGCGCCCTGCCAGCCCTCCATGCGGGTCAGCAGGCCGGCGGCCTGGGCCGGATGGCCGCGCACGATGCCCAGATCCGCGGGGGAGAGTTGCCCGGGCTTGAGCCAGACGGCCTCGGGGACGAACATCATGCCCAGGTCATGGACGTAGATCGCCGCCTCCAGTTGCTGCGGGTCCACCGGGCTGCCTGCCGCCGCGTTGGCGTCGAGCACGAGGCGCAGCAGGCGTCCGGTGCGGCCGCTGAACAGGGGGGAGCGGGATTCGAGCTGTTCGGCCAGGCTCTGGAAGAAACGCAGGTCCTCGGCGGCCGCCGAATCCGTGCGGCGGGACGGTGCCCGGGGCAGGACGCGGGCCGCGCCGCGGATCGGCTTGAATCCCGTCACGTTCTCGATCATCCGCGCGGCATGGCTCTCCACGTCTTCCGGGCGTGCCGCGCCCATCACCTCGAGGCCGCCCACCAGTTCCGGCAGCCTGAGGTGCTGCAGCGGGCGTCCGGACGAGAGGTCGTCCACGGCCATTTCCAGGCGGTCCACGGCGAGCAGCACGGACTCCGCCAGCAGTTCCGAGAAGTCCACTTCGCCGCTGCGCACCCGGGCCATCAGGGTTTCCACCGGGTGGGCGACGATCGCCGCCAGTTCGACGCCGCAAAGGGTGGCGTCGCCCTTCAGGTTGTGCAGGGCCCGGAAGAGGTCCGACAGGAATTCCGTGTCATGGGGCGCCTCGCGCAGTCGCGCGATGTCGCGTTCGATGCGCGGGGCCAGGTCCGCCAGGTCGGCCACGAACTCAAAAAGGGCCTCCGGATCGCGGATGCGGGGACTGAGCAGGGCGGCGAGGTCGGCCATCGGGGAGCATCAAGGGCAGGACGAGTACCCCGGACCATACGACAGGCGCGTTTGGGGCGCAAGCAGCCCGGCGGCCGTTAGAATCGGACCAGTCCCAAACGGAGGAGGAGAGGCATGAACAACAGCTACGAGATCGTGGGGCGCGGCCCCCGCAAGGTCATCTGCCTGCACGGCTGGTTCGGGTCGGCCACGGGCTGGGGCCCCCTGGTGGACAGCCTGGACCGGGAGGCCTTCACCTATGCCTTCATGGATTACCGGGGCTGCGGCGCTTCCCAGTGGTACAAGGGCAGCTTCACGATGGACGAGATCGCGGCGGATACGCTGGCGCTGGCCGACCGGCTGGGCTGGCCCCGGTTCAGCCTGGTCGGGCATTCCATGGGGGGCATGGCCGTGCAGCGTGTGCTGGTCGAGGCGCCGGCCCGGGTGGAGAAACTGGTCGGGCTCACCCCGGTGCCGGCTTCCGGGGTGCCCTTCGACGAGGCGGGCTGGGCCTTCTTCTCCAGCGCCGCCGAGAGCCGGGATTCGCGCTACGGCATCATCGATCTCACCACGGGGAACCGGCTGACCAGGACCTGGATCGACGGCATGGTGGAGTTCTCCCTGGCCAATTCCACCCGGGAGGCCTTCGCGGCCTATCTGGTGGCCTGGGCCAGGACCGACTTTGCGGCGCGGGTGAAAGGCAACGGGACGCCCGTGCTGGTGGTGGTGGGCGCCCACGACCCGGCCCTGTCCGAGGCGGTGATGAAGGACACCTGGCTCCAGTGGTATCCGAACGCGACCCTGGAGGTCATGGCCAACGCCGGTCACTATCCGATGTTCGAGACGCCGGTGGCCCTGGCGACCAGCATCGAGCGCTTCCTGGGTGCTTGAAACCTGAACGATTCAGGCGTAGAGTTCGGATTCCCCCTTCCCCAAGGAGAGAGCCATGACCAAACGCATCGCCCTGTTCGTTGCCATGCTCTTCACCGCGGCCACCGTCTGGGCTTGCCCGGGCGACAAGGTCAAGGATGACGGCAAAGGCAAGGACATGAAGAAGCCCGTGACGCTGGTGATCCACGCGGACTGAACGGTCGGGCCATACGAAAGAACAGGGCCGCCCCAGGGCGGCCCTTTTCATTGCCCGCGGGGCGGGTGTTCCCCTTCGGCCTGTCTCGACATGCCGCGCGCGGGACGCGGATGCCGGCCGGCAGCGGCCTCAGATCAGCCCGGCCGACGCCAGCTCGTCCTTCAGCCAGGCATAGAAGATCGGCGCCGCCACCAGGCCCGCGATGCCGAAGGCGGCTTCCATCACCAGCATGGCCACCAGCAGCTCCCAGGCCCGGGCCGATATCTGCTGTCCGACGATCCGCGCATTGAGGAAGTACTCCAGCTTGTGGACCACCACCAGGAAGACGAGGGATCCGACGGCCACCGCCGGTGAATGGGCCAGGCTCACCACCACGATGACCACGTTCGAGGCCAGGTTGCCGACCACCGGCAGCAGCCCCAGTACGAAGGTCAGGGCGATCATGGTCTTGGTCAGGGGCAGGTGGATGTCCAGGAGGGGCAGGGCGACCGCCAGGTAGAGGCCGGTCAGCAACGTGTTGATGGCGGAAATCCTCACTTGGGCGAACACGACGCGGCGAAACGCCTCGCCGAGCCGTCGCGCCCGTTCCGCCAGGGCGCCCGGCAAGGGCTTCCGTTCCCCGGCGCCGCGCACCTCGCCCACCGCCAGCATGGCGCCGACGAGCATCCCGACGATCACGTGGGCCACGGTGAGCCCCGCCTCCTTGCCGGCCAGCTGGAGTTCCGGCGCATGGGTGCGCAGCCAGTGGGTGACGGCCGCGCGCAATTCGTCGGCCGTCACCGGCAACGAGGCCCGCAGCCCTTCGGGAAGCGACGATCGCGTGTTGTCCAGGATTTCCGCCATCTTGCCGAACAGGACCGGCAGGCTGCCGCCTCCGCCGTGGAAGTAGGCGACGCCACCGAAGATGGCTGCCCCGGTTCCCACCAGGACGAGCCCCACGATGAATCCCGCCGCCAGCAGCCGGGACCGGGGGCTGGCCGTCCGGCGGTTGAACCGCGCGGCGAGGACGTGGACGAGTTCGAAGACCAGCAGACCCGCCAGCAGTGCCGGGAGCAGGTGAAGCAGCAGGGCGGCCACGGCCGCGCACGCGGCGACGGTCCAGGCGAGCCCGCGGGCCCGTTCGGGGGTCACCGGCGGTCCCGGCGGCGGCCGGGGATCACAGGATGGGGACGCCCTGCTTCTCGCCCCGCTCGTAGACCACGTTGGCGCGGCCGACGATCAGGGAATCCAGGGGGCCGATGCGCGACGGGTCCTTGTTGCCGTAGGGCAGCCGGTGCAGCACGTAGCGCATGGCGTTGAGCCGCGCCCGCTTCTTGCAATCGGACTTGATCACCGTCCAGGGGGCGTCCGCCGTGTCCGTGTAGAAGAACATCGCCTCCTTGGCCTTCGTGTAGTCCTCCCATTTGTCCAGGGAGGCCATGTCGATGGGCGAGAGCTTCCACTGCTTGAGCGGATGCACCTTGCGTTCCTTGAAGCGGCGGCGCTGCTCCTCGCGGCTGACGGAAAACCAGAACTTGATCAGGTGGATGCCCTGGCGCACCAGCATCCGTTCGAACTCGGGGCACTGGCGCATGAACTCGCCGTATTCGCCTTCGGTGCAGAACCCCATCACCCGCTCCACGCCCGCCCGGTTGTACCAGGACCGGTCGAACAGGGCGATCTCGCCCGCCGTCGGCAGGTGCTGGGCGTAGCGCTGGAAGAACCACTGGCCCCTTTCCGTTTCCGAGGGCTTCTCCAGCGCGACGACGCGGGCGCCGCGGGGATTCAGATGTTCCATGAATCGCTTGATGGTGCCGCCCTTGCCGGCGGCGTCGCGCCCCTCGAACAGGATCACCAGCTTCTGCCCCGTCTCCTTGACCCAGGCCTGGAGCTTCAGCAACTCCACCTGCAGGCGGTACTTCTCCCGTTCGTAGGACTTCCGGGACATCAGGTTCTTGTAGGGATAGCCCCCCTCCCGCCATCCGGGCGCCAGTTCCTCGTCCGGGTGGATCTGGTCCACGCCCAGGACCACGCGCTCTTCCCGGAGCAGGGTCTTGAGGAGGCTGACCGCCTCCTCGGTCTGGGCGCCGGAAAGCACGTCCCGCAGGGCGCCCAAGCGCTTGCCCTGGGCGGCCTCGGCGGCCTGGGCGACCGCGTGGCCCTCGATCTGCGCCGCCGACCCGGTCGGACCGATGTCGCCGGCCGCGGCCGGCCTGGGCCGTTCGGCGCGCGGGGTCGGCTTGGCGGCGCCGCGGCGCGCGCCGGCCGCGGTTGCCTTGGCGGTCTTGCCGGCCGGGGACTGGGCCGGGGTTTGCGGGGCCGGCGCTGCCGCCGCCCGCTGGATGGGCCTGCTTGCGTTCATGTTCGATCTCCGGATGGCGCCGCAAGGGACCCTTGCTGCGTGACTGGCGTGGCGCCCGGCAGGCGCGGCCCGATATCCTAGCGCAGCCGCTTGGCGTTGTATTCCTCTTCGATATTGTCCCGGTAATAGCTCCAGGCGGAGGAGGAGCCGGACAGCCGGCGCCAGATCTCTCCCCCGACGTTCGCGTACTGGAGCCGCGTGCCGTCGTCCAGATGCACCTCCAGGGTCCGCGCGCCGGCGTCGTAGCCGATGGCGCGCAGCTTTCCGGAACTGACCTTCTTCATTTCCATGCTGCGCTCCCCGGCTGGTTCAAGGATGGAAGCCTGACTCGTCCGGCGTGTCGTCCGCGGTCCGTTCCCGCGCCTGCTTCTGGCGGAGCCGCGCGTTCTTGTCCTCGTTCGCGAACACGTAGCGCCCATAGAGCACGCACCCCTTCATGCCGGGATCGCAGGGCAGGCCGTTCACCTTGGTGCAGATGTCGTTCGCTTCGTGGGGACAGCCCCAGCCGCCGGCCATTGGTCTTCCTCCCTGGACGGAAAAATCTTACCAGAACGGCCTTGGCGCGGCCCGGCCACGCCGGTCGATGCCCCATGGAGTAAAGTCGACAGCAATCCCCCGCGGGATCCATTCGAACGAACAAGGCGTCCACCGCCGCGACGATGTTGCCCTCCCTGGATATTGCCGGCTGGCTGCTGCCCCTGGGTCGCAGGCTGCTCTATGCGTGGGTTCGCACGCGGGTGTTTCCCGAATCCATCGCGGAACTCGGCCTGGATCCGGCGAAACCCGTCTGCTACGTGCTGCAGAACCGGCAGCTCAGCAACCTGCTGGTCCTGGCCGAGGAGACGCGCCAGGCGCGCATGCCATTGGCGGAGGCGGCCTTCGCGGGCGGTCCCGTCCGTGCCCGGCGCTCCTTCTTCTTCCTGACCCGGCCGCAGCGCCTCGTGGCCAGCGCCAAGGATCGCTACGGCCACTCGCCGCTGCTGCAGCGGATCGTTGCCGCCGGCATCGCCGACCCGCAACTGGACATCCAGCTGGTGCCCGTCACCATCCTCTGGGGCCGCGCCCCCGGCAAGCAGGACTCCATCCTCAAGGCCCTGTTCTCGGAAGCCTGGCGGCCGCCGGGACACCTGCGCCAGCTGGTCGCCGTGCTGCTCCACGGCCGGCAGACCCTCGTCCGCTTCAACCCGGCCCTGTCGCTGCGCGAACTGCTGGCCGGCGAGCCGGACGAGGCCCGCGCCCTGCGCAAGCTGTCGCGCGTCCTGCGCGTCCATTTCCGGCGCCAGCGGGAGATGGCCATCGGTCCCGACTTCTCGCACCGGAACACCCAGGTCGAGAACCTCCTCGCGGCGGAGCCCGTGCGACAGGCCATCGCCGAGGAGGCGGCCGCCCGGTCGGTATCCATCGGCGAGGCCCAGGCGCGTGCCCGCTCCTTCGCACTGGAGATCGCCTCGGACTACAACTACGGTGTCATACGGGCGCTGGAGATCTTCCTGGACTGGGTGTGGAACCGGATCTACGACGGGGTCCAGGTGCGCAACTTCGACGTGGTGACCCGCATCGCGCCCGACCACGGCATCGTCTACGTCCCGTGCCATCGCAGCCACGTGGACTACCTGCTGCTGTCTTTCGTCATCTTCCGGCGCGGCCTGATGCCACCCCACATCGCCGCCGGCGCCAACCTGAACCTGCCGCTGGTCGGTCCCCTGCTGCGCCGGGGAGGCGCCTTCTTCCTGCGCCGCAGCTTCAAGGGCGAGCCGCTCTACGCCGCAGTGTTCGACGAGTACCTGCACATGATGCTTGCCCACGGCTTCCCGATCGAGTATTTCATCGAGGGGGGACGCAGCCGCAGCGGCCGCATGCTGCCCCCGAAGGCCGGCATCCTGGGCATGACCATCCGCAGCTTCCTGCGCAGCCACCAGCGCCCCCTGGTCTTCGTTCCGGTCTATATCGGCTACGAGAAGCTGGTCGAGGGGGACAGCTACCAGCGCGAGCTGGCCGGCCGGCCAAAGACCGGCGAATCCCTGTGGGGCGTGCTGGCCACGGTGCGCGAGCTGCGCCGGTATTTCGGCCGGGCCCACGTCAATTTCGGTCGCCCCCTGGACCTGGCGGAGGCCCTCGGGAGCCTGCACGCGGAGTGGCGGCAGGAATCCGACCCGCGGGCTCCGTGGGTCCGCCAGGCCATCCACGACGTGGCCGCCGAACTGGCCCGCCGGATCAACGAGGCGGCGGTGGTCAATCCCATCAACATGGCCGCCCTGATCCTCCTCGCCACCCCGAAACTGGCGATCGACGAGGCCGCCCTATGCCGCATGGTCGGCCATTACCGCGCCCTGCTGGACGGAACCGCCTTGGCGGCCGGCGGGAACGGTGGCGCAGGGAACGGCGGCGCCTGCCAGGCCGACGCCTCCGAAACCGTCAACCAGGCCCTGCGCCTGGGCATCCTGGAACGGGTTCCCGATCCCCTCGGCGACATCCTGCGGGTGCCCGCCGGGCAGGGACCCTACCTGGCCTATTTCCGCAACAACGTGCTGCACGGCGTGGCGCTGCCGGCGCTGGTCGCCTGCCTCCTGGCCCACAATCCGCGCCTGCCGCTGTCCCGCGTCGAGGCCGCGGTGGGCGGCCTCTACAGGCTGCTGCGCGCCGAACTCTTCCTGCCCTGGGACCCCGCCGGGCTGCTTCCGGTCCTGCATCGCGTGCTGGCCCTGCTCGGCGAACGGGGGCTCGTCCGGGCGGACGGCGATGGTGTCGCGGCGCCGGGACCGAACAGCCGGGAGTACTCCGAACTGGCGATGCTCGGCGAGCCCCTCAGGCCGACCCTGGAACGGCACCTGCTCACGCTCATCCTGCTGCACCGGCACGGCTCGGGCCGGGTGACGCAGGCCGCCCTCGCCGAGACCAGCCACCTGGTGGCGCGGCGCATGGCCCTGCTCTACGAGTTCGATTCGCCCGAGTTCGCCGAGAAGTCCCTGTTCGCCGGCGTGATCCAGAACCTGGTGGACGAGTCGCTGCTCAGCGAAGATGCCGAAGGCATGCTTCATTTCGACGAGGGGCTGACGGCGCCGGTCGCCGATGCGGAACTGCTGCTGGGCGAGGAGGTGCGGCAGACCCTGCGCCGGGTCGCCGCCGAGGGCGCCGCCGATCAGGCCGCGGCCGGCCAGGGAATCACGTAGAACAGCACCGCGAAGAAGTGCAGGCCGCTGCCGAGCAGCACGAAGCCGTGCCAGATGGCGTGGTTGTAGGGCAGGCGCTTCCACTTGTAGAAGGGCACGCCCGCCGTGTAGGCGAGTCCGCCGGCGGCCAGGAGGACCAGGCCGCCGGTCGCCACGTGGCGCATCAGCGGCTCCACGGCCACCACGATGGCCCAGCCCATGGCGATGTAGAGGGCCACCACCAGGCCGTGCAGCCGGCCCTTGAGCACCAGCCGCAGCGCGATGCCGAGGAGGGCCAGCGTCCAGATGACGGCGAACAGGGACCAGCCCCAGGGACCGCGCAGGTTCACCAGCATGAAGGGCGTGTAGGTCCCGGCGATCAGCAGGAAGATGGCGGAATGGTCCAGGGCGCGCAGCGCCTGCCTGGCGCGCTCCACCTGCACGCTGTGGTAGAGGGTGGATGCCGTGAAGGCGATGATCAGCGCCGACCCGAAGACGCTGCACGCCACCACGTGCCAGGCGTCGCCGTGCAGGGCCGAGAAGGCCGTGAGCACGGCCAGTCCCGCGATGGCCAGCACGATCCCGATGCCGTGGGTGACGCCGTTGGCGATCTCCTCGCCGCGGGTGTAGGTGGGCAGGGCGGCGGGGCAGCGGGCGGTGGCGGCCATGGCGGATCCGGTCCGAAGGGGGAAGGGCCAGTATAGGCGGCGGAGCCCCGGCCCGGTTAGGTCCGGCCGCCTATTTCCCCTTGGCCCAGGAATCCTTGAGGGTCACGGCCCGGTTGAATACCGGCGCGCCGGGCGCGCTGTCCACGCGGTCGGCGACGAAATAGCCGTGCCGCTCGAACTGGAAGCGGTCCTCCGGCGCGGCTTCCCGCAGGGCCGGTTCCAGCTGGGCCCTGATTACCCGCTTGGAGGCCGGGTTCAGGTCCGCCAGGAAATCCCTGCCGTCGGCGCCGGGGCTTTCCGCCGAGAACAGGCGGTCGTAGAGCCGTACCTCTGCCCCGTAGGCATGCTTCGCCGAGACCCAGTGCAGGTTGCCCTTGACCTTCACGCCGTCGGCGCCCGGCGTGCCGGACTTCGTCTCGGGCAGGTACTCGCAATGAACCGCCGTCACCCGACCGTCCGCATCCTTGTCGCACCCGGTGCAGCGGACCACGTAGCCGTAGCGCAGCCGCGCCATGTTGCCGGGATAGAGCCGGTGGTAGCCCTTGGGCGGGTCCTCGGCGAAGTCCTCCCGCTCGATCCACAGTTCCCGGGTGAAGGGCACCGGACGCCTGCCCAGTTCCGGCTTCAGGGGATGGTTGGGCGCCTCGCAGTCCTCCTCGGCGTCCGCGGGAAAGTTGTCCACGATCAGCCGGAGGGGGTCCAGGACGGCGATGCGGCGCTCCGCCGCCTCGTTCAGATGCTCGCGCATGCAGTCCTCGAGGATGCTCATGTCGATCCAGGAGTCCGCCTTGGAGACGCCGATGCGTTCGGCGAACAGGCGGAAGCCCTCCGGCGTGAAGCCCCGGCGCCGGGCGCCCACCAGGGTGGGCATGCGCGGGTCGTCCCAGCCGTCCACATGCCTCTCCGCCACGAGCTGGATCAGCTTGCGCTTGGAGAGCACTACGTAGGACAGGTTGAGGCGGGCGAATTCGATCTGCTGCGGCAACGGCCGCTCGAGCAGGCCCAGTTCGGCCAGGCGCTCCAGCAGCCAGTCGTAGAAGGGCCGCTGGTCCTCGAATTCCAGCGTGCAGATGGAGTGGGTGATGTTCTCCAGGGCATCCTCGATGGGATGGGCGTAGGTGTACATCGGGTACACGCACCAGGCGTTCCCGGTGTTGTGGTGCTCGGCGTGGCGGATGCGGTAGATGGCCGGGTCGCGCATGTTGATGTTGCCGGAGGCCATGTCGATCTTCGCCCGCAGCACGTGGGTGCCGTCGGGGAATTCACCCGCCTTCATGCGACGGAAGATGTCCAGGTTTTCCGCCGGGCTGCGGTCGCGGTAGGGGCTGTTGCGGCCCGGCTCGGTGAGGGTGCCGCGGTTGGCGCGCATCTCCTCGGCGCTCTGGGAATCGACGTAGGCGTGGCCGGACCGGATCAGGCCTTCGGCGAATTCGTACATCCAGCCGAAGTAGTCGGAGGCGTAGTAGAGGTTGTCCTCCCGCTCGTCCCGCCAGCGGAAGCCCAGCCAATGGACCGCGTCCACGATCGAGTCCACATACTCCTGCTCCTCCTTCTCGGGGTTCGTGTCGTCGAAGCGCAGGTGGCAGCGGCCGCCGTAGTCCAGGGCCAGGCCGAAATTCAGGCAGATGGACTTGGCATGTCCGTAATGCAGGTAGCCGTTGGGCTCCGGCGGGAAGCGGGTGCGTATCCGCGCCGTGTCGGGTTCGCCCGCGGCCTGCTGGGGCCCCGGCCCGGGCCGTCCCGACCAGCGGCGCTGCGCGTGTCGGCCGGAAGCCAGGTCGGCGTCGATGATGTTGCGGATGAAATTGGCGGGTTTCTCTGCGGGGGATGACATGATGACGCGGCGGGAAGGCAATGCGCGCATTGTATCTGCACACCCCGCCGCCCCATCCCGAATCGGGCCTGCCGCATCCGCGGACAACGTCCCCGAGGCCGGGAAACGGGCGGGGGCCGGTGGCTCGCCCTCAGGCCGGGCGGTGATTCCTGGCGGCCGAATCGGGGGAGGCGTCCCGCACCCAGTAGCACACCCGGTCGCGTCCCTCCGCCTTCGCCTCGTAAAGGGCGGCGTCGGCCGCCGCCACCAGGTCGGAGAGGGTGCCGGCGTCGCCCGGCTCCCAGGTGGCCCCGCCCACGCTGACGGTCACGATGTCGGCGGCCCGGGAGCCCCCGTGGGGAATCTCCTTCCGGCGCATCGCGGTGACGATGGCCTGGGCCACCTCCCGGGCGCCCTCCGCGTCGGTGTTCGCCAGCAGGCAGACGAACTCCTCGCCGCCATACCGGGCGCTGAAATCGGCCGGGCGCTTGAGGGCCCGCTCGATGGCCCGGGCCACCCGGCGCAGGCACTGGTCCCCGGCCAGGTGCCCGTAGAGGTCGTTGTAGTTCTTGAAGTCGTCCACATCGATCATCAGCAGCGACAGGGCTTGCCGCTCGCGGCGTGCCCGCTGCCATTCCTCCGCCGCGATCCGGTCGAAGCCGCGACGGTTGTGCAGGCCCGTCAGCGCGTCGTGCACCGTCTCGTAGGTGGCGGTCTCCAGGCGGCGCAGCTGCCACAGCAGGTAGGCCCCCATGGCGAGGAAGATCAGCATGCCGCCGATCACCAGGGCCGCCGTGCGCACCGTCGTCTCCCACCACGCCGACAGGGCCGGGCCCAGGCCCTGGCTGGCCGTGGCCAGGAAGGGGTAGCGCTCGCTCCGGTCGAAGCCGACGACGCGGGGGTTCCCGGTGAAGGCCGAGGCCGCCGTCGTCAGGTAGCCGCGCCGGTCCGCCACGGCCTGCCGGAAACCCGGATGGGTCGCGACCTCGGCGCGGACATCCTCCTCCCGGAAGGGAATCCGAGCGAGCAGCGCGCCGTCCGTCTTGATGAGGTTGATCGAACTGTCGGTTTCCAGGCCCAGTTGGCGGTAGAAGGCCTCGAAATAGCTGTGCTGGATGACGATGGCGATGGTGCCGTCGAAACTGCCGTGGGGCTCCCGGACCGGCAAGGCCAGGTAGAAGGTCCATTCGCCGGTGGCCCTTGCCCGGGTCAGTCCGTTGAGGAACACCTCGTCGCCCGCGCTGGCGCGAAGCCGCGTGAAATAGGGCCGGTCGGCGAGATCCACGTCGGGGGCGGGGTCCGAGACGCTGTGGGCCGCCAGGCGGCCCCGCGCATCGGTGATGAAGAAGCTGAAGTGGGGCGGCAGGTTGGCCAGCGCCCGCCGCATCATCAGATGGACGCCCGTGGCGCCCTGTCCCGCCAGGCCGCCGCCGGCCTCCACCTGCCGGCGCAGGTCCCGCAAAGCCAGTTCGGCGCCGGCGAACACGCCGTCCGCGTTCTCCCGCAGCGCGATGGCGAGGGTACGCAGGCGCTGGCCCTCCATCTGCAGGTTCCGCTCCCGGGCCGAGAGGATCGAGTAGGCCGCGACCCCGATGCCGACCAGGAGATTGATCACCAGCAGCAAGCCGATATAGCGCCGCAGCCGGGAGAACCGGCTGTGCGCCGAGGCATGGGAGCTCGCCGAAGCGGACGCGGACATTCCAGTATGCTAACCCTGCCGCGGGGCATCGGGGGTGACATGCGTCAATGGCCCTGCATCGGCGGCGCGCTGCCATCCCATAGAATCCTCCCGTCGGGCGTGCGTCGGCCCCCGTCTTTCGCGCCGCGATCCGGTCCGGTGCGCTGCCACGGGGGAGGTGCCGGGCCGCCTGTCCGTCGGCGCCTTCCCCGCCGCGAGGAAGCCTGATCCACCCCGATCGCGCCGGTGACGGCGCCTGTTTCCAGGACCCGCCGATGCGCATGCCGTGCCGTTCGATCCTCCCTGTCGCCCTGGCCGTCCTCGTCGCGGTCGGATGCGGCACGCCCCATCCCCGCTTCGACCCGGCCCGCGCCCACCACGCTCCGGACGGGTTCCGCAACCCGGACGGCGCGCGCAATCCCGGCTTCTCCCGCTTCCTCTGGTGGCAGTGGCATCGCCTCTGGGATGCGGAAACTCCCCAGGATCCCGGCCGGGTCCCGCGGGTGTCCCTGGCGCCGGCGGAACTGGCGCGGCCCGAGGCCGGATGGCGGGTCGCCTGGATCGGCCATGCGACGATGCTGCTCCAGGCGGGGGGGCTGAACCTGCTGACCGATCCCGCCTTCTCGGAGCGGGCATCCCCCGTCACCTGGTGGGGGCCCCGGCGCGCCACGCCGCCCGCCCTTTCCCCGGCAGACCTGCCCCACATCCATGCCGTCCTGATCTCCCACAACCATTACGACCACCTGGACGAGGCCAGCGTCCTGGCCCTCCAGGGCCAGGCCGGGGGCCCGCCCCTGTTCCTGGTCCCCCTGGGGGTGGAACGCTGGTTCCAGCGCCTCGGCATTGCCAATGTCCGCGCCCTCGACTGGTGGGAAGGGGAGGAACTGGTCGCGGCGGGGACCCGGGTGCGGGTGGACCTGGTGCCGGCGCGCCACTGGAGCCGGCGTACCCCCTGGGACACGAACGCCACCCTCTGGGGCGGCTTCGCGGTTGCCGGGGCCGGGGCGACGGCCTACTTCGCCGGCGACACCGGCTACGGCGACGGCACCATCTTCCGGGAGATCGGGCGGCGCTACGGTGGCTTCGACCTGGCCATGATCCCCGTCGGCTGCTACGAACCCCGGTGGTTCATGGGCAACCAGCACGTGGATCCCGGCGAGGCCGCGCGCATCCACGCCGACGTCGGCTCGCGCCATTCCATGGGCATGCACTGGGGCGCCTTCCGCATGTGCGACGAACCCGTGGAGGCGCCCCTGGACGACCTGCCGCCGGCCCTGGAGAGGGCCGGACTGCCCAGGGACCGGTTCGAGCTGTGGGCCATCGGCGAGCGGAGGCGGCTGGTGCCAGGAAAGGGGTTCGTCCGGGACCGGGACTGAGGTTGCGCGGACCGATCGGCGCCGCCGCCGCGCGCCGTTGCCGGTGCGCCCGGGCAGCCCGCCGGGCGGGGGGCGCCGCCGGAGGCCGTAAAATCCGCCCATGAATCCGCGTCCCAGGCCTGCCGACGACCGCGTTGCCGCCCGCCTGGCGGCCCGGCCGTCCATCGCTTACGACGAGGCCCTGCCCGTCGTCGCCCGGCGGGCGGAGATCGCCCGCGCCATCCGGGACCACCAGGTCGTCGTGGTCTGCGGCGAGACGGGATCCGGCAAGACCACACAACTTCCGAAAATCTGCCTGGAACTGGGCCGCGGCTGCGCCGGGCTGATCGGCCACACTCAGCCGCGCCGCATCGCCGCCCGGGCGACGGCCAGCCGCATCGCCCAGGAGCTGAAGAGCGAGCTCGGCCGCCACGTCGGCTACAAGATCCGCTTCACCGACCGCAGCTCGCCCGACAGCTACGTCAAGCTGATGACCGACGGCATCCTGCTCGCCGAGACCCAGGGCGACCCGCTGCTCAAGGCCTACGACACCCTGATCATCGACGAGGCCCACGAGCGCAGCCTGAACATCGACTTCCTGCTCGGCTACCTGCGCCAGCTCCTGCCCCGGCGGCCGGACCTGAAGGTCATCGTCACCTCGGCCACCCTGGACGCCGAGCGTTTCGCGCGCCACTTCGCCGGCCCCGCCGGCGACGCCCCCGTCATCGAGGTGTCCGGCCGCCTGTTCCCCATCGAGGTGCGCTACCGGCCGCCGCCGGAGGACGCCAGGGACCGGGACGTCCAGGACGCCATCGTGGACGCGGTGTCGGAAGCGCACCGGGAGGGCCCGGGCGACGTGCTGGTCTTCCTCCCCGGCGAGCGGGAGATCCGCGAGGCCGCCGAGGCCCTGAGGAAGCACCATCCGCCGGGCCTCGAGGTGCTGCCCCTGTTCGCCCGCCAGTCGGCCCAGGAGCAGGCGCGGGTCTTCGCGCCGCACCAGGGGCGGCGCGTGGTGCTGGCCACCAACGTGGCCGAGACCTCCCTCACGGTGCCGGGCATCCGCTACGTGGTGGACACGGGTCTGGCCCGCGTCAAGCGCTATTCCCACCGCAACAAGGTCGAGCAGCTGCAGGTGGAGCCGGTCGCCCAGTCGGCGGCCAAGCAGCGCGCCGGGCGCTGCGGCCGGGTGGCGGCGGGCATCTGCTTCCGCCTCTACGAGGAGGAGGACTTCGCCCGGCGGCCGGCCCATACCGATCCGGAAATCCTCCGTTCCAGCCTGGCCGGCGTCATCCTGCGCATGAAGTCCCTGCACCTGGGCAACGTGGAGGACTTCCCCTTCCTGGAGGCGCCGCTGCCGCGCATGGTGGCCGACGGCTACCAGCTGCTGGCCGAGCTGGGCGCCATCGACGAGGCGAGCAAGGAGCTGACGGCCGTCGGCCGGGAACTGGCGAAGCTGCCCCTGGACCCGAAGATCGGCCGCATGATCCTGGCCGCCCGGGAGCGCGGCTGCCTGCGCGAGATGCTGGTCATCGCCAGCGCCCTGTCGGTGCAGGACCCCCGCGACCGGCCCCAGGAG
>JAEUNJ010000117.1 GCA_016791145.1 Rhodocyclaceae bacterium | reverse complement strand
CCCAGGTCGGACTTGGTCTGGCTGGCGATCTTGTGCACCAGCTCGATGGAGACTTCGTCGGCCAGGGCCAGGGGACCCACCGGCATGCCGGCGATGAGGCCGGCCTTGTCGATCAGGGCCGGCGCCACGCCTTCCTCCAGCAGGGCCATGCCTTCGGACACGTAGGTGCCGAACACCCGGCTGGTGTAGAAGCCGCGGGAGTCGTTCACGACGATGGGCGTCTTGCCGATGGCAGCCACGTAGTCCATGGAGCGGGCCAGGGTTTCGTCGGAAGTCTTCGCGCCGACGATGATCTCCACCAGCGGCATCTTCTCAACGGGCGAGAAGAAGTGCAGGCCGATGAAGTTGGCCGGGCGGGCGGACGCCTCGGCCAGGCCGGTGATGGGCAGGGTCGAGGTGTTGGAGGCGAAAATCGCCGACCCGGCGATCACGGCCTCGGTCTTCCTGGTCACCTCCGCCTTGATGGAGCGGCTCTCGAAGACGGCTTCGATGACCAGGTCGCAGCCGGAGAGATCCGCGTAGTCCGCGGTGGGCTTGATGCGGGCCAGCACCGCCTCGGCGGCCTCCTGGGTGCGGCGGCCCTTGGCCACCTCCTTCTCCAGCAGGCGGCGCGTGTAGTCCTTGCCCTTCTCGGCGGCTTCCGGAGTGGTGTCGAGCAGCACCACCTCGATGCCGGCCATGGCCGTCGAGTAGGCGATGCCGGCGCCCATCATGCCCGCCCCCAGCATGCCGATCCGGGCGTACTTCTGCTGCGGCACGCCGGCCGGGCGGCCGGCCAGCTTCTTCGCGTTGTTGAGGCCGAAGAAGAGGCTGCGGATCATGTTCTTGGAGACATCGCCGGCCACCAGGTTGGCGAAGTAGCGGGCCTCGACCTTCAGGCCCGTATCGATGTCCGTCTGCAGGCCCTCGAAGACGCAGGAGAGGATGGCCACCGGCGCCGGGTAATTGCCGTAGGTCTTCTCCCGGAGCATGGCGTTGCCGGCCATGAAGGTCTGCATGCCCATGGGCGTCATCACGCCGCCCCCGGGGATCTTGTAGCCCTTGCGGTCCCAGGGCTGCATCGGGTCCTTCTGGCCGTCGCCGAGCAGCCAGGCCTTGGCGGCGGTGCGCTCCTCCCCGGCCGGCACGACGGCGTTGATCAGGCCGATCTTCGCCGCTTCCTGGGCCTTCAGGCGCTTGCCTTCCAGCAACAGGGGCGCGGAGGCCTGGATGCCGGCCAGCCGCGGCGCCCGCTGGGTGCCGCCGCCGCCCGGCAGCAGGCCCAGGGTGACTTCGGGGAAGCCGTAGCGGGCCTTGGGGTTGTCGGCCGCGACCCGGTAGTGGCTGCATAGCGCCAGTTCCAGTCCGCCGCCCAGGGCGCTGCCGTTCATCGCGCAGGCGACGGGCTTGCCGCATTTCTCGAAGGCGCGCATGGTCCGATGGTAGGTCATGGAACCCTCGAAGATGTCGCCGGCGCCTTTCCAGGCGAGGAGCATCTCCAGGTCGCCGCCGGCGATGAAGTCCTTCTTGGCGGAGGTGACCAGGATGCCCTTCACCGACGGATCGGCGACGGCCTTGTTCATGGCCTCGTAGAAGGCGCCGTAGGTCTGGGCGTTGAGGACGTTCTGGGGCCGGCCGGGCAGGTCCCATTCCAGGGTCGCGATGCCGTCGGAATCAAGGGTGTAGTTGATCATGGAAAACCTCACCGCAGAGGCGCAAAGGCGCCAAGGGAACGCAAGGAAGTGCGAAGCCGGGCGGAACCCAGGCGGTTCGCGTCACGAATGTATTGGGGGCTCGGGCGCACGGTTCAGACGCGCTCGATGATGGTGGCGGTGCCCATGCCGGCGCCGACGCAGAGGGTGGCGAGGCCGGCGGACAGGTTGCGGCGCTCGAGTTCATCGAGCAGGGTGCCGAGGATCATGGCGCCGGTGGCCCCCAGCGGGTGGCCCATGGCGATGGCGCCGCCGTTCACGTTCATCTTGTCGTGGGGCACGTCCAGCACCTGCATGAAGCGCAGCACGACGGCGGCGAAGGCCTCGTTCAGCTCGTAGAGGTCGATGTCGCCGACGCCCATGCCGGCCCGCTTCAGGGCCTTCTCGGCCGCATAGCTGGGACCGGTCAGCATGATGGAGGGCTCGGAGCCGATGGAGGCGAAGGAGCGGACCCGGGCCCGGGGCTTGAGTCCGAGGCGATCGCCCATCTCCTTCGTTCCGAACAGGATGGCGGCGGCGCCGTCCACGATGCCGGAGCTGTTGCCGGCATGGTGCACGTGCTCGATGGCCTCCACCTCGGGATAGCGCTGCAGGATCACGCTGTCGAAGCCGTACTTCCGGCCCTGCTCCTCGAAGGACGGCTTCAGCGTCGACAAGGACTCCAGTGTCGTCTCCGGGCGCATGTATTCGTCATTGTCCAGCATGACCAGGCCGTTCAGGTCCAGCACCGGTACGATGGACCTGGCAAAGCGGCCCTCGTCCCAGGCCCGCTTGGCGCGGCGCTGGGACTCGACGGCATAGCTGTCCACATCCTGGCGGGAGAAGCCCCACTTGGTGGCGATCAGGTCGGCGGAGACGCCCTGGGGCACGAAATAGGTCTTGGCGGCCACCTGCGGGTCGGTCGGCCAGGCGCCGCCCGACGAGAACATGGGCACCCGCGACATGGACTCCACGCCGCCGCCCACCACCAGGTCGCTCTGCCCGGACATGACCTGGGCGGCGGCCTGGTTGCAGGCCTCCAGCCCCGAGGCGCAGAAGCGGCTGACCGT
The DNA here is from genome assembly GCA_016791145.1 of Rhodocyclaceae bacterium. Taxonomy (GTDB): domain Bacteria; phylum Pseudomonadota; class Gammaproteobacteria; order Burkholderiales; family Rhodocyclaceae; genus JAEUNJ01. The sequence continues at coordinate 720 of JAEUNJ010000117.1, read as the reverse complement.
GACCCCGGCCGCGGTGACCGCGTAGTCGGCGTAGAGGGCGGCGACGCGCGCGATGTCGGCGCCCTGCTCGGCCACCGGCTCGACGCAGCCGAGCACCACGTCGTCCACCAGCGAGGTGTCCAGGTCGTTGCGGTCGCGCAGGGCGCGCAGGGCCGTGGCCGCCAGGTGGATGGGCGTGGCCTGGTTCAGGCCGCCGCCCTGCTTGCCCTTGCCGCGCGGGGTGCGCAGGGCGTCGTAGATATAGGCTTCAGTCATCAGGTTCTCCGCTGCGGTGGATGCGAAATTCGATTTTTTCACCACTAAGGACAAGAAGGACACCAAGAACGAGACGGGGCGGTGCCCGCCTGGCGCTGCGTAAGGCCCCGCGGGCCAGGGCAGAGCGTCCCGCTCCTCTTTGTTCCCGGCTCTTCTTAGTGTCCTTGGTGTCCTTGGTGGTTGATGCCTTGGGCCTTTCAAAGCGTCCTTGCGATCATTTCCTTCATGATCTCGTTGGTGCCGCCGTAGATGCGCTGCACCCGCGAGTCGGCCCAGGCGCGGGCGATCGGGTAGTCCCACATGTAGCCGTAGCCGCCGTGGAGCTGCACGCAGGCGTCCATCACCTTGAACTGCAGGTCGGAGCACCAGTACTTGGCCATGGACGCCGTGGCGGTATCCAGCTTGTTATGCAGGAGCAGCTCCATGCAGCGATCCACGAAGACCCGTCCGATCTGCAGCTCGGTC
>JAEUNJ010000100.1 GCA_016791145.1 Rhodocyclaceae bacterium | reverse complement strand
CTACCCTCCTCCCGCCCCCCTCCGAGGAGGGGGTGACGGCAGTTCGCCGCTGCGCGGCTCCGGGTTCCTGGCTGCGCCCCTCCGGGCGGCCGCGCGGGGCGCTCATGCCGGCGCTCCCGCCGCCTCGCGCTGGGCGACCAGCCGGCGGCGCAGCTCGCCCACGTCGCCGGAGCCCAGGTAGGCGCGGATCACCTCCGGGTCGGCCTGCACGTCGGCCGGCGTGCCGTCGGCGATCACCTCGCCGAAGTTCAGCACCACCACGTGGTCCGAGATGTCCATCACCATGCCCATGTCGTGCTCGACCATCAGGATGGTGACGCCCCACTCCTCCCGCACGTCCAGGATGAAGCGGGCCATGTCCTCGGTCTCCTCCCGGTTCATGCCGGCCACCGGCTCGTCCAGCATCAGGATGCGCGGCTCCATGGCCAGGGCCCGGGCCATCTCCACCCGCTTCTGCAGGCCGTAGGAGAGGGCCGCCACCGGCGCGTTGCGGATGTGGTCGATCTCCAGGAAGTCGATGATCCGTTCCTCGATGTCCGCCCGCAGCCGCATTTCCTCGCGCCGCGCCTTGCCGAAATAGAGGAGGGCGTCCAGGACGCCCGAGTGCAGGTGGCAATGGCGCCCGAGCTTGATGTTGTCGAGGACGGTCATGCCCCGGAACAGGGCGATGTTCTGGAAGCTGCGCGCCAGGCCCAGCCTCGCCCGGCGCGGCGCCGGCAGCCGGCTGATGTCCTGGCCCAGGAAGCGGATGGCGCCCTCGGTGGGGCGGTAGAAGCCGGAGATGGTGTTGAAAAGGGAGGTCTTGCCGGCCCCGTTGGGCCCGATCACCGACGTGATGGACCCGGGGGCCACTTCGAAGCTGACCCCATTGAGGGCCTTCACGCCGCCGAAAGCCAGCGTGACCCCTTCGATCTCCAGAATGGGATTGGCAATGCCGGCCATGCCCCGGCGCTCCTCCAGATGCAACCTGTTGTTCTCAACCAAGCAAATGATTGGTTGGTTTAGGAGGCGAAATCTAGCACAGATGCCGAAAAGGGGCGCCCGGCGCCTGGAGAATCTGCCAGCCGCCGATGACCCCGAACGGCCTGGCCATCGAACCGCTTGGTCTCACACCTGCCGCGATGCGGCCATTCCCCTTTCGTCGGACGCGGGATCAACCTGCCTTGCCGGCATCCGCCCGCCTGGCCGGGCGGCGTCGGGCCGCAACCCCCATCCCCGCCAGCCCCGCCAACATCGTGGCGTAGATCTCCACCTCCGGTACCGCCTCGGGATAGGAGAGCGTCTCGTATGACGCGAAGTACGGGTCGTAGTCAGTGACAGGCGGATGTCGAAGGTAGCCGGTGCCGACGAACTCGAAATAGGACACCCTCCTTTCGAGGATGTTCACCCACGTGGATCGGCGTTCCCGTCGGAAGATCACGTAGTGCGTCTCGTCGTCGAACTCGACGGTGACGTGCTCGATGAAGCGGTCCTCGACGAAATGTGGGCGGGGGAAGTATTCGTACTCCCAATAACTCTCGCCCCATACGGGGGTTTCCGGAACCGTGGCAATCAGATTCGGCACGGAAACTCCGACCGGATGCCACGGATCGACGAACTCGACATCGTAGGTTCGAACGGTCCACTTTCCGTGGGCCGGGGAAAATGCGGCGAGGACACAGCATGCCGCGACCATCCCCCGAACGACGCCGCGACCCGGATTCAGGACCTTCCTCAAGCTCACCCATGCGCTGTTCATCATGACCAACTCCCCCTGGCGGCCATCCATGGGCGCCGACCCTTGGCCAGCAATCGAGCGCCCGCCGACCAGGGAAGCTACAACTTCCGGGTCGGGATGTCGTTGACAACCGTCACCCGGAGCAGGCGGCCGGGGACGGCGCGTCGGATCGGCGCGGCGGCCCGGAAAAGCATCGCGGCGGGGACGCCGCTCCAACCAAAACCAAACCGCACGGCCCTCCCTGTAGGAGCGCCGTCCCCGGCGCGATCCCGGCGGTTCAGGCTGCATCGCGGCGAGGACGCCGCTCCCACGAAAACCGTCTGGTGCTTCACGCCGGAGCCTCGCCGCCGCAACCCGCACCGCGGCCGAAGCGCCCCCCCGTGACAGGTGAGCGAAGCGATCATGCAAGTTCCCCCGCCCCGGGGCGGGGGTGAGGGCCGTGGCTCCCACCCCAGCGGGGCGGCGATTGGAAGTTTCACCCCCACCCTCGCAGTCCGGGCGCCGGGCCGCCCCAAGCCCGGACGGCACGCGGCGGAGCCGCGACCCGCACCGCGGCCGAAGCGCCCCCCCCGTGACAGGTGAGCGAAGCGATCATGCAAGTTCCCCCGCCCCAGGGCGGGGGTGAGGGGGTGGGGGGCCATCCTCCTGCCAGCCCTCCCCCCGGCAGGCTAGGCTCGCCCGGGGGGAGGGTACTTCACCGCGTTCTTCGCGATCTTCTCCCGGGCGGCGGCGATCATGTCGATGTCCAGCACGTCGGCCAGCTCGGTCAGATAGATCAGCACGTCGGCCACCTCGTCGCGAATCTCCGCGAGCTTCTCCGGCGCCGGCGACAGGCTCTGCTCCGGCGTCGCCCACTGGAAGTGCTCCACCAGTTCCGCCGCCTCGACGATCATGGCCATGGCCAGGTTCTTGGGCGTGTGGAACTGCCGCCAGTCCCGCTCTGCGGCGAATTCGCGCAGGGCGGCGCGCAGGTCCGCCAGGTCGCGTATGTCATCGTGCTTCATCGGCCGGTCTCCTGGACAGGGTGAGCCAGGCCAGGGCCAGGAAGGGCCAGGCGCTGGCGACGAGGCTCGTCACCCCGTGGAAGTTGAAGAAATGACCCGGGCTCCACACCTGCAGCGCGTGCAGCAGGTAGGGGTTGTTGGGCGCCAGGTTCACCAGCACGGTGGCCGCCAGCAGCGCCACGGCGCCCAGGGCCAGGCGCAGGCGCGGCGCCAGCCCGGCGCAGGCCAGCCAGAGCAGCAGCCCCCCGGCGAGGCCGGCCATGCTGCCCGGGGTGGCCCAGGCCAGGGCGTGGTCCGGCCCCATGGCCACCGCCAGGACGACGCTCTTGGCCGCCAGGCCCGCCACCAGCACGGCCGCGGCCGAGGCCCGGCCGTGCTCCCGGAACAGGGCCTGGAAGAGGAGCCCCAGGGCCAGGGCGTGGGCCCCCACGAGGATCGCCTCCACCCGGGCGAAGCCCTGGGCCAGGTAGGGGAACGCGTCGCGCAGGCCGAGGAGGCCGCGCAGGTCGCCGTTGCCGAAGAGCAGCGTCGCCGGGTCGAGCTGGGTGAACAGCCAGAGCCCGGCCAGCACCAGGCCCAGGTCGCCCATCCGGCCGCCGACGATGCACCCCATGCGCCAGGCATGGATGCGGCCGCCGTCCAGCAGCGCCGGCCCCCATCGCGCGCCGGTGAGGGCGCCGAGGAGCGCGCCCAGGCTGTTGCAGGCCCAGTCCAGGTTGGAGGGGACGCGGCTGGGCAGGTAGTTCTGGGCCACCTCCATGCCCAGGCTCAGGGCGGAGCCGAGGAGCGCGGCGACCGCCACGGCGGGGACCTTCGGCAGCCGGGACAGGTTGGCCGGCACCCAAAGGAATCCCAGGGGCATGTAGCCGGCCACGTTGAAGGCCAGGTCCAGGTAGGAGGAATAGCGGGGCCAGCCGGCCGCCAGGAAGGCGAAGGGGGAGGCGCCCGAAGCGTGCCAGCCGGACAGCGGGTGGAGGCTGGCGTAGACCACCAGCAGCGTGAAGACGCCGGCCAGGACCGGCGAGAAATGGCCGCCGGCCGGGGGCCGCGCCATCAGGCGCCGTGGTGGGTGGGCGCGACCAGGCGCTCGCGCAGGCGGGCCAGGATCTCCCGGGGCGAGAGGCGCGCCGGGTCGAAGCGCGGCAGGTCGATGCCGTCCAGCGTGTTCTTGACCAGCAGGCCCAGTTCCGTGTCGCCTTCCATCAGCAGGCGGCGGGCGAAGAACAGCGTGTCCGCGTCCTCCTCGCGCAGCAGCAGGGCCAGGTAGTCGCGGCTGCGCGCCGTCATGGTCAGGTCGGCGGGGCCGCCGTCCAGCACGGGGCGGAAGCCGCGCTCGCCGTAGGCGAAGCGCAGCGTCATGCCGGCATCCGTGACGCGGAGGGTGAAGCGCTTGCCGAGCAGGGGTTCCAGGGGCTCCCGGGGCAGCAGCCGGCCGAGGGCGGCGTTGAGGGTGGCGACCAGGGCCAGGGTGGGCGGCAGTTGCGGCAGGCGTTCGCCCAGGCGGGCGAAGGGGGCCGGCAGCGTGAAGTCGGGCAGGCGGGTCGGCAGCTTCATGGCGGTCTCCGGGAAATCAGGCGGCGACGAGTTCCAGTCCGGGCTGGCCGTGCCAGAAGCCGTTGCAGGCGCCGTGGGGCAGCCAGGGCTGGGCGGCATCCCAGGCGGCGGCCGGGGCCACCGCCCCCTCCATCGCCTGCCGGAACAGGGCCAGCACCTCCGCCGTCCCTTCCGGCTGGGGGCTCACCCGCAGCAGGTCGATGCCGGCGGCCTCCAGGGCCGGAACTTCGCGCAGCAGATTATAGGTTTTGGCCGACTGGGTCTGGATGCCGTTCAGGGCCAGGAAGGGCTCGCCCTCCCGGGTCTTCAGGTCCAGGCCCTCGGGGAAGTCCAGGCAGCGGAACTCGCAGGAATCCTTCTGCAGGTTGAAGCGGCGGGCCGTGAAGCAGCGGGCCGAATAGGCCAGCGGCAGCCGCCCGTGGGCGAAGACCTCGGTCGCCATGCCTGCCGGCCGCTCCCGCTGCAGGCCGGCCAGGGCCTCGCGGCTCGCCTCCGGCGGCAGCATCCAGCGCCGGGCGCCCATTCCGGCCAGGAGATTCAGGGTATGGCCGTTGAAGACGTTCAGCGTCGGTCCCGCCACGAAGGGCAGCTTCGCCTCCGCCAGCAGGCGCACCGCCCCCATCTCGTTGGCCTCCACGAGGAATTCGCCGTTGGCGACGATGCGGCGCAGGCCCTTCAGGTCCGACTCCGACTCCACCAGGGTCAGGGTCGAGAACACCGCCTCCTTGCCTGCCGCGGCCAGGTCCCGGGCGATGCCGAGCCAGTCCTCGTGACGCAGCTCGTGGCGGCGGGAACAGACCGTCTCGCCCACGTAGACCGTATCCACCGGCATGGCCGCCACGGCGGCGTAGAAATCCAGCACCCGTTGCCGGGGCCAGTAGTACTGCAGGGGGCCGAGCGAGAGTTTCATGACATTAGTATCGGGTGGCCGGGCGCGGGGGCGGCATCCGGTCGGTCGGCACCCGCCGCACCGGCTCCGCCGACCTCACTTCCACGGCCGGTAATAGGCGCCCAGGGTCTGGGACTGCCCCTCGGACACCCGGTTGAGTTCGGCCATCCAGGAATCCCGGGGCGTGAAGCGCTCGCCCTCCCGGCGCGCGGCGTCGATGGCGTCCCGCCAGATGCGCGTCACCTGGGCCACGTAGGCCACGCTGCGCTGGCGGCCCTCGATCTTGATCGCCCGCACGCCCATGGCCATCAGGTCGGGCAGCAGCTTCAGGGTGTTCAGGCTGGCCGGCTCCTCGATGGCGTAGTAGGTCTCGTCGTCCACGTCGAAGCGGCCCTTGCACAGGGTCGGGTAGCCGGTGCGCTCGCCGTCGGCGAAGCGGTCGATCAGCACGCCGTTAACCCGCGTCTCCATGCCCTGGGGCGTCTGCTCCCAGCGCACCGCCTTGGCCGGCGAGCAGGCCCCGTTGCAGTTGGGCGACACGCCGGTGGCATAGGCGGAAAGGGAGCAGCGCCCCTCCACCATCACGCAGAGCCCGCCGAAGCCGAAGACCTCGATCTCCACGGGCGTGCTCTTCACCACCTGCTCCACCTGGGCCAGGGACAGCACCCGCGGCAGCACCGCCCGCTGGATGCCGAAGCGCTCCCGGTAGAAGTTGATCGCCTCGTAGCTGGTGGCCGAGCCCTGGACCGACAGGTGCAGCCGCAACTGCGGATGGGCGCGGCAGGCATATTCCATCAGCCCCATGTCGGCCAGGATGACCGCATCGACGCCGTGGCCGGCGGCCCGGTCCACCGCCGCCGTCCAGCGCGCCCAGTTGTCCGTCTGGGGATAGGTGTTCAATGCCACCAGCACCTTCACCTTCCGGTCGTGGGCGTAGCGCACGCCCTCGCGGATGGCCGCGTCGTCGAAATTCAGGCCGTTGAAGTTGCGGGCGTTGGTGTCGTCCCGGAAGCCCAGGTAGACGCAGTCCGCGCCGTTGTCG
>JAEUNJ010000011.1 GCA_016791145.1 Rhodocyclaceae bacterium | reverse complement strand
CCCGCAACCCGCGATCAACCGGTGCCGCACCGTCCGCGTTAAGAGACGGGTGCGCCGCGGCGTCCAACAGAGAAGGAGAGGTTGCCATGTCGATCTTCGCTTCCTACCAATCCCGCTTCGAGGCGGCCCGCGACGAGGAGATGTCGCTCCAGGAATACCTGGAACTGTGCAAGCGGGACAAGACCGCCTACGCCAGCGTCGCCGAAAGGATGCTCATCGCCATCGGCGAGCCCCGGCTGATGGACACCCGCGGCGATCCCCGCCTGTCGCGCCTTTTCGCGAACAAGACCATCCCGGTCTATCCCGCGTTCAGGGACTTCTACGGGTTGGAGGAGGTGATAGAAAACATCGTCGCCTACTACCGCCATGCGGCCCAGGGCCTGGAAGAGAAGAAGCAGATCCTCTACCTGCTGGGTCCGGTGGGTGGCGGGAAGTCATCCCTCGCGGAGAAGTTGAAGAGCCTCATCGAACACGTGCCCCTGTACGCCATCAAGGGCTCTCCGGTGCACGAGTCGCCCCTGGGCCTGTTCGACCCCGAGGAGGATGGCCCCATCCTGGAAGAGGATTTCGGCATCCCCCGCCGCTACCTGAACACCATCATGTCGCCCTGGGCCGTGAAGCGGCTCAACGAGTTCAACGGCGACATCACGAAGTTCCGCGTCGTCAAGGTGCGGCCCTCCGTGCTGCGGCAGGTCGCCGTCGCCAAGACGGAACCCGGCGACGAGAACAACCAGGACATCTCCTCGCTGGTCGGCAAGGTGGATATCCGCAAGCTGGAGTCCTACGCCCAGGACGACCCGGACGCCTACAGCTACTCTGGTGGGCTGTGCCTCGCCAACCGCGGCCTGCTCGAGTTCGTCGAGATGTTCAAGGCGCCGATCAAGGTGCTGCACCCGCTGCTCACCGCGACCCAGGAAGGCAACTACAAGGGAACGGAAGGCTTCGGCGCGATCCCCTTCGAGGGACTGATCCTGGCCCACTCCAACGAGTCGGAGTGGCTGGCATTCAAGAACAACCGCAACAACGAGGCCTTCCTCGACCGGATCTACATCGTCAAGGTGCCCTACTGCCTGCGCGTCTCCGACGAGATCCGCATCTACGAAAAGCTGCTCGACAACAGTTCCCTCTCGCAGTCCGCCTGCGCGCCCGACACCCTGCGCATGATGGCCGAGTTCTCGGTGCTCACGCGGCTCAAGGAACCCGAGAATTCGAGCCTGTTCAGCAAGATGCGCATCTACGACGGCGAGAACCTGAAGGACACGGACCCGCGGGCCAAGTCTTATCAGGAGTACCGGGACTATGCCGGGGTGGACGAGGGCATGACCGGCATCTCCACCCGCTTCGCCTTCAAGATCCTCTCCAAGGTCTCCAACTTCGACCACCGGGAGGTGGCCGCCAATCCGGTGCACCTGATGTACGTGCTGGAGCAGCAGATCCAGAAGGAGCAGTTCCAGCCCGAGGTGGAGCAGAAGTACCTGGGCTTCATCAAGGAGCACCTGTCGCCGCGCTATGCGGAATTCATCGGCAAGGAGATCCAGACCGCCTACCTGGAGTCCTACTCGGAATACGGCCAGAACATCTTCGACCGCTACGTTACCTACGCCGACCTGTGGATCCAGGACCAGGAATACCGGGATCCGAACACCGGCGAGGTGCTGGACCGGGGCGCCCTGAATGACGAACTGGAGAAGATCGAGAAGCCGGCGGGGATCACCAACGCCAAGGACTTCCGCCACGAGATCGTGAACTTCGTGCTGCGGGCGCGGGCCAACAACCAGGGCCGGAACCCCTCCTGGACCAGCTACGAGAAACTGCGCACGGTGATCGAGAAGAAGATGTTCTCCAACACCGAGGACCTGCTGCCGGTGATCTCCTTCAATGCCAAGGCCAGCGCCGACGAGCAGAAGAAGCACCAGGACTTCGTGGCCCGGATGGTGGAGAAGGGCTACACGGAGCGCCAGGTCCGGCTGCTCTGCGAGTGGTATCTGCGGGTCAGGAAGTCCTCCTGAGGCCGAGCCCACCGGCAGACGATCCGGGGCCGCCGCCATGGTGATGGTCATCGACCGCCGCTTCGACAGCAAGAAGAAGAGCGCGGTGAACCGCCAGCGCTTCCTGCGCCGCTACAAGGAGCAGTTGCGCAAGGCGGTGTCCGACGCCATCGCGGACCGCTCCATCCGCGACATGCAGAGCGGCGAGAGCGTCTCGATACCCTCCCGCGACATCTCGGAACCCCACTTCCATCACGACCGCTCCGGCGGCGAGCGGGAGACGGTCCATCCCGGCAACGACCAGTTCCAGTCCGGCGATCTGGTGAACCGTCCCCTCGGTGGCGGCGGAGGAGGTGGCGGCGGCTCCGGCGCCAGCGAGGACGGGGAGGGCGAGGACAGCTTTGCCTTCACCCTGTCGCGGGAGGAGTTCCTGAACATCTTCTTCGACGATCTGGCCCTGCCCGACCTGGTCAAGACCCAGCTCGCCCGGATCACGGAGTACAAGCGCGTGCGCGCCGGCTACACGGCGAGCGGAATCCCCGCCAATCTGAACGTGGTGCGCTCGTTGCGCGGCGCCACCGGGCGGCGCATGGCGCTCCAGATGCCCTACCGGCGCCAGCTCAAGGAGGCGGAGGACAAGCTTGCGGAATTGCTGGCGTCCCTGGGTGACGCCGCGGAGTCGAGTGAGGAGGTCCTGGCCCTGCGGGAGGAGATCCGCGCCCTGGAGGCGAGGATCCAGGGCGTCCCCTTCATCGACACCTTCGACCTGCGCTTCAACAACCGCATCAGGCTGCCGCAGCCCACGACCCAGGCGGTCATGTTCTGCCTGATGGACGTCTCGGGGTCCATGGACGAGGAACGCAAGGCCATGGCCAAGCGTTTCTTCATGCTTCTCTACCTGTTCCTGACCCGGACCTACGAGCGCATCGAAGTGGTCTTCATCCGCCACCACACCACGGCCAAGGAGGTGGACGAAAACGATTTCTTCCATTCCAGGGAGTCGGGCGGCACGGTGGTCTCCAGCGCCCTGCTGCTGATGCGCGACGTGCTTAGGGAGCGCTATGCCGATGGCCTCTGGAACATCTATGGCGCCCAGGCCTCGGACGGCGACAACTGGGAGAACGACTCGCCCAGGTGCGGCGACCTGCTGCGGGGGGAGATCCTGCCCTGGGTCCAGTATTTCGCGTACATCGAGATCACCCGCGGCGAACCCCAGAACCTGTGGCGGGAATACGAGCGGCTGGCTGGCGGCCACCCGAACTTCGCGATGCAGCGCATCGAGGAACTGACCGACATCTACCCGGTGTTCCGGGAGTTGTTCAAGAAGAAGCTGGCCTAGGCAGGGCACAAGGGGAAACGACGATGCCAGACCGAACGGACGAGCCCGCGATCCCCCCGGTGGCCACGGTGGCGACCCCGGCAGTGGAACCGGCATCTTCGGCGTCAGGCGTCGCGCGCCGCGCCCGCCCGCCCCTGCCCGACGGCCCCGAATGGACCTTCGAGCTGATCGATGCGTACCAGGCCGAGATCGGCCGGGTGGCGAGGGATTTCGGGCTCGACGCCTACCCCAACCAGATCGAGCTGATCACCTCCGAGCAGATGATGGACGCCTACGCCTCGGTGGGCATGCCCGTCTATTACCACCACTGGTCCTTCGGCAAGCATTTCCTCTCCACGGAGAAGAGCTACCGGCGCGGCCAGATGGGGCTGGCCTACGAGATCGTCATCAACTCCAACCCCTGCATCGCCTACCTGATGGAAGAGAACACCATGGCGATGCAGGCCCTGGTGATCGCCCACGCCTGCTATGGCCACAACTCCTTCTTCAAGGGCAACTACCTGTTCCGGACCTGGACGAGCGCCGACGCCATCATCGACTACCTGCTCTTCGCGCGGAACTACATCGCCCAGTGCGAGGAGCGTTACGGCCTTGACGAGGTGGAGAACCTGCTCGACTCCTGCCACGCCCTGATGACCGTCGGCGTGGATCGCTACAAGCGTCCGCCCAGGCTCTCGCCGGCAAGGGAGCTGGAACGCCAGCGGGACCGGGAAGCCTACCTGCAGTCCCAGGTGAACGACCTCTGGCGAACACTGCCCGCGCGGGAAGCTGCCGAGGCGAGGACGAAGTCCCGCCGCTTTCCCGAGGAGCCCCAGGAGAACCTCCTGTACTTCATCGAGAAGAACGCGCCGCTGCTGGAGACCTGGCAGCGGGAGATCGTCCGCATCGTGCGCAAGATCGGCCAGTATTTCTATCCACAGCGCCAGACCCAGGTGATGAACGAGGGCTGGGCCACCTACTGGCACTACACGCTCCTGAACCGCCTGTACGACGAGGGCCTGGTGACGGACCGATTCATGATCGAGTTCCTCCAGTCCCATACCAATGTCATTCATCAGCCTCCCTACAACAGCAAGTGGTACGTCGGGATCAATCCCTATGCCCTCGGATTCGCCATGTGGCGCGACATCCGGCGCATCTGCGACGAGCCCACGGACGAAGACCGGCGCTGGTTTCCCGACATCGCCGGCTCGGACTGGCGGGCGACCTTCGACTTCGCGATGCGGAACTTCAAGGACGAGAGCTTCATCGCCCAATACCTCTCGCCCAGGCTGATGCGCGATTTCCGGCTGTTCTCGGTCCTCGACGATGACCGCCTCCCCAAGCTGCGCATCTCGGCGATCCACGACGAGCGGGGCTACCGGGCCATCCGGGAGAACCTTTCCGAGCAGTACAACCTGGGCCATCGGGAGCCCGACATCCAGGTCTGGGACGTGGATGTCCGCGGCGACCGCTCCCTGACCCTGCGCCACATGCAGCACCACCGGCAGACCCTGGCCGACAACCTGGACCAGATGCTCATCCATGTGACGCGGCTGTGGGGTTTCAACGTGCGGCTGGAGACGGTCTTCGAAGATGGCCGGGTGGCCCTGACCCGGGAGAGGGCGGCGGAGAAACGGCGCGGCGGACGCTGAGCTTCCGCCCCGGACCGCTCATCCGCGCAGGGCCTGCACCTCGCCGATGGCCGCGCGCAGCCGCATGGATAGGGTTCGCGCCACGTGGCCGAATATGGCCAGCGCCAGGTCGCCGTGCTCGACGGCCAGTTCCTCGAAGCGTTCCCGGGTGAGCACGTAGAGTTCGCAATCGGTCAGCGCAAGCGCATCGACGGCGTGGTTGCCGCCGGCCATGAAGCCCATGCCGCCGATGATCTCCCCGGGGCCGCAGGTGGACAGGTGATAGCTGTCCTTCTTCCCGACCGGCACGAGGAGCTTCAGGGCGCCGCGCCGGATCAGGTATACAGCGTCGGTGGGGGTGCCCGCCTTGTAGGCCTTCTTCTGGGCCTTGACGGCGCGAAGCTCGACGACCGCCTCCAGGGCCCCCATGGCCTCGTCCGTGCAGCCGGCGAAGATGGCGAAATCGCGCAACTCCATTGCCGTTGTCGAGGATGCGGTGGAACCGTTCGCCGCCCTTTCCCGGGACTCGATCCATTCCAGGGCATCGTCCAGGCTGCCGAAGGCGAAAGCCTTGTTGCTCGGCTTCACGACGCCGGTTTCCTTCAGGTAGCGCTTCATCTTGAGGCCGCTCGGCAGACCCTTGGGAATGTCGCAGAAGAGCAGGAAGGCATCCCGCTTCTCCAACCGGTCCTTGATCGTCTCCAGGACATGGGTGGCCGTCACGTCCAGGGACTGGACACGCCGCATCTGGAGCACCACGTACTTGCGCGTCGAGGTCTCCGGTTCCAGTACCGACTGCAGCCGGTTCGCCGTGCCGAAGAACAGGGATCCCTGGAGTTCGAAGATGACGGTATCGGCGGCGCTGCGCTCGAAGGCCTCGAGTTCCTCCGCGGTGCGGGCCCGCTTGGAGAAGATCTCCCGGCCCTCGATGCGGTTGCGCACCACCGAGCTGCGCGTCTGCTCCCGCACGAACAGCAGGATCGCGAGGGCCACGCCCACTCCGGCGGCGGCGACCAGATTGATGAAGATGGCCGACAGCACGACCGCGACGATGACCAGGAAGTCGAGCCGGGTTGCCCGCGAAAAGAAGAACGAAAGGCTGTTGCGGTCGATCATGCGTGCGCCGACGACGATCAGCATGCCGGCCAGCGCCGCCAGGGGCACCCAGGCGATGACCGAGGTCAGGAGCAGGAAGGCGGCCAGCGAGAACGCGCCGGCCAGGAATCCCGAAAGGCGTGTCGTGCCGCCACTGGCCACGTTGATCAGGGAAGCGCCCATGGTGCCCGACCCGGGGATGCCTCCGACCAGGGGCGCCGCCATGTTTCCCAGGCCCTGTCCGACCAGTTCCCTGTCCGGGTCGTGGCGGCTGTCGGTCATCGCATCCAGCACCAGACAGGTCTTCAGGGTGTCGATGGACAGGAGCACGGCCAGGGTCATGGCCGGCACGACCGCCCGGGCCAGGTCGCCCGGGGTCAGCGCGGACAGCGACTGCCAGTGACGGCCGACGGTGTCGGCGACGGATCCGCTCCCGTCCGCCAGGGGACCGACAAGGAACGGGTTTCCCTCCAGGCGCAGGAGCGCCGGGTCGGCGATCGCCATGGCCAGGTAGGCGAGAACGCCCGCGACGAGCGCCAGGACGGCTGCCGGAATCCGCCGCGTGACCCGGGGCATCAGCACCATGGCGGCGATCACGATGCCGCCGACCAGGGCGCTCTGCCAATGCCAGGCGGACGGCGAAACGAGGGCAGGGATGAGCTTCAGATCCCCTGGCGCCCCGAGGAGCCGCGGCACCTGGCTGCCGATGATGATCAGCCCGACCCCGCTCAGGTATCCGCTGACGACGGGGTAGGGGATGTAGCGGATCAGTCGCCCGATGCCAGCCATACCCAGGCCGACCTGCATCGCGCCGGCCAGGAGACCGACCACCGCCACCAGCAGCACGACCTGCCCCTCCGCCATGCCGCCCTGCGCGAATCCCGCCGCGAGGGCCGAGAGCACCGCGGCTGCCGGCGCGCTGGGCGCCGTCACCAGGCGAGGAGCGCCGCCGTAGGCAGGGGCCACCAGCCCGAGGACGGTGGCCCCGAGTATTCCGGCCAGCGCCCCCTGTGCCCCCAGGCCGCCGCCGGCGGCCGCAAAGATCGCCACGCCGAACGCGATGGCGGAGGGCAATGCGACGAGCATCGCAGCCAGGCCGCCCCACAGGTCGCCGGCGAGTCCTGGGCGTTCCGCGGCGATCGGGTTTGGATTGTTGCCGGACATGGGGGGCGCCTTCGACGTGCCCGGTCAGTATCGTCCGACCCCGGGCGGCGGGTCAAGCCGGCGACTCGCTTTGACGCCGCCGGAAATGCCACGCGGTGTCCGGTATCGCCGGGCGCCGGAAGGAACGCCACGTTGCGGGGAGGCCCGGGTGGCGGGCCATCGGCATCGGGCGGGGGTACCGGAATCCGCCGTGCCCGGTACATCGCGGAATGCCTGCCCGGTTTTCCGCCGCGGCCGCCCGCCGCCCGGTGGCCATGGACGTGAAAAAGGCCGGAAGCCTTGATTTAACTTGGCTTGCCGGCCTTCTTCGGACTGCTACGGACTTGTTTCTGGTGGACCGGAAGGGGATCGAACCCTCGACCTTCGCATTGCGAACGCGACGCTCTCCCAGCTGAGCTACCGGCCCGAAGGGGGCGCAGTATAGCAGACTCCCCGATGGGCCGCGCCCGCGTCAGGCGAGGCTGACTT
>JAEUNJ010000296.1 GCA_016791145.1 Rhodocyclaceae bacterium | reverse complement strand
GCGCCGCATGATGTTGATGGAGGCGTCGTGGCCGTCGAAGAGGGAGGCGGCGGTCACGAAGCGCACCTTGTTCTTCGGCTTGTAGGGGACGAGCTTGGTGGCGACGGACAGATCGGTCATGGCGGGTCTCCCGGCGGGCGGCGGATGGTGTGAAGGGCGCATCTTAGGCCGCCGGGCCGCCCGGCGCCATTGCCGGCCCGGCCGGTAATCGTGCAAAATCCGCCAAGCTATCCTCGGACCGCAAGTAGCGGAAGGGCAAGGGAACGCGATGGCCGACAGGCAAGGCAGGGCAAAATCCGCCACCCTCCCCGGTGGCCGGCAGGCGGCTCCCCTCCCGGGTGGCCGGCGCGGCGCCACGGTGGCCATGGGGTTCGTCACCGGCATGCTGGCCGGGCTGGGCCGGCTGGGGCGGGATCCGGGGCCGGTGCTGGCCGCCGCCGGCATTCCCCCGGAGAGCCTGGCCGACCCGGCGGCGCGGGTGTCCATCGCCGCCTACGCGGAGCTCTACAACCGGCTCGGCCGGGAACTCGGCGACGAAGCCTTCGGGCTCTTCTCTCAGCCGATGCGGGTGGGCGGCTTCGAACTTCTGGCCCGGGCCGTGGCGGGGGCCGGCACCCTGGCCGAGGCCCTGGACCGGATGGCCCGTTTCCTCCGGGTGCTGCTGCCGGACATGGCCGTCCGGGTCGGCCGGCAGGGCGGCCAGGGATGGCTCGCCATCGCCGAGACCCGGCCGCTCGCCGCCATCGCGGGCGAGGCGGGCCGCACCTTCGCCTACGAGTGGCTGCTGCGGCTGATCCACGGCCTGGCGAGCTGGCTCGCCGGCCGCGGCCTGGCCCTGGAGGCGGTGGACTTCCCCTTCGCGCAACCGCCCCATGCGGCCGACTACGGGCTCATCTACACGGCCCGCTCCGCCTTCGGGGCCGAGGTGCTGGAGGCCCGCTTCCAGGCCAACCTGCTCGACCTGCCGGTGCGCCGGGACGAGGCGGCCCTGGAGGCCTTCCTGGTCGGCGCCCCGGGGCGGATCACCACCCTCTACCGGCGCGACCGGGACACGGTGCAGCGGGTCCGCGACCTGCTGCGCGCCGCCCTGCCGGCGCTGCCCGGCCTGCCGGAGATCGCCAACCGGCTCCACGTCTCGCCGCGCAGCCTGCACCGGCGCCTGGCGGAGGAGGGGGCCGGCTTCCGCCAGGTCAAGGAGGCCCTGCGCCGGGACCTGGCCCTGGCCCGCCTGGCCAAGACCCGGGCCCCGGTGGCGATGATCGCCGCCGAGCTGGGCTACGCGGACCCCTCGGCCTTCTATCGGGCTTTCGTGGACTGGACCGGGATGGCGCCCTCCGATTACCGGACGCGGCTGGCCGGCGGGCAGCGCTGACGGGAGGGCGGGGCTTGCGCAACGGGCGGCGAAGGCGCAGGATTCCTTTGGCATCGGAGGCCGCGCCTCCCGGGCTTCTCCCGCCGGGCTCCGGGGAAGGACCATGACCGCACCAACGACCGCTCGACCGACCATGAAACCCCTCTGCTTCATCCTGATGCCCTTCGGCCGCAAGCCGGCCGGCGACGGCCGGATCGTCGATTTCGATGCCGTCCACGAACGCCTGATCGCACCGGCCGTGGCCGCGGCGGGCCTGGAACCCCTGCGTGCCGACGAGGAGATGACCGGCGGCGTGATCCACCAGGCCATGTACGAGCGGCTGGTGCTCTGCGAGTTCGCCGTCGCCGACCTGACGACGGCCAATGCCAACGTTTTCTATGAGCTGGGGCTGCGCCACGCGGCGCGGCCCGCCGCGACGCAACTGCTCTTTGCCAACGGCTGGGGCCAGTTGCCCTTCGACGTGAACCTGCTGCGGGCGATGCCCTACGCGCTGGCGCCGGACGGCACGCCGGCCGATCCCGGACGGGACGCGGCCGCCCTGGCGAATCGGCTGTCCGCCGCCCGGGACCAGGCGGCCGACAGTCCTCTCTACCAGATGCTCGACGGGTTTCCCGACATCCAGCGCCTGAAGACCGACGTGTTCCGGGACCGGGTCCGGGAAGCGGCCGACCTCAAGGCCAGGCTCGCCACCGCCCGGGCGGCGGGTCTCGACGCGGTGCGCGCGGTGGAGGGCGAACTCGGTGACGTCGGCCGGACCGACGGCTCGGTGGTCATCGACCTGTTCCTTTCCTACCGGGCGGTGCAGGGCTGGGCGGAGATGATCGCGCTGGCGGACCGGATGGCGCCGCCGCTGGCCGCCACCGTGATGGTGCGCGAGCAAGTCGCCCTTGCCCTCAATCGGGCCGGCCGCGGCGCCGAGGCCGAGGCGGCCCTGCAGGCCCTGATCGCGGAGCGGGGGGCCAGCAGCGAGACCTGCGGCCTGCTCGGCCGGGTGTACAAGGACCGTTGGGATGCCGCCGTGAAGGCGGGCGACCAACGGCGTGCCCGCGGCGTGCTCCGCCAGGCCGTCGACGCCTACCTGCAGGGCTTCGAGGCCGACTGGCGCGACGCCTATCCCGGCGTCAATGCCGTGACCCTGATGGAGATGTCCGATCCTCCCGACCCCCGCCAGGCCGGCCTGCTGCCGGTGGTGGCCTACGCCGTCGAGCGGCGCATCGCCCAGGGCAAGCCGGATTACTGGGACCACGCGACCCGCCTCGAGCTGGCCGTCCTGGCCGGCAACCCGGCGGGCGCCGGGGATGCGCTGGCCGCGGCCCTGGCCGCGGCGCGGGAGCGCTGGGAGCCGGAGAGCACGGCCCGCAACCTGGCGCTGATCCGCGCGAAGCGGCAGCAGCGCGGGGAAGATGCCGGATGGATCGGTGCGCTCGAAGGGCAACTGCAGGCCCGGGCGGCCGCCTTCGCAACATGAAGCGGGGAGCGACGCCGGCCGTGATGTGGTGAAGGCGCCGGGGACGCCCCATTTCGGCGTGCGGGGCCGCCGCAATCCGGTCTGCTATGCTCGGTTCGTCCGAACGCCTCCAGTGCCCCGATGCCGTCCCTGTTCCGTTTCCGGATTCGCGATCTTGCGCGTGCGCTGGTTCTTCTCGCCTGGGCATTTGCCACGTGCGCCGCCGCCGAACCCGTCCGGGTCGGCATCATCCACGTGAACGACGTCTACCAGATCGACCCCATCGATCCCAAGGGTCCGCGGGGCGGCTTGGCGCGGCTGGCGACGCTGGTCAGGGAGACCCGCCGGGCCGAGCCGGGGACGTTGCTCCTCTTCGGCGGCGACACCCTGTCGCCGAGCCTGGAATCCGGGCTCTTCTTCGGCGCGCAGATGATCGCGGCATGGAACGCCCTGGGCGTCGATGTGGCGGTGCCGGGCAACCACGAGTTCGATTTCGGCGGCGAGGTGTTCCGGGCGCGGCTGGCCGAGTCGCGCTTTCCCTGGCTGGCGGCCAACCTGGAGGCCGAGGCGCCCGTGCCGAACCTGGGGCGGTCCGCGCTGCGCGAGGTGAACGGCGTGCGCGTCGGCATCGTGGGCCTCCTGACGCCGGACACGCCGCGCCTGTCCAAGCCCGGGCCCGGCTTCCGCTTCGCCGACCTGCTGGCCGCCGCCCGGCGCGAGGCGGAGGACCTTCGCCGGCAGGGCGCGGACGTGCTGGTGGCGCTCACCCACTGCGCCCTGGCCGAGGACAGGATGCTCGCGGCGAGCGGCCTGTTCGACCTGGTCCTCGGGGGCCACGACCACCACCTGGTCACCGAGATGGTGGGCCGCACGCCGATCTTCAAATCCGGGTCCGACGCCCGGGATGCGCTCCACGTACGCCTGTTCCTCGCGCGGCCGGCGGCGGGCGGGCGGCCGGCGCTGGTCCGCACGGCCTGGGACATCGTGCCGGTGGACGGCCGCTGGGCGGAGGATCCGACGGTGGCGGCCCTGGGCCGCGAATACGGCCGCGAGGTGGGGCAGCGCCTGGGCGAGACCGTCGGGGAGACGGCCGTCCCGCTCGACGCCCGGGGCGAGACCCTGCGCCGCGGCGAGGGCAACGTCGGCAACTTCGCGGCGGACGCGGTGCGGGAGGCGATGGGGACCGACGCGGCCCTGCTCAATGCCGGCGGCTTCCGGATCAACCGGATTCTGGAACCCGGACCCCTGACCCGCCGCGACCTGGCCGGCCTGCTGCCCTTCCGCAACGCGCTGGTCGTGCTGTCGGCCACCGGCGCCCAGCTTCGCGAGGCCATCGAGCACGGCCTGGCGCTGCGCGCCCGGCACGGGCAGACGGGCGCCATGCCCCAGGTGGCCGGGCTGCGGGTCCGCTACGACCTGCGGCGTCCGGACGGGGAACGGGTGCTGTCGCTGGAAGTCGGCGGGCAGCCGGCGGCGCCGGGGCGGCGCTACACGCTCGCCACGTCCAACTACCTGGCCGGCGGCGGGGACGGCTACGGGATGCTGAAGGCGCTGCCGGTGTTGCGCCCGGCCGAAGGCTCGCCCATCGAGACGGACGTGGTGACCGAGGCCGTGCGACGGGCAGGGCGCATCGCGCCGGCCGTGGACGGCCGGCTGGCGGAGGCGCCGTGAGCGCCCCGTTCCATGCCCTGCTGGGCTACGCCGTATTCATCGTCCTGGCCTGGGTCCTGTCCGAGAAGCGCAGTTCCGTGCCCTGGCGCACGGTGGCGGGCGGCGTGCTGCTGCAGGTCGTCCTGGCCGTGCTGATCCTGAAGCTGCCGCCCGCCCGGGCGGCCTTCGCGGCGCTCAACGACGCCCTGCTGGCCGTCGAGCAGGCCACCCGGGCGGGGACCTCGGTGGTGTTCGGCTTCCTGGGCGGGGGGCCGCTCCCCTATGCGGAGACGGTGCCGGGGGCCAGCTTCGTCCTCGCCGCGCGCGCCCTGCCGGTGGTGCTGGTGATGAGCGCGCTGTCGGCCCTGCTGTTCCACTGGAAGGTGCTGCCGGTGCTGGTGCGCGCCCTGTCGGCACTGCTCGAGCGCACCCTGGGGGTCGGCGGCGCGGTGGGCATGTCCACGGCGGCCAACGTTTTCGTCGGCATGGTGGAGGCGCCGCTGCTGGTCAAGCCCTACCTGGCCCGCGTCTCCCGGGGCGAGCTGTTCATCATCCTCGCCGCCGGCATGGCCGGGGTGGCCGGGACCGTCATGGCCCTCTACGCCGGCATCGTCGGCCCCCGGGTGCCGGACGCCCTGGGCCACATCCTCGCCGCCTCCTTCATCAGCGCCCCGGCGGCCATCGTCTTTTCGGTCCTCATGGTGCCGCCGGCGGGCCCGCCCACCGGCCGGGAGGTGGGCCTGCCGCGCCCGGACGGCAGCAGCATGGACGCCATCACCCGGGGGACCTCGGAGGGGCTGCAGCTGCTGCTCAACATCGTCGCCATGCTGGTCGTCCTGGTGGCCCTGGTGGCCCTGGCGAACCAGATCCTCGCCCTGCTGCCCCATGGCGGCCAGCCCTGGTCCCTGCAACGCCTGCTCGGCGGGGCCATGGCGCCGCTGGCCTGGCTGGCCGGCATCCCCTGGTCCGAGGCCGGCACCGCCGGCGCCCTGCTGGGCACCAAGACCGTCCTCAACGAGCTGATCGCCTACCTGGACATGGCGGCCCTCCCGGAAGGCGCCCTGTCGCCCAGGAGTCGCGTCATCATGACCTACGCCCTCTGCGGCTTCGCCAACCTGGGCAGCCTGGGCATCATGATCGGCGGCCTGACCACCATGGTCCCGGAACGCCGCGGAGAGATCCTCGACCTGGGCCCGCGCACCCTGGTGGCGGGAACCCTCGCGACCCTCTCCTGCGGGTGCGTGGTGGGAGCCCTGATCTGACCTGGGAACGCTCGGGCGCGGTCGCCCCGGGCGTGCCGCTGGGCTAAAATCGCCGCCTTTCCGGGCTTACGACGAGGATTCCATCATGGCCGGCCATTCCAAATGGGCCAACATCCAGCACCGCAAGGGGCGCCAGGACGAGAAACGGGGCGCCGCCTTCTCCAAGGTCGCCAAGGAGATCACGGTGGCCGCCAAGATGGGCGGCGGCGACCCCGGCTTCAACCCGCGCCTGCGCCTGGCGGTGGACAAGGCCAAGGCGATCAACATGCCCAAGGACAAGATCGAGAACGCCATCAAGAAGGGCACCGGCGAACTCGAAGGGGTGGATTACGTGGAGATCCGCTACGAGGGCTACGGCATCGGCGGCGCCGCCGTGATGGTGGATTGCCTGACCGACAACCGGACCCGCACCGTCGCCGAGGTGCGCCACGCCTTCTCCAAGCACGGCGGCAACCTGGGCACCGACGGTTCCGTGGCCTTCATGTTCAAGCACTGCGGCCAACTGCTCTTCGCCCCCGGCACCTCGGAAGACAAGGTGATGGACGCGGCCATCGAGGCCGGCGCCGAGGATGTCTCCAGCGACGCCGACGGTTCCATCGAGGTGATCACCGGCCCGGGCGAGTTCCTGGCCGTCAAGGAGGCCCTGGAGAAGGCCGGCCTGACGCCGGAGTTCGGCGAGGTGACCATGAAGCCCCAGAGCGAGACCGAACTGGCCGGCGACGATGCCTTGAAGATGCAGAAGCTGCTGGACGCCCTGGAAGGCCTGGACGACGTCCAGGAGGTCTACACCACCGCCGTCTTCGGGGAGTAGGCGATCGCCGCCACCCAGGGCAGCTTCGCCCGCTTCGCGCCCTTCCTGTTCGTGTTCCTGTGGAGCACGGGCTTCATCGGCGCCAAGTTCGGCCTGCCCTATGCGGAGCCCCTGACCTTCCTGCTGGTCCGCTACCTGCTGGTGATGGGCCTGATGCTGCCGGTGGCCCTGGCCACCAGGGCGCCCTGGCCCCGGGACGCCCGCCAGTGGTTCCACATCGGCGTCTCCGGCATCCTGGTCCACGCGACCTATCTCGGCGGGGTCTTCTCCTCCATCGCCCACGGCCTGCCGGCGGGGGTGAGCAGCCTCGTGGTGGGCATCCAGCCGCTGCTGACGGCCGTCGGCGCCGGCTGGCTCCTGGGCGAGCGGGTCGTGCCCCGCCAATGGCTGGGCCTGGTGCTGGGCTTCGCCGGGGTGGCCCTGGTGCTGTCCAACAAGCTGGCCGGCGTGGCCGCCTGGGGGCCCCAGGTCTGGCCGGCGCTGATCGCCCTGGCCGGCATCACGGCCGGGACCCTGTACCAGAAGCGCTTCTGCCCCAGCTTCGACCTGCGCACCGGCGCCATCGCCCAGTTCCTGCCCTCGGCCGTGGTGACCTTCCTGGTGGCCTCGCAGATCGAGCACTTCCGCATCGACTGGACGCCCCAGTTCGGCTTCGCCATGGCCTGGCTGGTGCTGGTGCTGTCGCTGGGGGCCATCAGCCTGCTGAACCTGCTGATCCGCCGCGGCTCCGCGGTGAATGTGGCCAGCATGTTCTACCTGACCCCGCCCTCCACGGCCCTGATCGCCTGGTTCCTCTTCGACGAGACCCTGACCGGCCTGGCCCTGGTCGGCATGGTGCTGGCCGTGATCGGCGTCTACCTGTCGCGCAAGCCGTGAGTGGCGGAGCGCAGTCATGACCGGCGGCACGGTGCGCATCCTCGGCATCGACCCCGGTCTGCGCATCACGGGGTTTGGGGTCATCGACAAGACCGGCCAGAAGCTCGCCTACGTGACCAGCGGCTGCGTGAAGACCAACGAGGCGCATTCGCTGCCGGAACGGATCCGGACCATCCTGGAGGGGCTGGCGGAGGTGATCGCCACCCACCGGCCCGACGAGGCGGTGGTGGAGAAGGTGTTCGTGAACGTGAATCCCCAGTCGACCCTGCTGCTGGGCCAGGCCCGGGGCGCCGCCATCTCGGCCCTGGTGTCGGCGGGGCTGCCGGTTTCCGAATACACGGCCCTGCAGGTCAAGCAGGCGGTGGTGGGCCATGGCAAGGCGGCCAAGGAGCAGGTGGGCCACATGGTCTGCCGCCTGCTGCAATTGCCCGGCGAGCCCAGCGCCGACGCGGCAGACGCCCTGGCCTGCGCCATCTGCCACGCCCACGGCGGCCAGGGCCTGGGCGGCCTCGCGACGCGCGGCTTCAGGGTGCGCGGCGGGCGGCTGGTGTGAACGGATTCAAGAATCCTTGACCACAAAGGACACCAAGGACACCAAGAACCCCGAGGAAATCGGCGTCCGTGGCCGCCGCAGGTACGATCGGGTACGAGTGTCCTGCCAGGAAGGTTTTTTTGGTGCATCTTCGTGTCCTTTGTGTCCTTGGTGGTGAAAAAGACTAAGGTGATTACCTCCCCATCCATATGGAATAGGTTCCCAATGCCATGATCGGACGCCTGACCGGAATCCTCCTCGAGAAGAACCCGCCCCAGATCACCCTGGACGTGCAGGGGGTGGGCTACGAGATCGACGTGCCCATGAGCACCTTCTACAACCTGCCGGCGAACGGGGAGCGGGTGAGCCTTTACACCCACATGGTGGTCCGGGAGGACGGGCATTTCCTGTTCGGCTTCCTGGGCGAGGGCGAGCGGGCGGCCTTCCGCCAGTTGCTGAAGATCTCCGGCATCGGCGCCCGCACCGCGCTGGCCGTGCTCTCGGGCCTGTCGGTGACCGAACTGGCCCAGGCGGTGGCGCTGCAGGAGTCCGGGCGGCTGGTGAAGATCCCCGGCATCGGCAAGAAGACGGCCGAGCGGCTGCTCCTGGAGTTGCGCGACAAGCTGCCGAAGACGATGGCGGTGGGAGGCGCGTCCGGGGCCGCGGTGGTCCCCGACGCGGGAAGCGACATCCTGAATGCACTGCTGGCCCTGGGCTACAGCGAGCGGGAGGCCGTGTCGGCCATGAAGCAGCTCCCG
>JAEUNJ010000267.1 GCA_016791145.1 Rhodocyclaceae bacterium | reverse complement strand
TTCGAGAACGTGCTGCTCACCAAGGCCGGGGAGCGGCGGACGATCCTCGCCTCGTCGGAGCTGATCCAGCTCCAGGGCCGCACCCACGTGCTGGTCTTCGTGCACGACGTGACGGAACTGCGCCGCGCCGAGTCGGAAATGCGCGAGTCGGAGCAGAAGTTCTCCCACGCCTTCCACGCGAGCCCCATTCCCATCCTGATTTCCCGTCCGGCGGACGGCGTCTGCATCGATGCCAACGAGGCCTTTTGCGTCCAGTTCGGCTGGCAGCATGCGGAGGTGGTGGGGCGCCCGGTGGTGGAACTCCGCCTGTGGCCCACCCAGGAGGACCGCAACGCCTGGGTGGACGCCCTGCGCGACGCGACCCGGAGGCGCAACTACGAGACCGTGCTCCTGACGCGGGACGGCGTTCCGCGCCAGGTGGTCGGGGCGACGGAACTCGTCCAGCATGGCAGCGAGACCTGGGCGGTCAACCTGATCCACGACATCACGGACCGCAAGCGGGTGGAGGACGAGATCCGCCGGCTCAACGCGGAACTGGAGGAGCGGGTGAAGCGGCGCACCGCGGAACTGACCACCGCGAACCAGCAGCTCGAGTCCTTCGCCCATTCGATTTCCCACGACCTGCGGGCGCCGCTGCGCGGCATCGAGGGCTTCTCCCGGCTGCTCGCCGAGGAGTACGGCGACCGCCTGGAGGGGGAAGGCCGCGAATACCTGCAGCGGGTCCGCCGGGCGGCGCAGCGCATGGCCGTCCTGATCGAGCACCTGCTGCAACTGTCGCGGGTCACCCGCCAGGAGATGCGCCACGAGCGGGTGGACCTGTCGCAGATGGCGGGCGACGTGGTCGAGGACCTGCGCCGCAGCTCGCCCGGGCGCCGGGTGGCGATCGCCATTTCGCCGGGATGCGTGGTGGAGGGGGACCCCAGCCTGTTGCGGGTGCTCCTCGAGAACCTGCTCGGCAATGCATGGAAATACACGGCCCGGCAGGACGACGCGCGCATCGAGTTCGTCGCCGAAGCCTCGTCCGGGGAACCCTGCTTCGCGGTCCGCGACAACGGCGCCGGCTTCGACATGGCCCATGCAGGCAAGCTCTTCGCGCCCTTCCAGCGGCTGCACACGGAGGAGGAGTTCGACGGCACCGGCGTCGGCCTCGCCTCCTGCGCCCGGGTCGTCCTGCGCCACGGCGGCCATATCTGGGGCGAGGGCGCCCCCGGCGCCGGCGCCGTGTTCCGGTTTACGATCGCACCTCCACCCCGACCCCAGGAGCCCTCCCCTGCGTGATCGCCTCGCCCTGCTCGCCGCCGCCCTCGTGCTTCCCTTCGCCGCCCCGGCCGGTGCGGCCTGCCCGGCGCCGCAGGCGGTCGGACAGCTTGCCGCCGCCTGGCATGCGATGACCCCGGCCACGGGGGTGGATGCCGGCATGACCATGGCCGACGCCTTTTGCGGCCAGAAGCTGCTGCTGGCGGAACTGGCGAAGACCCAGGGCCGCGTCGTCGGCTACAAGGCCGGCCTGACCAATCCGGCCGTCCAGAAGCGCTTCGGCTACGATGCCCCGGTCCGTGGCACCCTGTTCGAGAAGATGCTGCTGGCCGATGGCGCCGAAGTGCCGGTCCGCTTCGGCGCGCGGCCCGTCTTCGAGGCGGACCTGGTGGTGGAGGTCAAGGACGAGGGCATCAACGATGCCCGCACGCCGGCCGAGGTGCCGCCCCACCTGAGCCGCATCCTTCCCTTCATCGAGCTGCCGGACCTGGTCCTCGACCCGAAGGAGGCGCTGAACGGGCCGGTCATCGCCGCCATCAACGTGGGCGCCCGGCTCGGCGTGCACGGGCAGGGATTCGCTCCCGCCGCCGAACACCTGGGCCAGCTGGCCGCCAGCGCCCCGCGCGGCCGCCCGGAGGGGCGCAGGCCCGAACATGGAGCCGCGTAGCGGCGAACCGCCGTCACCCACTCCCTTCGGGAGGGGGGCGGGGGGAAGGTAGCCCGGTGCGCGTGGTGATCCGCGACCAGGACGGCAAGGAACTGGCGCGCGGCCCCGGGTCGGGAATCCTGGAACATCCCCTCAACGCGGTGGTCTGGATCGCCCGCGACCTGGCCCGGGACGGCGGGCGCCTGAAGGCCGGCGACCTGCTGAGCCTGGGTTCCTTCTCGCCGCTCCTGGCGCCCAAGGCCGGGATGGCCGTCACCGTGACCTACGAGGGCCTGGCCGGGAATCCGTCGGTCGGGGTTCGGTTCAAGTAGCCTTCCGCGTGATGCGCTGCACAAAATTTCCGATCGAATCTGTCGTCTTTTCCGCTGTTCAAGCGTTAGAATGGAAATGCTGCATTGCAATAAACGGCGCCCACGAGGCGACCGGCGCAGCCCTCCAGACGCTGGAAAGGAGAATGCCGTGACAGAGAACAGAAGCAATCCCAAGATCCTTCCCTGGCTGGCCAGGAAGGCGGGCATCAGCGAGCACCGGGCGGCCGCCTGCTGGCGGGCGGCCTGCCGGGATGCGGAACGTCGGCTGGGCCCGGAGCCGGGCCCCGAGTTCTGGAAACTGGCCATGGACGAACTGGTGGCCCGCGTGGCCGCCGAGGCCCTGGCCGCCGATTCGGCTTCCTTCGGCTTCCGCCGCCTGGCCCGCCAGCAGGCGCGCTACTGGACGCTTCCGGTCGCCACCTTCGAGGTGGCCGCCCAGACGACATCCCGCTTCTGGCAGGCCTTCAACCGGCCCCTGGTGAGCCATTGAGTCTGGCCCCGGGGAATTCCCGGGGGCTGGAATCGCCCCCATCGCGCCGGGGACGGCGCTCTACCGGGGCCATGCCGATTGGTTTTCGTGGGAGCGGCGTCCTCGCCGCGATGCAACCGCGACCGCCGCCATCGCGCCGGGGATGGCGCTCCCACGGGAGGGGGTGACGACGGTTCGCAGGCTGCGCCTGCTCCGGATCTCTGGCTGCACCCGCCTTGGGGCGGCCCGGCGGCGGGTGGCGGACGACACCCCCCTCCCCGCCCCCTCCCGGGAGGGGGTGACGGTGGTTCGCAGGCTGCGCCTGCTCCGGGTCTCTGGCTGCGCCCGCCTTGGGGCGGCCCGGCGGCGGGTGGTCATGGCACGTTGCTCACGTGGGCCTGGAAGAAGAGCGGGACGTGTTCGTTGTCGGCGCTCAACTGGATGCGCATGGAGATGATGCCCATCCGGGTCAGGGTGGCCACGGCGTCCATGGCGAAGGCGCAGTCCGTGACGCCCGCCGCGACCAGGTCCGCGCTGCTGCCGCCGGCAGGTGGCGCCGGCGCCGGCGTGCGCAAGGCATAGCCCCAGTAGCGGCGCAGGCGGCCGTTCACCGGGTCGCATTCGTAGGTGACCGGGGCGTCCACCACATAGAAACGGCAGCCGGAGACCCTCCCCGCGGCATCGCGCGTGCAGGAATCCACCGGGAACAGCTTCGCCGCCGAAAGGGTGACGCGGGATCCGCTGACGCTGCCCACGGTGGCGATGTTGTTGCCGGCATAGACGTCCCCGGCGCTGCCCTGGCCCAGGTTGCCGATGACGATCCGGTCTCCGCCGGCGACGGCGGGCATGGGCCCCAGGACATCGAAGGAGGCGTCCGCGGCATCGAAGGCGAGTTCGTCGTCCGTCCCCACGTCCTTGGCGTAGCGGTAGCGGCCGCCCCCCTTGACCTGCACGTATTCCACGTAGAAGCGGCCCGCCGAATTGCTGACCGCGATGCTGTTGGGCAGCGCCTGGCGCAGGTCCCGGCCGATGCGGCGCAGGGTGGTATCGGCCGTCTCCACGAGTTTCGCCCGCCGGGTCGCGTCGAAATAGGCGTCGATGCTGCCCTTGATGAACACGGCCACCATGCCGCCGAGGATGCCGGTGATGACGATGGCGATGATCATCTCGAGCAGCGTGAAACCCCGCTGGCACCGCCGTCCGTCCGCCTTGCCGCGATGGGTGTTCATGGCCGGGCGTTCGGGTCGTAGCGGGTGCGCACGCCCTGCAGGGCGACGGTTCCGCCGTAGGGGTCGGTCACCGTCACCGTGACCAGCAGGGCGGCGCCGCCGCCCACCGTGCTGCCGGCGGGTCCGATGCCGGCATCGGCCACGGTCACGGAGGCCGAATAGCCGGCCGGTCCCGCCACCGTGGTGCTGAGATCCGTCACGGCGGCGAGGACCAGGCCGTTGTAGTCGTTCACGTTGTCGTAGGGGCGGGCGTTGCCGGCTTCGGGCCCGGCGCTTTCGCCGGGCGGCGTGGCGCAGCCCGCCGCGCTCGCCGCCGTCTCCAGGTTCGCGTCGGCGCCGTCGCACCAGGTGAAGCCCGCCGCCAGGATCTCCTCCATCAGGCCGTCGGCGATGGCCAGGGCCTGCTTGCGCGGCAACGGGTCGGCGCTGCGCCCGACGACCAGCTGGAAGACCGAGAGTATTCCGGCGATGCCCACGCTGATCACGATGATGAACACGATCAACTCGATCAGCGTCACGCCGTGCTGGCGCCCTGCCCCGCGCGGCTCAATGCACATGGCCGGTCTCCGCCTCCACGGTGAGCGTGTAGCTTCCGTCGCCGCTGATGGTCAGCGTGGCCGCCGTGTAGGGCCGGCCGTACCAGTCGAAGGAGATGAAGGCCGGGTTCGGGGAGACCGAGACACCCGACGGCGCGGGGAGGTCGAAGGCGGCATTCGTCTTCGGATCCGTCAACGGAACGAGGCAGGCGTTGTGGTTCGTGGGCGAGGAGGCCGAGGTGTAGAGGCGCACGCGGGCCGGACTTCCGGATACCTGCACGCAGGCCACCCGGCGGCGGGCCACGGCCTCCTGCCGCGCGTATTCCGTGGCGGCGAGGACCTGGTCGAAATAGCCGCGCGTCTTGAAGCTCAGGTCCCCGGCGAAATTGGGCAGGACGACCGCGGCGACGATGCCCAGCACGACCAGCGTCACGACCAGCTCGATGATCGTGAAACCGCCGGGTCGCCTGGTCACCACGGTCTCCTCGGCCCGGGGCCGCCCCGGGCGGCGCGGGGCACCCGGGGCGCGGCCGGGATCAGTTGATGCCGATGACGGCGGCGGTGGCCGTCTTGGTGGTGCTGCCGCGGGTGAAGGTGATGGTGCAGTTCACCGTGGCGTCGGCGGCGATGGCGCCGGCCGTCACCGTGTATTCGGCGGACGGGAAGGCGCCGCCCTGAAGCAGGCTGGGCGCGTCGTCGCAGTTGTCCACGGCGACGCCCTTGGCGGCGTTGGCCTTGCGGGCCCCGTAATTGATCGAGGCGCCCGAGGCCACGGCGGCGGCCACGCCGCTCACGGCGGCCTGGGAGGCGTCGTCGGTGAGATCCACGAACTTCGGCAGCGCCGTCGCCGCCAGGATGCCGAGGATCACGATGACGACCACGAGTTCTATGAGGGTGAAGCCGGAATTGCGACGCATGAAGGGTCTCCTTGGAAAGAATCAGCAGCCGTCGGTGGCCACGTCGATGGTCGGCGCGGAGCCGACGGCGGCCGGGGCCGAGTACGAAACCTGGCAGGTGGCGGGGTCCGTCGCCCCGTTCATCTGGTAGATGCGGGGCGCGCCGCCGGAGATGCTGATGCCCTCGCTGGCGGTCAATTGCACGGCCACGTCGATGCCGCCCACCGCGGCGGCCGGGTAGCGGTTCACCATGGTGACGCTGGCGCCGTCCATGTTCACCGTGCCGGCCGTGGCGGTGCAGGTGCTGGTGGCCAGCGTGGGCTGGGCGAGGTCCAGCTCGCAGCGGGCCTTGGCCAGCGCCGCCGCCGACTTGATGGCGCCGTAGATGGCCTGGGCCTTGGCGATGCGCGCGTCCCGTTGCAGGTTCACGAAGCGCGGCAGGGCCACGGCGGCCAGGATGCCGACGATGGTGATCACGATCACCAGTTCGATCAGGGTGAAACCTCTTGCCTTGCCTGCCATGCCCGCTTCTCCCGTCTGTCGCCGCCCGGGCCCGTCAAGGCACCGCGTACGGCGTGGTTATATCGATTGTAATACCTTCCGGCGGCTGCCCGGCGGCACGGCCTTCCCCGTCCGTCCGCGGCGCCGCGCCTTCCACCGCCCCCACCCGCCAGCGCACCTCCGGTCCGCCGCCATCCCGCCGCCGGAAGTGCTCCACGGCCCGCGGGAGGTACACCAGTTCCCGCGCGCCCCGGTCGAAGAACCAGCTTCCCGGCCGGGCCTCGGCCGGCCTCCCGTAGGATTCCCCCAGGTAGCCGGCCGGCGGTTTTTCCAGCCAGGCCACCGGGTTCGCCCCCGGGAAGGCGGCCAGCTCCCGCTGCCGTCCCGCGACGATCCTCTCCGCCACCTGCAGGCGCAATGCGCTCCCCAGGTTCATGATCAATGCGTCCGCCGCGGCCCGCTCCGCCATGCCCTGGGCGTCCTCCAGGGAACGCAGCAGCACGGCCGCGAACACCGCGATGAAGGCCACGCTGAGCGCGAACTCCAGCCAGGTGATTCCCGTTTCCCGTCCCCGCGCCCGGCG
>JAEUNJ010000242.1 GCA_016791145.1 Rhodocyclaceae bacterium | reverse complement strand
CAGCACGACCCGCTTGGCCGGATCCTCGATCCGCTTGAGCAGATCGAACGCCTGGTCGATCACCATGCGGACCACTCCGGCGTGCGCCTGGGCGCGAAATCCAAGTCCGGCCGACGCGGACAGGATGCGGATGCGCAGGTCGTCGTCGGGGAACGCATCGCCCTTGGCCACCACCGACGCGGCGATTGCGCCCCAGCGGTCGATCGGCCGCATGTCCACCCATTCCAGCCAGTAGGTGTCGAGGACGCCTGCGCAGCACAACAGGCACCCCGCGGAATCGTCCAGCGCCTCAAACCGCCGGTAGGCCCTCTCGAGTTCGGCGCGCGCAATCGGCGGTGCAAAGGGCAGGCGCGCCATGCCGAGCCAGTAGCCGAGCCAGGGAACGCGCTCGACCATCGTCTGCGGCAGGGCGCTGATGTTCTTGTCGAGCCATGCATTCCTGCCCTGGGCGAGACGCGACGGCGCGATCCCGCAAATCAGTCGGCCGGCGTCATCCCAGGAGCTTGCGTCGATATAGAGGGCGACGGCGTCCTCCTCCCGGCCGTCGGCCGCCAGCAGAGCCGCCCCTTGGACCAACAACTCCTGGCGCTGGCCCGGGGAGAGCAATGAGGCGGACTGCTGCCGGAGAAATCCCCGGAAGAGCGCGTGGTAACGGTAGAGGGGATCGGGGCCCGGACCACGGTTGATGAAGTAGTGCTGATCATAGAGGCGTCGAATGATCGATACGGCGTCGATCCGTGGACAAAGCGCCTGCGCCTGGGTCTCGCTGAAGGCAGGCATCAACACCGTGCGTACCAGGAGTTCGCGTGTCGCGTCGTCAGCATGGCGGAACATCTCGGTGGCGAAGTAGGCAAACAGCGATTCGTGCAGTGCGCCCACCGCTCTTGGGTCTGCCGCAGCGGATCGTCGCGCGTCGGCCAGCATGACGACGAATCCAGCCATCCAACCGTCACACTGGGCAAGAAGCGACTCGACTGGTGCCGTCATGGCACCGGGAGTGTTTGCCGCAATCGTGCGCGCCTCGTCAAGGACGAGCTGCAGATCCTCAGCCGAAATGATGGCGAGCGCACCCTTGATTGTCAGGTGTACCAATGCAGGCGGCGGGACGCTGCGGCTGGCAATGATCAGGCGGGAGCCGGGAGGCACTTCGTCGACGGCGGTGGCGAGCAGGGAGTCCAGGGTTCCGCCCGGTGCGGCCTCGTAACCGTCCAGGACGACCGTCGCCGAGGCAGGGAGCGAACCGAACAGGGAGCGAAAAAAACGCCGCGCAAAACCTGCCAGGTCGAGCAGATATTCGGGCGTCAGCGACAGCAGGTCAATCTTGCGATCGGGTCCCAGGGCGCGGGCGCCCTGGGCGAGAAAGCTGAAGAATGTCGCGGCATCGGAATCACCGCCATCGACGCGGTACCACAACGTGGCGTTGCCCTTTCGCTCCAGATACGAGGTGACCAGCGTCGTCTTGCCGGCGCCGGGAGGCCCGGATATCCAGAGCAGCGGACGCTCCCGTTGGGCGTCGATCAGCGCGAAGAGGCGCGGGCGATCCACGACGCCGGCCTGCCGAGGGCGGGAGAGTTTGGCGGGTAGCCGGATGCGGCCGGCTGATCCACGATTCGGGTGGCGCCCCGATGTTGCCAAGCGGGTGGTCATATCGAGGATAGAAAAGTTGGCCGCTATCATGAAAGTATCTCCGGGCCTGCATCCCATCGTCAACCGGAAAATTTCCGCGTCATCATCCATTGCGCGCTGCAATATGCGCTGCGCCGATCGCGCCGTAGATTCGAAAGAGCGGCCTGTCCGGCTTTTTGCCGGGCTCGGCGGCCCGTAGGCGTGAGGGCTTTCATCAGACGGCTCCGGCAGGCGACTGTCACCAAGACATTTGGCACGCGATCCGCCGATCCACATCGAACTCCGGCCTGGGCTGCGCTGGCGGATCGCCGCCGCTGTCGCCGTCCGTTCCGCACAGCGGCGGGCCGCGCGCACGGGCATGACGCGCCGCCCGGCCCCCGCTTGGGGCTCTCATGGACGAGGAATATGCT
Source organism: Rhodocyclaceae bacterium (assembly GCA_016791145.1). Taxonomy (GTDB): domain Bacteria; phylum Pseudomonadota; class Gammaproteobacteria; order Burkholderiales; family Rhodocyclaceae; genus JAEUNJ01. The sequence goes on along the minus strand of JAEUNJ010000242.1, from coordinate 1,883 downwards.
CGAGGACGCTTTCCGATGTCTGCATCGACGGGAAGGATCAATGCGGCGAGGACGCAATGAATTTCCGGCACTTCATGCTCGTTCCGGCCGTCGCGCCTCGCGCGGCGGATTTCGTCGCGGCCAGCGATGTAGTCGTCATCGACCATGACGGGCCCGTGTTTGCGGCAAATGCCGGATTCCCGCCTGAAAGGGCCGAGGAGTTGAGACGCAGCATGGAAGGACAACTTGGGCATCGGGTCCCATTCGCGGAATTCGCCGGGAATCCGGCGAAGTACATCTCCGCGCGACTGGTCCGCAAGTATCCGGGCACTCCCTTCGGCGTCACCTGGAACGGCGGCATGGCCTTCACCCGCAATGATTGCGCGGCGGCGAAGAAGGCCTTCGACGCCTTCAGGACCGCCGGCGAGTTCGTCAAGCCGCCGCCCGAGCGGGACCCCGTGGCGCCCGCCAACCACCTGGGACCCCTGCTGGGATGGTGAGGATCGACGGGCCCCGGAAGGGCGACGGGTTTGCTCCTTCCCGTTCGCCGTTCCTCTGGAACGAATACCTGCGGCCCAGGAAGCTGTCCACCTTCGCGCTGGGCATGGCCTGGGTCCTCTGGGGCGCCTTCCACGAGGCGGCCCAGGACTGGGACCTGGGCGTCAGCCTGGTGATGGGGACGCTGACCTACCTGACGGCCCCGGTTTCGGCACGCATCGTCATGAGCCGCCAATGGACGAGGCTCCCCCTGGCTCTCTTATGCTACTGGCTGGCCGTGGATGGCAGCTATTGGGCCTATTGGCTGATCGTGAATCCGGAAGCCCTGATCCTGAGGGAGGCGAATTTCTACACGTCGTCCTGCCTGTTCTGGCTGTGCGGGTTCATCTGGCTGCACAATGGGCTCCTCAAGGGCCTGCTCACGGGAGAAGGGCGGGTTCGATAGCGCGGCCGCCATCACCGGTCCGCGGCAAGGTTCGGCGCTCGCCGGACGGGAGAAGGCATTGGGGGAGAAGGACAGGGTTCGGGAACTGCCGGCCCACGCGGCCAGGCTGCTGGCGCCCGGCGAGGGGGTCCGCCACGTGACCCGGCCCCGGGCGGTGAGATTGGGGCTCCTCCTCTTCCTGGGCGGCATTGTCCTCGCCTTGGCCGTGTTTTCGGCCATCGTCGAACCCGGATTCATCCGGCTCGCCGTCCTGCCGGCCCTCCCCCTGGTCGGCGCCCACGCGGGCAGGATGCTCCATTCGCCGGCGATCTTCGTCACCGACCGCCGGCTCGTCTTCGCCCGGCGGTGGATGCCGGCACTGGTCGTCGGGATGGCGGACGTGAAAGGCCTGCGGGTGCGCCAGTCGGCGCTGGAACGCCTGCTCGGCTACGGCACGCTCGACGTGCTGGTGCAGCCGCCGGAGGATCGCGGGGAAGGCGTCTTCCTGAGCTACGCACTGACCCCCCTGCCCGATGCCGCGGCCCTGGCCTCGGTCCTTGCCGAGGGAATGTCCGCCGGCAAGGACGTCTAGTGCCGATGGCGCCCGACCGTGCCCCGCACGCTTCCCGCCGGGGCCGATCTGACATACCATTCGAATACGATCCGCCGCGGACGGGGAGGCCCGGACGACCCGGTCCGGGCGGGACATGGACCACGGGGAGACGACGCATGGCCCACCGGAAACGCCCGCAATCCGCCGCTGCGGATTTCACCATCGGCCCGCTGCTGGACCCTCGGGAGTCCGCGCCCCAGGCCATCCTGGCCACGGCCCGGTTCGCGTGGCTCTGCCCGGCGTCGGCGGCCTTCATGGCCAAGGCGCTCGGGACGGAGGGTTCGCCATGAGGTGCCTCGTCGTCGTTGCCCACCCGCTGCGGGAGAGCCTGTGCCACCTCCTCGCGGAACGGGCGGTTTCGGCGCTCCG
>JAEUNJ010000125.1 GCA_016791145.1 Rhodocyclaceae bacterium | reverse complement strand
CCGCTTCGAGACCTTCTGCGGCGGCTACCAGACCTACCCGGACTGCAAGCCGATCAAGTGGACCATGGACGAGGTGGGTGCCGGCGTCTTCTACCACGACCGCAAGCTCAACGAGACCTTCCTGAGCGTGGTGACCTGAAGACGGGTGCTTGTAGCGTCAGGGACGGGCCGCCGCGGGCGGCCCGTTTTTTTGCCGGCGAACCCGATGCGCAACGTGGCGTGGCGGACCGGGAAGGCGGATAATCGCCCAAGAGCCGTGCCGTCAAGTCCGGCAAGCGGCCATGGTCGGACCGCTCCATGCGCCCTTCTCAACCTTCCCGTCCCCAGATTCTGCCTCCTCCGCTGGCCGCCGCCGCCGGGGTTCCCCGGTGGCTGCTGCTGGCCGTGGTGGCGGTCAATCTGATCGTCGTCGCCATTGCCGTCCAGAGCCTGATCTTCGGCCGCGAGAAGACCGTGGAACAGGTCCACCGCACTACGACCAACCTGGCCAGCCTCGTCGAGGAGAACATTTCCGATTCGGCCCAGCGGATCGACCTGGCCCTGCTCGCCATCGTCGACAGCCTGGAGCACCAGGCCGAAGGCCACCGGCTCGACGATGCGGCCATCGAACGCCTGCTTGCCCTTCATCAAGGTCGTCTGGCCGAAGTGGACGCCTTTCGTGCGAGCGACAGTGCCGGGCGCGTCCTGTGGGGGAAGGGCGTGGAACGGACTCGGCCGGCGAGCTACGCGGATCGCGCGTTTTTCACGTTGCACCAGGCCGCGCCGGGAGCCCGGCTGATCGTCACCGAGCCCATCATGGGACGGGTCTCGAAACTCTGGGTGATCGCCTTCACCCGCTCGTACCGGAATCCCGACGGGTCCTTTGCCGGCGTGGTGTCGGCCGCCGTTCCGGTGAGCCATTTCACCGGCCTGATATCCAAGGTGGAACTGGGACCCCACGGCTCGGCCGTGATCCGGCAGCTGGACTATGGCCTGGTGACGCGCTTCCCGCCGGTCGACGGGCCCGGTGGCGTGATCGGCGCGAAGATCGTGTCCGACGATTTCAAGGCCCTGGTCGCGTCCGGCAGGGAGTCCGGGATATTTCATGTCGCGAAGGCGCCGGACGGCATCGAGCGGACCTATGCCTACCGCCGCGTGCGGAACATGGACATGACCCTGGCGGTGGGCATGGCCCCGCAGGATTACCTGGAGCCGTGGTACGACGAGATTCGAAAAATGGCCCTGCTGCTCGCGGCATTCCTCGTCGTCAGCATCCTCGCGTCCTGGCTCGCGCGGCGCTTCTGGCGTCAGCGCATCGCGGACGCAGCGGAATTGCTGGCCAGCGAGTTCCGTTTCCGCGCCTACGTGGAAGCAACGCCGGGAGGCATATTCGTGACCGACGCCGCGGGACGCATTGCGGACGTCAATCCATCCGCCTGCGGTCTGGTCGGGTACGGCCGCGAAGCCTTGCTCGGCATGTCGCTGGCGGACATCGTTTCGCCCCAAGGTGCGGGAACCTTCGGGGCGGTACTGGAGGCAGTGTCGCTCAGTGGCGCAGGCGATGCCGAGATCGCCCTCGCGAGGAAGGACGGCGGCGAGGTCATCGTTGCGCTGCGGGCCATCGTGATGCCGGACGGACGCATGATGGCCCTTTGCTCGGATATTTCGGAACGCAAACGCGCCGAGGCCGCGCTGACGGTGAGCGAAAACCGCTTCCGCGTCATTTCCTCGATCACCAGCGACCTGATCTATTCCTGCCGGCGTTCCGACGACGGCCTGTTCCGCGTGGACTGGATGGGCGGCAACGCGGAGCCGGTGTTCGGCTGCCATTCCGAGGAGATCCTCGCCCTGGGCTGTTGGCGGCCTTTCGTGGTCGAAGAGGACGGCGAGTCCTTCACCCGGAACGTCACCGGGCTGCAGCCGGGACAGTCGAGCGACGTGGTGCTGAGGATACGCGACCGGAGTGGAACGATGCATCACGTGCGCAGTGTCGCCCGGGTGGACGAGGCGTCCGGCGATGCGGGCGGCCATCGACTCTACGGTGCCCTCCAGGACATCAGCGAACGCAAGCATGCCGAAGAGGAAATGCGCGCCTCCGAGGAACGCTTCAACAAGGCGTTCTTCTCCAGTCCCATCGCCGCTTCCATCGCCAGGGCCCGGGATGGGCGGTTCCTGGAGGTGAACCGCAATTACGAACGGGATTTCGGCTGGCGGCGGGAGGACCTGATCGGACGCACTTCAGTGGAATTGCAGATATGGCCCGATGCGGCGTCACGCCAGGCCTGGGTGGAGGCCCTGCGGCGGGACGGCCGCGTGGTCGGGTGGGAGGCGTCCTGGCTGCATCGGAGCGGTGGCCGGCGCCAGGTGAGCATCTCGGCGGAAATGGTGGAGGTGGGAGGCGAGGAGTGCATCCTGGCCTATGTGATAGACATCACCGTGCGCAAGCAGAACGAGGCGGAACTGCAGAATCACAGGACCCGCCTGGAGGCCCTGGTCCGCGAGCGCACGGCCGAGCTGGAACAGGCGAAGGAGGCGGCCGAAGCTGCCAACGTGGCGAAAAGCGCGTTTCTCGCCAACATGTCGCACGAGATCCGCACGCCGCTCAATGCGATCACCGGCATGGCGCACCTGCTGAGGCGTTCCGGAGTGACCGGGCCGCAGGCGGAGAAGCTCGAGAAGATCGATGCCGCCGGCCGGCACCTGCTGGAAATCATCAATGCCATCCTGGATCTGTCGAAGATCGAGGCCGGGCACTTTGCCCTCGACGAGGCGGAGGTCCAGATGGGCAAGATCGCCGCGGACGTTGCCGGCATGGTGGCCAATCAGGCCAGGGAGAAGAACCTCCAGCTCCGCGTCGAAGTCGCGCCCTTTCCGGCGGGTCTGCTCGGAGATCCAACCCGCATCCAGCAGGGGCTGCTCAACTACGCGACCAATGCGATCAAATTTACTGACGCCGGCACGGTGACCTTGCGCGCATTCCCGGTAGGCGAGACCGCGGATGCCGTCCAGTCCAGGATCGAGGTCCAGGACACGGGCATCGGGATCGAGCCCGAAACGGTGCCCAGACTCTTCTCCGCCTTCGAACAGGCCGACCAGTCAGTCAGCCGGAAGTACGGCGGAACAGGGCTCGGCTTGGCCATCACGCGAAAATTCGCCCGGTTGATGGGCGGCGATGCCGGCGTCGAGAGCGTCCCGGGCGAGGGCAGCACCTTCTGGTTCACGGTCCACCTGCGGCGTGGCAACGCCCCCAAGGTGACGCAGTCGTTGCCGCGCCGGGCGGATGCGGAGACGCGCCTGCTGCTGGAGTTCAAGGGCCGGCGGATCCTGCTCGCCGACGACGAACCGATCAATCGGGAAGTCACCCGCGGGCTCCTGGAGGATGTCGGCCAGATCGTCGAAGAAGCCGAGGACGGCGTCCAGGCGGTCGAACGGGCGGGCCGCACGACCTATGACCTGATCCTGATGGACATGCAGATGCCGAACATGGACGGACTGGAAGCGACCCGGAGGATCCGTGGATTGCCGGGGGCGCGCCCCGTCCCGATCCTGGCCATGACCGCCAATGCCTTTGCGGAGGACAAGGCGCGCTGCATGGGGGCGGGAATGGACGACTTCATCGCCAAGCCGGTGGATCCCGAGACGATGTTCGCGACGCTGGTGAAGTGGTTCGAGAGAACGGGTTCCTGACCGGCCGATCGCGTTCTGAACGACCCTTGCGTCGGGGCAACCCGGCGCAATCCGCAATCCTCCGCTTCGGCGATCCGACAAGCCTGACGGCCCGGCACACCCGGACGGCCTGCTCGAGGCTGCGCACGGGCGCCGCCATATTCCGCCGGGGCTGAGCGGAAATATCGCCGTTATAATCCAAAATCTCGAGAAAATTACGATTCTGATGCATCCTCCCGAATCCGCGCCGCCGCGCCTCCACCCTACCCCCGCCGTCGTCGCCGTCATCGGCGGGCTGGTCTGCATGTCGGCTGTCACCATCGACGTGAGCATGCCGGTGCTGGCCCTGGTGGCCCGGGACCTGGGGGCTGAGCCGCGGCTGGCGCCGCTGATCATCAGCCTCTATCTGGTCGCCTACGCCCTGGGGCAGGTGCCGGTGGGCATGGCGGCGGACCGCTACGGGCGGCTGCCGGTGCTTTACGGCGGCCTCGGGGTCTTCCTGGCGGCGGGGGCGGTGACGGCGCTGAGCCAGGACATGGGGACGGTGCTCGCCGCCCGCTTCGTGCAGGGCCTGGCCGGGGCGGCGGGGCCGGTGCTGGGGCGGGCGGTGATCCGCGACATCGCCTCCGGCGTGCGGGCCTCGCAGCTGATGTCGGTGATGGTGACGCTGCTCGGCGTGGCGACGCTGGCGGCGCCCCTGCTGGGCAGCGGGCTGGCGGTGCTCTGGGGCTGGCGGGCCACCTTCACGGTCAGCGTGGCGCTGGCCCTGGTGCTGCTGGTGGCGGTGCGCCTGGTGCTCCGGGAGACGCGTCCGCTGCGCGCGGGCGTGCCCGCGGCGTCGGCGCCGGGGCAACTGGCGGCCAGCGTGCGGGCCTTCTTCGGTTCCTTCCAATGCCTGTGGGGCACGGCGCTGCTCGCCCTGGCCTTCGGCGGCTACATGACGGTGGTGACGGGCGCCTCCCCCATCCTGGTGGAGGTCTACGGCCTCTCGCCGGGCTGGGTGGGGCCGGTCTTCGCCCTCTCGGCGGCGGCCTACACGGTGGGCGGCGTGGCCAGCCGCCGCTGGGTGGCCCGCTTCGGCGTGCGCGGCATGCTGGCCGCTTCGGTGGCGGCCTTCGCGGCGGCGACGCTGCTGCTGGGGGCCATCACGGCGGCGGGCAAGGTGCCGTTGCCGCTGCTGTGGACGTGCGTGTCCGTCTACCTGCTGGGCATCGGGCTGCTGCTGCCCAATGCCACGGCCGTGGCCCTGGAACCGGTGCCCCAGGCGGCCGGCTTCGCCGCCGGCATCGTCGGCACCGCCCAGATCGGCCTCGCCGCCCTGGCCACGATGCTCGCCGCGGGCCTCTACGACGGCAGCGCGGCGGCCATGACCGGCGCGATGACCGCCGCCGGCGCCCTGACGGTGCTAGGCTACCTGGCCGGCCGCGGGCGGACCCGCGGCCCCTGACGCCCATTCGAACGAGGAGAAACAGCATGGCAGACGACAAGACCCCCGTGATCGCCCAGAAGGCCCCCTGCGCGGTGGACGTGGAGGCGGGCAAGAGCTACTGGTGGTGTTCCTGCGGCCGCAGTGCGAAGCAGCCCTTCTGCGACGGCAGCCACCAGGGCACGGCCTTCACGCCGGTGGAATACAAGGCGACGGCGAGCGAGAAGGTCTGGTTCTGCGCCTGCAAGCACAGCAGGAACGGGGTTCGGTGCGACGGCACGCACAAGAGCTTGTGACCGAGCGGAGCGTCACGAGTCGAGGGCAGGGGGCGCGCCCGCAGGGAAGGCGCGTCTCCGGTTTCCTCCGCGACCCTTGGCGCCTTTGCGGTGAAGCCCTTGCGCGGTTGAAATGAAAAGGCCCCGGGGTCCGGGGCCTTCCTGCTTCAGTTCAGGACCAGCACCCCGCGCTTGAGCCCCGGGTCCTCCGGGTGGGCCGAGAGGACGAAGCCCAGGGTGGCGACGAACTTCAGCATGCGGCTGTTCTCGGTCAGGAAATCGCCGTTCATGTACTTGAGGCCGCGGCTGCGCGCGGTCTCGATCAGGATGCCCATCAGCCGCCGCGCCAGGCCCTTGCCCTGCCAGTCGTCGGCGACGACGATGGCGAACTCGCAGGATTCCCCGTCCGGGTTGGTGGCA
>JAEUNJ010000120.1 GCA_016791145.1 Rhodocyclaceae bacterium | reverse complement strand
CTGAACCCCGGCGGGGTGCGCATCGGCACCGCCGAGATCTACCGCCAGGTGGAGAAGCTGGAGGAGGTGATGGAAGCCCTGGTCATCGGCCAGGACTGGCCGCCCGAGGCCCCCAACGACGTGCGCGTGGTCCTCTTCGTCCGCCTGCGCGAGGGCCTGGTCCTCGACGACGCCCTGATCGCCCGCATCAAGCAGGTGATCCGCGAGAACACCACGCCCCGCCACGTGCCCGCCAAGATCCTCCAGGTGGGGGACATCCCGCGCACCAAGAGCGGCAAGATCGTCGAGCTGGCCGTGCGCAACCTCGTCCACGGCCGGCCGGTGAAGAACGTGGAGGCCCTGGCCAATCCCGAGGCCCTCTCCCAGTTCAACGACCGGCCGGAACTGTCGGGCTGAGGGCCGGCCGGCGGGCCGCCGCGGGCAGGGAAGGGCGTCCCGGGGGCATGGCGAGGCATGGGGAAGGACGCCCCGGCGGACCGGCGGAGGTTTCGTCCGCCGGATGTTGCATCGAAGCAGAAACAATGGCAGAATCCGCGCCTCGTTGCCGAGCGCGGCAGCGATCCGGGCCTCGAAACACGCCGTCCCGGAGACCGGATTCCGGAGCATCCGCCTGCCGCGGGGTTCCACCAGTCAAGCGCGGAGCGGTAGTTCAGTTGGTTAGAATACCGGCCTGTCACGCCGGGGGTCGCGGGTTCGAGTCCCGTCCGCTCCGCCAACAAACAAGAAGGGCGCCGTCGAGGGACGGCGCCCTTTTCGTTTTGTCCTTCGGCCGCCGTGCGCCGAAGAGTCAAGAGAGTCAAGACCTCACCGCAAAGACGCGAAGGCGCAAAGGGCCGCCGAGAAAGGCAGGGATAAACCCTGCTTCGGCCGGGATGCCATCGGTTTGCGTGGGGGCGGCGTCCTCGCCGCGATGGGCCCGGACCGCCGTGATCGCGCCGGGGACGGCGCTCCCGCAAAGGGCAAAGGCCAAATGCATGAGGCCGTGCGGTGCCGGTCGGCTTTCCCGGGAGCGGCCTGCCGAAAAGAAAAAGGGCGCCGTCGCGGGACGGCGCCCCTGTTGCCTCGCCCGCCGGCCGCTTACGCCGCCGCCAGGGCCTGCTCCAGGTCGGCCTTGATGTCGTCGATGTGCTCGATGCCGATGGACAGGCGCACCATGTCCACCGAGACGCCGGCCTTGGCCAGTTCCGCCGGGGAGAGTTGGCGGTGCGTCGTGCTCGCCGGGTGGCAGGCCAGGGACTTGGCGTCGCCGATGTTTACCAGCCGGGTCACCAGCTTCAGCGCGTCCTGGAAGCGGGCGCCGGCCTCCAGGCCGCCCTTGACGCCGAAGGAGAGGATGCCCGAGGCCCGGCCGCCCATGTACTTCTGCACCAGGTGGTGGTCCGGGTGGTCCGGCAGGCCGGCGTAATTGACCCAGCCCACCTTGGCGTGGCCCTTGAGGAATTGGGCGACGGCCAGGGTGTTCTCGCAGATGCGGTCCATGCGCACGGCCAGGGTCTCGATGCCCTGCAGCACCAGGAAGCTGTTGAACGGGGAGATGGCCGCGCCGGTGTTGCGCAGCGGCACCACCCGGGCCCGGCCGATATACGCCGCGGGGCCCAGGGCCTCCGTGTAGACCACGCCGTGGTAGGAGACGTCCGGCTCGTTCAGGCGCTTGAAGCGCGCCTTGTGCTGGGCCCAGGGGAACTTGCCGGAATCGACGATCACGCCGCCGATGGAGTTGCCGTGGCCGCCCAGGTACTTGGTCAGGGCGTGCACCACGATGTCCGCGCCGTGCTCGAAGGGCCGGCACAGGTAGGGCGTCGGCACCGTGTTGTCCACGATCAGCGGCACGCCGGCGGCATGGGCCACGTCGGCCAGGGCGGCCAGGTCCACCACGTTGCCCAGGGGGTTGCCGATGGACTCGCAGAACACCGCCTTGGTGCGGCCGTCGATCAGCGGCGCGAAGGAGGCCGGGTCCCGGTAGTCGGCGAAGCGCACCTCGATGCCGAGCTGCGGCATGGTGTGGGCGAAGAGGTTGTAGGTGCCGCCGTAGAGGGTGCCC
>JAEUNJ010000102.1 GCA_016791145.1 Rhodocyclaceae bacterium | reverse complement strand
GCGAAGCGCAGCGTGCGGGCGTTGGCGTAGGCCGCGGCCAGCGGGAAATCGTCGGAGACCCCGCCGCCGCCGTGCACCTGCATGGCCATGTCGATCACCTGGCAGGCCATGTTGGGGGCCACGACCTTGATCATGGCGATCTCCTTTTTGGCGATCTTGTTGCCCACGGTGTCCATCATGTAGGCGGCGTTCAGCGTCAGGAAACGGGCCTGGTCGATCATCAGGCGTGCGTTGGCGATGCGCTCCCGGGTGACGCCCTGGTCGGCCACCGGCCGGTGGAAGGCGACCCGCTTCAGCGCCCGGCGGCACATGAGCTCCAGCGCACGTTCGGCGACGCCGATCAGGCGCATGCAATGGTGGATGCGGCCCGGGCCCAGGCGACCCTGGGCGATCTCGAAGCCGCGGCCCTCGCCGAGCAGGATGTTGGAGACGGGAACGCGCACGTTCTCGAAATCCACTTCGCCGTGGCCGTGGGGCGCGTGGTCGTAGCCGAAGACGTTGAGGGGGCGGACCAGCTTCACGCCCGGGGTGTCCATGGGCACCAGGATCATCGACTGCTGGCTGTGGCGGCTCGGGTTGTCCGGGTCCGTCTTGCCCATGAAGATGAGGATCCGGCAGCGCGGGTCGGGGGCGCCGGAGGTCCACCACTTGCGGCCGTTGATGACGTATTCATCACCCTCGCGGACGATGCTGGCCTGGATGTTGGTGGCGTCCGAGGAGGCCACTGCCGGCTCGGTCATGGCGAAGCCGGAGCGGATCTTCCCTTCCAGCAGGGGCTCCAGCCACTGCTTCTTCTGGGCCTCGTTGCCGTAGCGCTCGATGGTCTCCATGTTGCCCGTGTCCGGGGCGGAGCAGTTGAAGGCCTCCGGTGCGATGTGGGAGCGGCCCATGATTTCGCACAGGGGCGCGTACTCCAGGTTGGTCAGTCCCGCGCCGTACTTGGACTCCGGCAGGAAAAGGTTCCACAGGCCTTCGGCCTTGGCCTGCTCCTTCAGCCTCTCCATCATCTGCGTGGGCAGCCACACGTTGCCCTTGCGGCGGTTCTCCTCGACCTCGGCGTCGAAGGCGGCCTCGTTCGGGTAGATGTGCTTGTCCATGAAGGCCTGCACCCGCTTGCGGAGGTCCTGCACTTTCGGTGAGTATGCGAAATCCATAGCCGTCTTCCTTTCGTCAAGATTTTCCGGTGATTCTTTCCACCTGCCGCCAGGCCTCCTCGGCCAGCGGGCGGGCGCGCTTGCCCATTTCCACCGCCTCGGCGCTGGAGGCGTTGCCCTGCACCGCCCGCGCCATGATTCCCTGGATGATGGCGGCGAGGCGGAACATGTTGAAGGCGATGTAGTACTCCCACTCCGCCTTGGGGATTCCTTCGCGACCCGTGCGCCGGCAATAGGCGGCCACGTATTCCTCCTCGGAGGGAATGCCCAGGGCCTTCAGGTCGTAGCCCACCAGGCCGCGGAACTGGTTCGGCGAGAGCCGCCAGGTCATGCAGTGGTAGGCGAAGTCGGCCAGGGGATGGCCGAGGGTCGACAGTTCCCAGTCGAGGACGGCCAGGATGCGCGGCTCGGTGGGATGGAAGATCACGTTGTCCAGCCGGTAGTCGCCATGGGTGATGCGCGTCTCGTCGCCGGGCGGGATGTGCCGTGGAAGCCATTCCATCAGGTGGTCCATGGCCGGGATGGACTCCGTCTCGGAGGCCTTGTACTGCTTCGACCAGCGGCCCACCTGGCGCTCCAGGTAGCTGCCGGGCTTGCCGTAGTCGCCGAGGCCCACGGCTTCGTAATCGACGCTGTGCAGCGCAGCGATGACCCGGTTCAGCTCGTCGAAGATGGCCGTGCGCTCGGCCGGGGCCACGTCCGGCACCGCCGGGTCCCAGATGATGCGGCCCTGCACGTAGTCCATGATGTAGAACGCGGTGCCGATGACGCCGTCGTCCTCGCACAGGGCGTAGCTGCGCGCCACCGGAACGCCGGTATCCGCCAGGGCCGAGATCACCCGGTATTCCCGGTCCACCGCATGGGCGGACGGAAGCAGCTTGCCCGGGGGCTTGCGCCGCATCACGTAGCGGTGGTCCCCGGCCGACAGCAGGAAGGTCGGATTGGACTGTCCGCCCTTGAACTGCTCCACCGACAGGTCGCCCTTGAAGCCGTCCACGTGGGCTTTCATCCAGTCGGCCAGGCGGCCCACGTCGAAGGCATGCTGCGGCGCCACTGCCCGCGTGCCGCTGAATTTCTCGCTCATTTTCGAACCTCCAGTGTCCACCGCCAAGGCGCCGAGGCCCGAGGTTCGCAACGGAAAGACGCGATGACACCGGTCCGTCGCCGCTGCTCGCCCATCCCTGCGTTCCTGCGCGCCTTTGCGTCCTTGCGGCGGGTTTCCGAATTCAATCCAGTCTCACCAGCTGCTTGCCGAAATTCCTCCCCCGCAGCATGCCGATGAAGGCGGCCGGTGCCTCGGCCAGTCCCTCCGCCACCGTCTCCCGGTACTTGAGCCGGCCGGCCGCCACGTGCCCGGCCAGTTCCTTGAGGGCCGGCGGCCACAGTTCCATGCGGTCGGAGACGATGAAGCCCTGCATCTTCACCCGGTTCACCAGCACGGAGCGGATGTTCTTCATGCCGTAGGGATCGGCGGTGTTGTAGTCGGAGATCAGCCCGCACAGGGCGATGCGTCCGAAGGCGTTCATGCGCGCCAGCAGGGTGTCGAAGATCTCGCCGCCCACGTTCTCGAAGAGGCAGTCGATGCCGTTCGGCAGCGCCTGCTTCAGGTCGCCCCGCAGGTTGCCGGCCTTGTAGTCCACGCAGGCGTCGAAGCCCAGTTCCTCGACCACGTAGCGGCACTTCTCCGGACCGCCGGCGACGCCCACCACCTGGCAGCCGTGGATCTTCGCCAACTGCCCGACGACGCTGCCCACGGCGCCGGAGGCGGCCGTCACGACCACCGTGTCGCCGGATTTCGGCGCGCAGATGTCGATCAGTCCCACCCAGGCCGTGACGCCGGGCATTCCGACCGGGCCCAGGTAGGCGGACAGTGGAATCTCCCGCGTGTCCACTTTCTGCAATGCCCGGCCGTCGGCGACGCCATAGCGCTGCCAGCCCAGGGAACCGGTGACCGCATCGCCAGGCGCAAAGCCCGGGTGGCGGGAAGCGACTACCTCGCCGGCCGTGCCGCCGACCATGACCTCGCCGATCTCGACCGGCTTGGCATAGGACTTGGCATCCGACATGCGGCCGCGCATGTAGGGATCCAGGGATAGCCAGCGGTTGCGCACCAGCACCTGGCCGTCTCCCGGCTCGGGCACCGGCGCCTCCTGGAGGCGGAAATTCGCTTCCTCGACCCAGCCGGTCGGCCGGCTGGCGAGGACGATCTGGAGATTCCTTTCAGTCAATGGAGGGTTCCTCTGAAATCAGCAGTCCACCGCAAAGTCGCCGAGGCGCAAAGGGACGCAAAGCAAGCCAACCGGGAAGGCGGGTGTTCCTGCTCTTTCGACGCGACACCGGAGTTCGATCGCATTCCTTTGCGACCTCTGCGTCTTCGCGTCTTTGCGTTGGCGGGTTCGAATCATCGTTGGGCGCCGTTCCTCAACATGTCTGCGAGGAAGGCCTCGCCGTCGGCAACCCCCAGGTCGTAGGCCGCGCGCACCCCGGCCGGGTTCGTGTAATCCCAGCCCTTGATGGGCACGGGCCGCGAGGGCTGGACGTAATGGAACTCCTCGTTCGCCGGAAGGGATCGGCCGTAGCGGCGGGAGAGCAGGACGAGCGTGGGTCCCCGGCGCCCGCCCGGGGCGTGGTCCAGGGCACCCACCGGCACGTTGTCCACCATCCCGCCGTCCAGGGCCACCTGGCCGTGCAACCGCAGCACCGGCGTAAAGGGGGGCGTGCAGGAGGAGGCGAGGATCAGGTCCGCCAGTTGTTCCGGGGTCTGGCAGTCCTTCACCCGGAAAACGTCGCGGCGGAAGCCGACCCGCTGGCCGAGCTTCGGGTGCAGCGCCTTGCGGACCTTCTTGTCGAACTGGTAGGCAAGGATGCCGGCGAGGACACCGCTCCTCGGTCCAAGCCAGGAGGGCAGCCGGGCCACCTGAACGTAGATCTCCGGGCCGGCATGCAGGCGCTTCAGGGCCTCGGCGTCGAGGATGGTGAGCAATGCCGTCCGGTACATGGCGGCATGGGGAAAGGCCCGTTCGCCCTTCAGCCAGTTGCCGGGGTAGAAATTCCGCGGGTTGCGCCGGGTGATGTCGTCGTAGTAGGCCAGGGTCTCCGGGGTCTTGCCGGCAACCAGCATGCACGCCGTCGAGGAACCGGCCGAGACGGCCGCGATCCGCTCAGGCGCCAGCCCGCCGGGCTCGGCGACGGCGTTCCAGAAGCCCGCCTGCCACCAGCAGCGGTTGCCGCCGCCGGCCAGCACGACGTTCCTGAATCGCGCGAGGGGCTTCAATTGCCCTCGCCCTCCTTCATCTCCTTGCGCAGCTTGAAGGTGCCCAGGGACTTGGCCACCATCTCGCCGCTCTCGTCGAAGGCGGCACCCTCGCAGAAGAAGAGCGACCGACCGCCGCGCAGGACCTTGCCTTCGGCGATGATGCGGCCGCGGGCCGAGCGCAGGAAGCTGACGGACATATCCACCGTCATCACGCCCCCGGCATGGCCGCGCATGCCGCGGCTCGCCACGGCCATGGCCACGTCCAGCATGGTCATGATGACGCCGCCGTGGGAGACCTGGAAGCTGTTCATCAACTCCGGGCGCAGTTCGAGCGAGATGCGGGAGGTGCCTCCGCCCGCGTGCTCGGCCTGGACGCCGAGCAGCCGCAGGAAGGGGATGCTGAGGCCGAAGAAGACGTCCTGGGTGCCCGTCATCGCCCCCCCCTTCCCCCGCCCCCCGCCCCACGGGAGGGGGAGCGCAAGCGCTCCCCTTCGGGGAATAGGGGAGCCCTCCCCCCAGCCCCCTCCCCGAGGGAGGGGGTGACGGCGGTTTGCCGCTGCGCGGTTCCGGGTCCTTGGCTGGGCCCCTCTGTGCAGCTTCGCTGCATCCGGCCGTTGGCCGGACCCGCCGTTCGGCAGTCCTGCGCGAGCCTTTGGCTCGCTGGTGGGCGGCTTCGCGGGTCGCTCACGCCGTGCAGGCGCCGCCGTCCACGGCGATGTACTGGCCGGTGATGTGGCGGGAGGCCTCGGAGGCCAGGAAGACCACGGTGCCCTTCAGGTCCTCGTCGCCGCCCAGCCGGTGCAACGGCGTCGTGGCGATGACCATCTTCTCGATCTTCTCCAGCAGACCCTTGGACATCTTGGAGGGGAAGAAGCCGGGGCAGATGGCATTCACGTTGATGTTGTACTTGCCCCACTCGGAGCCCAGGGCCCGGGTGAAGTTCACGGCGGCGCCCTTGGAGGCGTTGTAGCCGATGGTGTGCATGTCCGGGGGACCGCCCGCCAGACCGGCGACCGAGGCGACGTTGATGATCTTCCCTGACTTCTTCGGGATCATCACCCGCTTGCCCACTTCCCGGCTGAGGAAGAACATGGCGTTGATGTTCAGGTCCATCACCTTCTTCCAGGCCTCGTCCGGGTAGTCCTCGGCCGGGGCGCCCCAGGTGGCGCCGGCGTTGTTCACCAGTATGTCGATGGTGCCGTAATGGGCGAGGACCTGGTCCACCATGCCGGGGATCCGGTCGAACCTGGACAGGTCGTTGACGATGGTCAGGACCTGGACGCCGAGGCTGGTCAGGTGGGCCTCGGCCTCCTTCAGTTCGTCGGCCTTGCGCGCGGTGATGGCCACCTTGGCGCCCATCTCCCCCAGGGCCTCGGCCATCTGCAGCCCGAGGCCGCGGGACCCGCCGGTGATCAGCGCGATCTTGCCGGTGAGATCGAATAGCTGTTTGACGCTCATGATGCTCCTTGAATAGAAAGACAGCGAACCAGAACCACCGGGACACCAGGTTCACCAAGAGGCACCAGGAACTGCCCGATCACCAAAGCCTCACTCGGTGAACCTTGGTGTCCTCGGTGTCCTTGGTGCCTTGGTGGTTGATGCAATTCCTCAGACCACCTCGAACAGGCCGGCCGCGCCCTGGCCGCCACCGATGCACATGGTGACGACCACGCGCTTGGCTCCGCGGCGCTTGCCCTCGATCAGCGCATGGCCGACCAGGCGGGCGCCGGAAACGCCGTAGGGATGGCCTACGGCAATGGCGCCGCCATTCACGTTGAGACGGTCCATCGGGATGCCCAGGGTGTCCGCGCAATAGAGCACCTGCACGGCAAAGGCTTCGTTGAGTTCCCAAAGGTCGATATCCTCGACCTTCAGGCCCGCCTTCTTGAGGAGCTTGGGCACGGCGAACACCGGCCCGATGCCCATCTCGTCGGGCTCGCATCCGGCCACCGCGAACCCGCGGAAGATGCCCAGGGGCTGGAGGCCTTTCTGTTCGGCGACCTTGGCGTTCATCACCACGGCGGCCGACGAGCCGTCGGAGAACTGGCTGGCGTTTCCGGCCGTGATGACGCCGCCGGGGATGGCGGAACGGATCTTGGAAACACCCTCCAGCGTCGTGTCGGCGCGGATGCCCTCGTCGGCGGCGATGGACACCTCCTTGGTGAACAGCCGCCCGGTGGCCTTGTCGGCCATGCCCATGGTGACGGTCATCGGCACGATTTCGTCGTCGAATTTGCCGGCGGCGGCGGCGGCGGCGGCCCGCTGCTGGCTGCGCACCCCATACTCGTCCTGGCGCTCCTTCGCGATCCGGTAACGCTTGGCCACCTGCTCGGCGGTCTGCAGCATGTTCCAGTAGATCTCCGGCTTGGCGGCGAGCAGGGCCGGATCGCAGATCATGTGGCGGTTGGCCTCCTGCTGCACGCAGGAGATGCTCTCGACGCCGCCGGCGACGAAGACGTCCCCTTCGCCGGCGATGACGCGCTGGGCGGCCATGGCGATGGTCTGCAGGCCGGAAGAGCAGAAGCGGTTCACGGTGGCGCCCGGCACGGTCACCGGCAGGCCGGCGGCGAGGGCGATCTGGCGTGCGATGTTGCTGCCACAGGCGCCCTCGGGCGTGGCACAGCCCATCAGCACGTCCTCCACCTCGGCGGGATCGAGTTTCGCCCGCTGGACGGCGTGTTTGACGGCATGGGCGCCCAGGGTTGCACCGTGGGTCATGTTGAAGGCGCCCTTCCAGGACTTGGCAAGGCCCGTGCGGGCCGTGGAAACGATCACTGCATCAGTCATGAATTTCTCCTAAGCCGGTATCAACCGGACAGAAAATCTCACCGCGGAGGCGCGGAGGTCGCGGAGGCCCGCGGAGAAGTGCAAGCGGACTCCGGGCGTCCTGCCAATCCGACAGTCCTTTGCGTTGTTCCTCTCTGCGCCTCGGCGCCTCTGCGGGAAAGCATTGCGGGTGCCAGGCATCAGCTGAAGGACTTGCCTTCGGCGGCGAGCTTCGCCAGCAGCGGCGCCGGCGCCCAGAAGTCGTCGCCGCTGGCGGCGGCGAAGCCCTTCATGCTGCGAGCCACGTTGTAGAGTCCCATCTGGTCGGCATAGAGCATCGGGCCGCCGCGGAAGAGCGGGAAGCCGTAGCCCGTCAGGTAGACCATGTCGATGTCGGAAGCCCGGGCCGCGATGCCTTCCTCCAGGATGCGGGCACCCTCGTTCACGAGCGCGTAGATGCAGCGCTCGACGATCTCGGCGTCCGAGATCTTGCGCGGCGTGATGCCCAGTTCCTTGCGGTAATCCACGAGCATCTGCTCCACTTCGGGATCCGGGATGGCCTTGCGCTCGCCGGCCTTGTACAGGTACCAGCCCTTGCCCGTCTTCTGGCCGAAGCGGCCCTGTTCGCACAGCCGGTCGGCGAACTTCGCGTACTTGATGTGGGGCTTCTCGACATAGCGGCGCTTGCGGATCGCCCAGCCGATGTCGTTGCCGGCCAGGTCGCCCATGCGGAAGGGGCCCATGGCCATACCCCATTTTTCCAACGCCCGGTCCACCTGGGCGGGCGTGGCCCCCTCCTCCAGCAGGAAGCCGGCGACGCGGCCGTAGTGCTCGATCATCCGGTTGCCGATGAAGCCGTCGCAGACGCCGGAGACCACGGCCGTCTTCCTGATCTTCTTGGCAATCTGCATCACCGTGGCCATCACGTCCTTGGCCGTCGCGGCGCCGCGCACGACCTCGAGCAGCTTCATCACGTTGGCGGGGCTGAAGAAATGCATGCCCACCACGTCCTGGGGCCGCTTCGTGAAGCTGGCGATCTTGTTCACGTCCAGCGTGGAGGTGTTGGAGGCCAGGATGGCGCCGGGCTTGGCGATCTCGTCCAGCTTCTTGAACACCTGCTCCTTGACGCCCATGTCCTCGAACACGGCCTCGATGATGAGGTCACAGTCCTTCAGGTCATCGTAGGACATGGTGCCCGTCAGCAGCCCCATGCGGGTGTCCAGTTTCTCCTGGGTGAGCTTGCCCTTCTTCAGGGAGTTCTCGTAGTTCTTGCGGATCGTGCCGATGCCCTTGTCCAGCGCCTCCTGCTTCATTTCCAGGATGGTCACGGGAACGCCGGCATTGAGGAAGTTCATGCTGATGCCGCCGCCCATGGTGCCGGCGCCGATGACGCCCACGCGGGCGATCTTGCGGGTCGGCGTGTCGTCCGGCACGTCCGGGATCTTGGAGGCGGCGCGCTCGCCCTGGAAGGCGTGGCGCAGGGCCCGGGATTCCGGCGTGCCCATCAGGCCCATGAAGAATTCGCGCTCGATCTTCATGCCCTCGTCGAAGGGTTTCGTGATGGCGGCGGCGATGGCATCCACGCACTTCAGCGGCGCCGGGAAGGGCCCCGCCACGCCCTTGACCATGTTGCGGGAGAACTGCAGGAAGGCCTCGTGGTTGGGGTAATCCACCTTCATGTCCCGGATGCGGCGCAGCGGCCGCTTCTCGGCGACCACCTTCGCGGCGAAGGCCAGGGCGCCCGACAGCAGGTCGCCCTCGACGTATTCGTCGAACAGGGGTGAATCCTTGAACTGGGCGGCCGGGATCGGATCGCCCTTCAGGATCATGTTGAGGCTCGCCTCGACGCCGATGATGCGCGGCATGCGCTGGGTGCCGCCGGCGCCCGGCAGCAGGCCCAGCTTGATCTCGGGCAGGGCGATGGAGGCATCCGGCAGGGCGATGCGGAAATGGCAGCCGAGGGTCAGTTCCAGGCCGCCGCCCATGCAGACGCCGCCGATGGCGGCGATGGTGGGCTTGACGGAGGCCTCGACGACACGGATCACGGTCAGCAGGTTGGGTTCCTGGATCGACCGGGGCGAGCCGAACTCACGGATGTCGGCTCCGCCCGAGAAGGCCCGGGCCGAGCCGATCAGCACGATGGCCTGGACGGCCGGGTCGGCATTGGCCTGATCCACGCCGGCCACGATGCCGCAGCGCAGGTCGTAGCCGAGGCCGTTCACCGGCGGGTTGTCGAGCGTGATGACGGCCACGTTGCCGTGCACCTGGTATTGCGTCGCACTCATAGCTTCTCCTAGATAAAACGGGTCCCGGCCGGCGCCGGGCAACTCAAGCTTCCACATCCACCGCAAAGTCGCGAAGGCGCAAAGGGGCGCGAAGACAACCCCGGCACCCGCGAGGCCGCCGGGGCGTCCCGGCGCGTCGTGCGTCCCGCCCCCTCGACGTTGAAATCCCTGCTCACACCTCCAGCCATTCCTTGCGGACGGCCTCGTTGTCCTTCAGGTCTGCGGGCGTCCCCTCGAACACGATGTGGCCGTGGCCCATCACGTACAGGCGCTCCGAGATGTCCAGCGCGATGGCGAGCTTCTGCTCCACCAGCAGGATGGAGATCCCCCGCTTCTCCACCTCCTTCAGAAAGCTGCCCACCAGTTCGACGATTTTCGGCGCAAGGCCCTCCGTGGGCTCGTCGATCATGATCAGGTCCGGGTCGCCCATCAGGGTGCGACAGAGGGTCAGCATCTGTTGTTCGCCGCCCGACAGCACGCCACCGGGCGTGTTCTCCCTCTCCTTCAGGCGGGGGAAAAGCGCGTACATGTCGTCCATGGACCAGCGGCCCTTCTGGCGGGCCGACTTCATGCCCAGCATCAGGTTCTGCTTCACGGTCAGGTCCGGGAAGATGTCCCGGTTCTCCGGCACGTAGCCGACGCCCAGGCGTGCGATGTCGTGGGGCTTGCGGCCCAGCAGTTCCTGGCCCTTGAACCGGATGCTCCCGCGGGCCGCCACCATGCCCATCACGGCCTTAGCCGTGGTGGACCGGCCCACGCCGTTGCGGCCCAGCAGGCTCACGATCTCTCCCTGGCCGATCTCCAGGTTGACGCCGTGCAGCACGTGGCTCTTGCCGTAATAGCCGTGGAGGTCCCGGATGACGAGCATCGGTTCACTCATCGCCATCGTCCCCCGCGTGGGCCGTGCCCAGGTAGGCTTCCTGGACCTCGGCATTGGCGCGGATCTCGGCCGGCGTGCCGGTCGCGATGATCTGGCCGTAGACGAGGACGGAAATGCGGTCGGCCAGCCCGAAGACCACGCCCATGTCATGCTCCACCATCATCAGGGTCTTGCCCTCCGTGACGCGGCGGATCAGCGCCACGGCATCCTCCGTCTCGGTGTTGCTCATCCCGGCAGTGGGCTCGTCGAGGAGGATGACGTCGGCCCCGCCGGCGATGGTGATGCCGATCTCCAGGGCCCGCTGCTCCGCGTAGGAAAGGATGCCGGCCGGGGTGTCGCGCCGCTTCGCCAGCCCCAGTTCCTCCATGACCTGCTCGGCCTGCCGCCGCACGTCCCGCAGGCCGGCCAGCCGGTGCCAGAACGAATACCTGTAGCCCAGGGACCAGAGCACGGCGCAGCGCAGGTTCTCGAACACCGACAGGTTGTGGAACAGGTTGGTGATCTGGAAGCTGCGGGACAGGCCCCGGCGGTTGATCTCGAAGGGCTTCAGGCCGGTGACATCGTGGCCCTTCAGTTCGATGCGGCCCGTGCTGACCGGGAAGCGCGCCGAGATCAGGTTGAACAGCGTGGATTTCCCGGCGCCGTTGGGCCCGATGATCGCGTGGCGTTCCCCGACCGGAACCTCCAGATCGACCCCGCGGATGATGGCGCTCTTCCCGAAACTCTTCTGGACGCCCTGGAGCCGCAACGCCACCCCGCTCATTGGGCTACCCTCCCCCCGCCCCCCTCCCGATGGGAGTGGGTGACGGCGGTTCGCCGCTGCGCGGCTCCATGTTCGTGGCTGCGCCCCTTCGGGCGGCCGTACGGGGCGTTCATGCGGCACCCCCCGGGTTCTGCAGCGCCGACAAGGCGGCATTCCATTTCACTTCCAGCCGGCCCCAGGTCCAGCGGACCAGCAGCAGCCCGGCCGCCAGCAGGGCGGCAGCGCCCGCCCAGGCGGCGCCGCTCGCCGCGTCGATGCTCAATCCGACCAGGTGCACCGCGTGCTCGCCGGTCCCTTCTTGCTCCAGCAGTCCGTAACCCATCTCGACCAGCGCCACGATGCCGGCCAGGCTCACCAGGGCGGCCGGCAGCACCAGCAGGTAGCCGGGCAGCAGCGGCCACCAGAGCCGGGCCACCCAGAGCCGCCGCTGGACCGTCAGCAGGCTGGCGATGCCGCCGGGGGCGTAGAGGACCATGAACAGGAAGAACAGGCCGAAGTAGAAAAGCCAGGCCTTGGTGATCCCTCCGATGGCGATCTGCATGATGGTGATCAGGATTGCGCCGATGATGGGGCCGTAGAAGAACCCTATGCCGCCCACGAAGGCCATCAGCAGAACCACGCCCGAGGTGTGGGCGTTGAGGGTCTCCGCCGTGACGATCTCGTAGTTCAGGGCCGTCAGTCCGCCCGCGATGCCGGCGAAGAAGCCGGAGAGCACCATCATCAGGTAGCGCACCCACTGGGGGTCGTAGCCCACGAATTCGGCCCGCTCCGGGTTGTCGCGGACGGCGTTGGCCATGCGCCCCAGCGGCGTCTGGGTGAGGGCGAACATGGCCGCGACGCAGACGAAGGCCCACCCAGCGATCAGGTAGTACATCTCCGTCTGGGAACCGTAGCTGATGCCGAACAGGCCCTTGCCTGTCACCCGGTTGCCCGACACGCCGCCCTCCCCGCCGAAGAACCCGGGGAACATCAGGGAACAGGCGGCGACCATCTCCCCGATCCCCAGGGAGATCATGGCAAAGGTGGTACCGGCCTTCTTGGTGGTCACATAGCCCAGCAGGATCCCCGCCGCCATGCCGGCCGCCCCGCCCGCCAGCGGGAGCAGGGTGATGGGGAAGCCGCCCTTGCCGACCATGTTCAGCGCGTGCATGGTCACGAAGGCGCCCAGGCCGTAATAGACCGCATGGCCGAAGGAGAGCAGTCCGGTCTGTCCCAGAAGCATGTTGTAGGACAGGGCGAAGACCACCATGATGCCCATCTGGCACAACAGGGATACCGCGAAACCCTTGGAGAAGACGAGCGGCAGGACGATGGCGATGGCCAGCCCGCCGAGCCAGAGCAGGATGCGGCCGCGGCTGAACAGGGGCTCGATCATGATTCCCGCGCCCCCATCAGGCCCCTGGGCCGGAAGATCAGGATCGCCACCATCAGCAGGTAGGGCAGCACCGGCGCCAGCTGGGTGACGGTCAGGCGCGCCACGGCGGAACTGTCCTCCAACCGGACGCCGAAGAGCGCCGCCAGGTCGGTGACCGAGAAGGTGATGCCCACCGAGAAGGTCTGGATGCAGCCGATCAGCAGGGAGGCCACGAAGGCGCCGGCCAGGGAACCCATGCCCCCGACCACGACGACCACGAAGACGATGCTGCCCACGGCCGCCGCCATGCCCGGCTCGGTGATGAAGGCGTTGCCGCCGATGACGCCGGCCAGGCCGGCCAGGGCCGTACCCCCGCCGAAGACCAGCATGAAGATCTTCGGCACGTCGTGGCCCAGGGCCTGGACCATGTCCGGTTTGGAGAGGGCGGCCTGGATGATCAGGCCGATGCGGGTACGGGTCAGGAGCAGGTAAAGCGCCACCAGCATGCCCACCGACACCAGCATCATGAAACCCTTGTAGATCGGGAAGGAGGTGGAGAACAGCGTGAACAGCGTGCCGTCGAAGTACTCCGGGATCTTGTAGTCCACCGAGGACTTTCCCCAGACCAGATGCACGATCTCCTCCACCAGGAAGGCGAGGCCGAAGGTGAAGAGCAGTTCCGCCACGTGGCCGAAACGGTGCGCCTTGCGCAGTCCGTAGCGCTCCACGACGGCGCCGAGGGCGCCCACCACCAGGGGCGCGACGAGCAGCGCCGCGCCAAAGCCCAAGTAGGTGCTGATCTGGTAGGCGAAATAGGCGCCCAGCATGTAGAAGCTCGCATGGGCGAAGTTGAGGACGCCCATCATGCTGAAGATCAGCGTCAGCCCCGAGGACAGCATGAACAGGAGCAGTCCGTAGGTGACGCCGTTGAGCAGGGAGATGAGGAAGAACTCCACCGTGGTTCCCGGTCAGGTGAAAAAACGGGGCGGGCCGCCGCCCGCCCCCGTTCGGTCAGGCGATGCGGCCTACGGCCTTTCCATGATGCAGGTGGTCGGGAGCTGCGAATCCCGGGCGGTGATCGAGGCCAGGGTCTTGAAACCGTGCCCGGTGTGCTCGACCTCGTGCTTGACCGCCTTGCCATCCACCTTGCTGAAGATGGAGATGTACAGCGGCTGGATCATCTGGTGGTCGGACTTGCGCATCCAGACTTCGCCGTTGTCGGCCTCGAAGCGCATGTCCTCCAGCGTCAGGGCCACCTGCTTGGGATCGGTGGACTTGGCCTTGTTCATGGCCTCGGCCAGCATCAGCATCATGGTGTTCACCCGCAGGTAGTAGAACTCGACGCCCGGATACTTCTTGTTGAAGGCCGTGGCGAAGGCCTCGGCCTTGTTGGGCTGGACGTTCATGTGCCACTCGGTAAGCTGCAGCACCAGGCCCTCGCCCGCCGGGCCCATGGCGGCCGGGGTGCCGAGACCGCCGGCATAGTAGGTGTGGAACTTGGCCTTCAGGCCGGCGTCCTTGGCCGCCTTGATGAGCAGCGACAGGTCGTTGCCCCAGTTGCCGGTGATCACGGTGTCGGCGCCGGCGGCCTTGATCTTCGCGATGTAGGGCGCGAAGTCCTTGGTCCGGCCGATGGGATGGAGGTCCTCGCCGACGATCTGCACGTCGGGCCGCTTCTTCGCCAGCATCGCCTTGGCGGCCTTCGCCACCTGGTGCCCGTGGGCGTAGTCCTGGCCGATGATGAAGACCTTCTTGATGCTCTTGTCCTTCTCCATGAAGTTGGTGATGGCCTCCATCTTCATGTCGCTGTTGGCATCGAAGCGGAAGTGCCAGAAGCTGCACTTATCGTTGGTCAGCGTGGGATCCACCGCCGCATAGTTCAGATAGAGGACGGTCTTGTCGGGATTGCGCGCGTTCCATTTGTTGACCGCATCCACCAGCGCGTGCGCCACGCCGGAACCGTTGCCCTGGGTGATGAAGCGGATGCCCTGGTCGGTGACGGCCTTGAAGTTGATCAGGCTCTCCTGCGGGCTGCCCTTGTTGTCGAAGGGGACGAACTCGATCTTCTGCCCGTTGGCGCCGCCCTTCGCATTGATCGTATCGGCAATCTCCCGGAAGCCCTTCAGGCCGGCCTCGCCGACGTTGGCGAAGGGACCGGACAGGGGGTCGATATAGGCGATCTTCACCTGCGCGAAGGCGCTGCCGGCCAGCAAGAGGGCACCGACGGCGACGGTGGAGCGGATGCGATGGGTCATGGGCTGTTCTCCTCCTTGGAATTGATTCGGGTTGTCGGGCGGGAGCACGGGCCCCGCAGGCCCTTCCGCATCGCCGACAAATTCTGCAATGCGGAACTTTGTTTCGTTTTCGAACGGGAATGGTATCCAAGCGCCCGGGCCTTGTAAATACCTGACCGGTCCCTTACGGCGCCGAGCCAAGCATATCCCCTCCGGGCACGGGCCGGGCACCCGGCGCCGATTAGGCGCCGACGCCTACCTGCCGGGAGGCACCCCGCCCCACAATCCCCGCGCATGCCCGGCCACTGCCCGGCCCATCCGAACTCCTGGAATCGGGCTTGGCGACCGCCGGCATTCTCGCGTATCCTTTGCTTTTTTGCAAAACACAATTCCGCCCAGCAAAACTTCGTGTTTTCGGCGGACCGATCCACAGGAGCCCTCGCAGCATGGACCTCGACTACACACCGGAAGAGCAGCAGTTCCGCGCCGAAGTGCGCGACTTCATCCATTCGCACCTGCCCAAGGAGATCAGCGCCAAGGTGCACGGCGGAAAGCGGCTGGCCAAGGAGGACTTCGTCCGCTGGCAGAAGATCCTGCACCACAAGGGCTGGGGCGCCCCCTCCTGGCCCCGGCAGTTCGGCGGCCCCGGCTGGAACGCCGTCCAGCAGCACATCTTCGACGAGGAGTGCTCCGACGCCGGCGCGCCGATGCAGCTTCCCTTCGGCCTGAAGATGGTGGCGCCGGTCATCATGACCTTCGGCAACAAGGGCCAGCAGGACTATTTCCTGCCCCGCATCATGGATGCGACCGACTGGTGGTGCCAGGGCTATTCGGAGCCCGGTTCCGGTTCCGACCTGGCCTCCCTGAAGACCCGGGCCGAGCGCCAGGGCGACCATTACGTCGTCAACGGCCAGAAGACCTGGAACACCCTCGGCCAGCATGCGGACTGGATCTTCTGCCTCGTGCGCACCAGCACCGAGGGGCGCCAGCAGGAGGGCATCTCCTTCCTGCTGATCGACATGAAGACTCCCGGCATCACGGTGCGGCCGATCATCATGCTGGATGGCGAGCACGAGATCAACGAGGTCTGGTTCGAGGACGTGAAGGTGCCCGTGGAAAACCTGATCGGCCAGGAGAACAAGGGCTGGACCTACGCCAAGTTCCTGCTCGGACACGAGCGCACGGGCATCGCCGGCGTCGGCCGTTCGAAGCGGGAGCTGAAGAAGCTGAAGGAGATCGCCCACCGGCAGACCGCCGGCGGCCATTCCCTGATGAGCGACCAGCGCTTCCGGGACCGGGTAGCCCAGGTGGAACTGGAACTGATGGCCCTGGAGATCACCAACCTGCGCGTCATCTCCTCCGAGCACGAGAAGAAGGCCCCCGGACCGGAAGCCTCCATCCTGAAGATCAAGGGCTCGGAGATCCAGCAGATGCTGACGGAACTGCAGATGCAGGCCCTGGGCCATTACGGCCTGCCCTACCTGCACGAGTCCCTGGACGCCACCTGGGAACCCGATCCCATGATCGGCGACTATTACCCGGACTACGCCGGCCCCCTGACCGGCCACTACTTCAACTACCGCAAGACCACCATCTACGGCGGCTCCAACGAAATCCAGAAGAACATCATCTGCCAGATGATCCTGGGCCTGTAAAGCGGAACGAGAGGACGGCACCATGAATTTCAACTACACCGAAGAGCAACTCGCCCTGCAGGACACCCTGCGCCGCTTCATCGCCAAGGACTACGGCTTCGAGCATCGCCGCGCCCTGGCCAAGGCCGAGCCCGGATTCAGCAGGGAGGCCTGGGCCCAGTACGCCGACTTCGGACTGCTCGCCCTGCCCTTCTCCGAGGACCAGGGCGGGCTGGCCGGCACGCCCATCGACACCATGCTGGTCATGGAGATGGTCGGCCGCGGACTGCTGCTGGAGCCCTACCTGCAGACCGTCGTCGTGGCCGGCAGCCTGATCCGCGACTACGGCACCGCAACCCAGCAGGCCGAGCTGATCCCCGCCGTCGCCGGCGGCGAGCTGATGATGTGCCTGGCCCACTACGAGCCGGAAGGCCGTTACGACCTGCACCACGTGGGCACCACGGCCGTCCGGAACGCCAATGGATGGAAGATCTCCGGCCACAAGTGCGTGGTGATCGGCGCCCCGTCCGCCGACAAGTTCATCGTCTCCGCCCGCACCTCCGACGGCACCCGGGACGAGCACGGCATCTCCCTGTTCGTCGTGGATCGCGGCGCACCTGGCCTGACCCTGCGCTCCTACCCCACCCAGGACGGCGGCCGCGCCGCCGAGGTGCACCTGGACCACGTCCAGGTGGGCACCGATGACCTGGTGGGCGAACTGAACAAGGGCTACGTCATGGTCGAGCGGGCCATCGACTTTGGCATCGCCGGCCTCTGCGCCGAGGCCGTGGGCGTCATGTCCGCACTGATCGAAGTGACGCTGGAATACCTCAAGACGCGCAAGCAGTTCGGCGCGCCGCTGGCCAAGTTCCAGGCCCTCCAGCACCGGATGGCCGACATGGCCATCGCCACCGAGCAGTCCCGTTCCATGGCCATCCTGGCCGCCGTCGGCGCGAAAACCGACGACGCCGAAACGCGCAACCGGGACATCACCGCCGCCAAGGCCTACATCGGTCAGCAGGCCCGCCTGGTCGGCCAGCAGGCAATCCAGCTCCACGGCGGCATGGGCGTCACCGACGAGCTCAACGTCAGCCACTACTTCAAGCGCCTGACCATGATCTGCGCCACCTTCGGCGACACCGACCACCACCTGGGCCGGTTCAGCGCCACGCTGATGGCGGCCTGAGTTGGCGGCGGCAGCGCAGTAGGCTAACGGACCCGGGGGGGCGCAGGCCCTTCCGGGTTCGCCTTTTCGGGACACGCCCATGACGTCGAAACTGATCAACCGCCGGGACCTGGATTTCGTCCTCTACGAACTGCTGGACGTGGACCGGCTTTGCGAACGGCCGCGCTACACGGACCACAGCCGCGAGACCTTCACCGCGGCCCTGGACACGGCCGAGAAGATCGCCGAGGACAAGTTCGCGACCCACAACCGCAAGGCGGACCTCAACGAACCGCATTTCGACGGCCAGCGGGTGCACATGATCCCCGAGGTCAAGGAAGCCCTGGCGGCCTTCATCGACGCCGGCTTCATGGCCGCCGGCCAGGACTACGATTATGGCGGCATGCAGCTTCCCCACGTGATGGCCCTGGCCTGCAACGGCATCTTCAAGGCCGCCAACGTGGGAACCGCCGGCTACCCCTTCCTGACCATCGGCAACGCCAACCTGCTGCTGGCCCACGGCAGCCGGGAGCAGATCGACCGCTATGTGCGGCCGGAACTGGAAGGGCGCTTCTTCGGCACCATGTGCCTCTCCGAGCCCCAGGCCGGCTCGTCGCTGGCCGACATCCGCACCACCGCCACGCCGCAGCCCGACGGCAGCTACCGCATCGTCGGCACCAAGATGTGGATTTCCGGCGGCGACCACGAGCTTTCCGAGAACATCGTGCACCTGGTGCTGGCCCGCATCCAGGGCGCCCCGGCCGGGGTCAAGGGCATCTCCCTGTTCATCGTGCCGCGCTACCGGGTGAACGACGACGGCAGCCGCGGCCCCCGCAACGACGTGGCCCTGGCCGGCCTGAACCACAAGATGGGCTACCGGGGCACGGTGAACACCTTCCTGTCCTTCGGCGAGAAGGGCGATTGTTACGCGGAACTGGTGGGCGAGCCCCACAAGGGCCTCTCGTACATGTTCCACATGATGAACGAGGCCCGCATCGGCGTCGGCTTCGGCGCCGCCATGCTCGGCTACACCGGCTACCTGCATGCGCTGGATTACGCGAGGAACCGGCCCCAGGGCCGCCCGCTGGGCGCCAAGGACCCGACGACGCCGCAGGTGCCCATCACCGAGCATGCCGACGTCCGGCGCATGCTGCTGGCCCAGAAGGCCTACGCGGAAGGCGGCCTGGCCCTGTGCCTGTATGCCGGCCGCCTAGTGGACGAGGAGAGGACCGGCGAAGCGGACGAAGCCCGGCGCCGGGCCCACGCCCTCCTGGACCTCCTGACCCCGGTGGTCAAGTCCTGGCCCTCCCAATGGTGCCTGGAGGCCAACAGCCTGGCCATCCAGGTCCATGGCGGCTACGGTTACACGCGGGAGTACCCGGTGGAGCAGTTCTACCGGGACAACCGCCTGAATCCCATTCACGAGGGCACCTTCGGCATCCAGGCCCTGGACCTGCTGGGACGGAAAGCCGTGATGGACGGCGGCGCCGCCCTCGCCGAGCTGGCGAAGGACATGACAGCCACGATCGCCGACACCCCGGCGGAACTCGCCGCCGAGGCCGCCGCCCTGGGCGCCGCCCTGGCGGACGCCGACGCCACCCTCCGGGTCCTGGTCCCGGTAATGGCCAAGGATCCGGCCCTCGCCCTCGCCAATGCCGCCGCCTTCCTGGAGGCCTTCGGCCACACCGTGGTCGCCTGGCTCTGGCTGCGCATGGCCGCCGCCGCTACCCGGGCGCTGCCGTCCGCCCAGGGGGAGGACGGCAACTTCTACCGGGGCAAGATCGCCGCCTGCCGCTGGTTCTTCCGCTGGGAACTGCCGAAGACCCGCGCCTGGCACCAACTGCTGCGCAGCCTCGACGACACCTGCATCACGACCGATCCGGCGTGGCTGTGACATTGCGGCGACCTTCGGCTTCGGACTACGACATGCGAACTGCGAGCCACCTGGACACCAGACGCACCAAGGGGGCGAAACCATCGGCCCCGGGAGGCAGGCGGTCAGCCGCGATCCGCGATCCACGAACCGGGTGCAGCCGACCAAACGACTTCACAGTCGGGAGAATTGCATTCTCTGGTCTTCCTTGGTGCAACTGGGTGCCCTTGGTGACCTTGGCGGTTGAATCGGTCTCCGACCATCCGAACGCACCGCGAAACACTTGACGAGACAGACCCATGGAAGACGAACACATCCTCTGCGAACGCCGCGACGGCGTGCTGCTCATCGAGATCCGGCGACGCGACAAGAAGAACGCGCTGACCAATTCCATGTACACCGCCCTGGCCTCGGCGCTCGCCCACGCGGCCGAGCAGTCGGCCGTCCGGGCGGTCCTGATCCGCGGCCAGGAGGACCTCTTCACCGCCGGCAACGACCTGGAGGACTTCCTGCAGCGCAAGGCCACGGACGAGAGCCAGGCCATGCGCTTCCTGCGCGTGATCTCCGCCTTCGAGAAGCCCGTCGTGGCGGCCGTCGCCGGCCATGCTGTCGGCATCGGCACCACCATGCTGCTGCATTGCGACCTGGTCTACGCGGCAGACAACGCAAAGTTCCAGTTGCCCTTCGTGAACCTGGCGCTGTGCCCGGAGGCGGCCTCCAGCCTCTTGCTGCCCCGGGCCGCCGGCCACCGCAAGGCGGCGGAACTGCTGATGCTCGGCGATCCCTTCGACGCGGCGAAGGCAATGGCGGCCGGCATCGTGAACGAAATCCTGCCGGCCGACCGGCTCATGGACCATGCCTTCGCCAAGGCCCGCGCGCTGGCCGACAAGCCTGCCACCGCGCTGGCGGTCACCAAGGCCCTGATGCGCCGGCCGATCCGCGCCGAGATCGACGAGGCCATGCGGGAGGAAGCCATCCACTTCGCCGACCTAGTGGCCTCCGCCCCGGCCAAGGAAATCTTCGCCGCCTTCCTGGAAAAGCGGCCGGTCAATCCCGCCAAGGTGCATGGAGAGGGACGATGAGCCAGCGCAAGGGCGGCCCGCAGGGCGACAGCCAACAATCCGGAGCCGCGCAGCGGCGAACCGACGTCACCACCTCCCCCGGGGAGGGGGCCGGGGGGCGGGGGGCCCAAGTGCCGGAGGGCTTCGTCCTCTTTCCGACGCATCCGGGCTTCATCGCCCACGTGGGCCCCTTCTACTACAAGAAAGGGGCACGGCCCATGGTAATCGGCGTGCGCATCGACGAGCGCCACCAGAACATCCGCGGCATCGTGCACGGCGGCATGCTCGTCACCATCGCCGACAGCGCCCTGGGGATCGCCATCGCCCGCACCAGCGACCCGCCCCATGCCATGGTGACGGTGAATCTTTCCGTGGACTTCGTGGAGTCGGCAAACCTGGGCGACTGGGTCGAGGCCCATGTGGACATCCAGCGCATCGGCAAGCGCATGGCCTACGCCAATTGCTACCTGCACGTGGGGGAGCGCCGGATCCTGCGCGCCAGCGGCGTGTTCGCCATGATGCCGCCCCTGAAGCCCAAGGAAGACTTCGAGGGCTGAAGGCCCGTTCCAGCAATCCGTCGCGGACGCCGACCCGGGATCGGCCGCCCTGGAGGAAGAAATGCAGAAGGTCCACGTGCTGCTGAAGAAGGAGGAACTCGACCAGGAACGGCTGGAGGGCAAGGTCGTGATCGTCCTCGACATCCTGTTCGCCACCTCCACCATCGTCACCGCCCTCGCCCACGGGGCCTCGGAGGTGATCCCGACCCTGGACGGCAAGGCGGCCCTGGCGGCTGCGCAGGGCCGGCCCGAGGGCAGCTACGTGCTCTCCGGCGAGTTCAACGCCGTCACCCTCCCGGGATTCCACCACCCGACGCCCCAGGCCCTGCTCAAGGACGGGGGCATCGAGGGCCGGACGCTGATCTACTCCACCACCAACGGCACCGTCGCCCTGGCCAAGTCCCGGGATGCCGCCCACGTCTATGCCGGCGCGCTGCTCAACGGCGAGGCGGTGGTGGAGCACGTGGTGCGGACGCACCCGGAGAACACGGTGCTCGTCGTCTGTTCCGGCTCCGCCGACAATTTCAACCTGGAGGACTTCTACGGCGCCGGCTACCTGGTCTCCCTGTTCCGCCGCCACGACGGCCCGCGGGACTTCACCGATGCCGCCCTGGCCGCCGAACTGCTGCATGCGGGAGCCGACGCGGCCGACTGCCTGGCCCGCGCCCGGGTCGGCCGCATGATGCTGGAACGCCGCCTGGACAGCGAGATCGCCTTCGCCGCCCGCAAGAGCTGCTACACCGTGGTCCCGCGCCTCGACGACGGACGACTGGTGGTTTGATCACCG
>JAEUNJ010000053.1 GCA_016791145.1 Rhodocyclaceae bacterium | reverse complement strand
CCATGCAGATCAACGACCCCGAGTATTCCAAGCTGGCCATCTGGGTCGGCGGCAAGAACTCCAACGCCCGCGGCAAGCCCACCTTCATGAAACTGGTGGCCTCCGGCCTGCCCAACAATCCGCCCCGCTGGCCCGAGGTCAACGAGGTGGTGGGCAAGATCCTGCGCACCTACAAGGCCGACGCCCGGCCCTGGGAGCGGCTGTCGGACTGGATCGACCGCATCGGCTGGCCCCGCTTCTTCGAGAAGACCAACCTGCCCTTCACCAAGTACCTGATCGACGACTGGCGCGGTTCGCGGACCAACCTGAACGCGTCGGCCCACATCCGCTTCTGATCCGGACGAGGAAAGGCATCCGATGAAATTCTCGATCCTGGTCAACGAGGGGCCCTACACCCACCAGGCCTCCGACTCGGCCTACCAGTTCGCCAAGGCGGTGCTGGCGAAGGGCCACGAGATCTTCCGCATCTTCTTCTACCACGACGGGGTGAACAACGCGACGCGCCTGACCACGCCGCCCCAGGATGACCGCAACATCGTCAATCGCTGGTCCAAGCTGGGCGAGGAGCACAAGCTGGACATGGTGGTCTGCGTCGCCGCGGCCCAGCGCCGCGGCATCGTGGATGACGGCGAGGCGAAGCGCAACGGCAAGGACGCCACCAACCTGGCGGCCGGCTTCCGCATCTCCGGCCTCGGACAGCTGATCGAGGCGGGCATCCAGTCCGACCGCATCGTGGTCTTCGGCGACTGAGGGGGACGATCGTGAGCGACATCAAGAAATTCATGTTCGTGAACCGCAAGGCGCCCTACGGCACCATCTATGCGCTGGAGTCCCTGGAGGTGGTGCTGATCGCCGCGGCCTTCGAGCAGGACGTCTCGCTGGCCTTCATGGACGACGGGGTCTACCAGATCAAGAAGGGCCACCAGACCAAGGGCATCGAGGTCAAGGGTTTCGAGAAGACCTACGGTGCGCTGGAGGACTACGACGTCACCAAGCTCTACGTGGACGCCGAATCCCTCGCCGCCCGGGGCCTCACCGCCGACGACCTGACCGTGCCGGTCGAAGTCATGAGCCGCGCCGAACTGGGAAAGATGATGGAAGAGCAGGACGTGCTCCTGAGCTTCTGAGGACAATGCCATGCTGAACATCGTCAACAAGTCCCCCCTGGAGCGCAACGCGCTGCAATCCTGCATCGAAACGGGCACCGGCGGCGCCATCCTGCTGATCGAGGACGGCGTCTATGCCGTGGCCCGGGGCAACTCCTTCGAACCGACGCTGAAGGCCGCCATGGGCAAGTTCAAGGTCTACGCCCTGGCGCCCGACCTGGAAGCCCGCGGCATCGCCGACCGCGTCATGGACGGCGTGACCGCCGTCGATTACGGCGGTTTCGTGGATCTGGTCGCCGAGTACAAGTCCAGCCAGTCCTGGCTGTAAGCAATCCAACCATTGGCCCGCCGGGTCGGGCCCAACACAAGGAGAAGCAAATGGCTATCGAAATCAATGGCAAGAGTGTCGAGACCGACGAGGAAGGCTACCTGGTGAACCTGGCCGACTGGGACGAGGCCATCGCCGGCGTCCTGGCCCAGCAGGAGAACGTCACCATGACCGACCAGCACTGGGAGGTCATCAACTTCCTGCGCGACTACTACAACGAATTCCAGATCGCCCCCGCCGTCCGCGTGCTCACCAAGGCCATCGGCAAGAAGCTCGGCCCGGAAAAGGGCAACAGCCAGTACCTGTACGAGCTGTTCCCCTACGGCCCGGCCAAGCAGGCGTGCAAGATCGCCGGCCTGCCCAAGCCCACCGGCTGCGTCTGAACCCGGACTGCGCCTGAACGACCGGCCCCCCGGGGCCGGCGAAAGCCGCCAGGAAGTACGCGACGCGGCCCGCGGTTGCGGGTCGCGCTAGCGGAGGTCGCCCATGAGTCTGCTCTTCGCCATCCTTTTCTACGTCGCCGCCCTGGTGCTGGTGGTTGGCGTGGCCTACCGGATCCGGGAATTCGCCCGCACGCCGGCGCCGCTGCTGATCCCGACCACCCCGGCGCCCACCTCCACGGGCGGCGTCGCGCTGCGCATGGCGCGGGAGGTGGTGCTGTTCGAGAGCCTGTTCAAGTCCAACCTCTGGATCTGGGCCTTCGGCTGGCTCTTCCACATGGGCCTGTTCCTGGTGCTGGCGCGGCACCTGCGCTACTTCACCGAGCCGGTGTGGTCCTGGGTGGCGCTGATCCAGCCCTTCGGCATCTACGCGGGCTTCGCCATGGCCGCCGGCCTTGCCGCCCTCTGGGCGCGCCGCTTCCTGGTGGAACGGATCCGCTACATCTCGACGCCCTCCGACCACCTGATGCTGGCCCTGCTGCTCGGCATCGCCGCCACCGGCCTGGCGATGAAATTCCTGATGCACACGGACATCGTCGCGGTGAAGGCCTTCTTCCTCGGCCTCATGGTTTTCGACATCCAGCCGCTGCCGGCGCACCCCGGGCTCTACGTCCATCTCCTCCTGGTCGCGCTGCTGATGATCGTCTTCCCCTTCAGCAAGCTGCTCCACGCGCCCGGCATCTTCTTCAGCCCGACCCGCAACCAGGCCGACAATCCGCGCGAAGCGCGCCACGTGGCCCCCTGGGCCGCCAAGCTGGAGCAACAATGATGGCCCCCCACGCTCACATCCGTTCGCTGCCCCCCACCGGGGGGCGCCGCCTCCCTTGGGGCGGCCCTGCGGGAGGCTGACATGGCTGCCCCCGACGCCAAGCCCAAGGTCGAGGCCCCCGCCTACCGGGAATTCCCGACCATCCCGGCGCTCCAGCCGGAAGCCATGGCCGGCTCGAATCCCTACGTGGCGGCCGACAAGCACAACGAGGCCATCGGCTTTCCCGGCGCCCTGGTGGAGGGCTGGGAGCAGAAGGCCATCGCCAAGATGGGCGAACTGCTGGGCAAGTACAGGTCGCTGCGCGTCTACATGGACTCCTGCGTCCATTGCGGCGCCTGCACCGACAAGTGCCACTACTTCATCGGCACCGGCGACCCGAAGAACATGCCGGTGGCCCGCCAGGAGTTGATGCGCAGCGTTTACCGCCGCTACTTCACGCTGCCCGGCAAGCTCTTCCCGGGCCTCGTGGGCGCCCGGGACATGACGAAGGACGTGCTCGACGACTGGTTCCGCTACTACAACCAGTGCTCCGAATGCCGCCGCTGCTCGGTCTTCTGTCCCTACGGCATCGACACCGCCGAGGTGACGATGGCGGCCAAGGAGATCATGCACAGCGTGGGTCTCGGCCACAAGTACGTGAACGAGATCATCGGCAAGGTACACAAGATCGGCAACAACCTGGGGCTACCCGGTCCCGCCCTGGAGGACACCCTGCAGGGCCTGGAGGAGGACGTCAAGGAGGACACCGGCGCCGACGTGCGCTATCCCCTCGACGTGAAGGGCGCCGAGGTGCTGCTGGTGACGCCTTCCGCCGACTTCTTCGCCGAGCCCCACGTGGAGAGCCTGATCGGCTACGGCAAGGTCTTCCATGCCGCAGGCATCTCCTGGACCCTCTCCTCCGCGGCCTCGGAGGCGGGCAACTTCGGCATGTTCATCGGCAGCTACGACCAGATGCGGAAGATCGCCATGCGCGTGCGCGAGGCGGCCCTGGAACTGGGCGTGAAGCGCATCGTGGTCGGCGAGTGCGGCCACGCCTGGCGGGTCGCCTACTCCTTCTGGAACACGCTGACCGGCATCGGCGCCGGCGCCAACGATCCCTTCGCGGTGGAATTGCAGAAACAGCTCGACCCGAACTACAAGCAGCCTTCCCACATCTGCGAGGTCACCTGGGACCTGATCCGGCAGGGCCGGCTCAAGTTCGACAAGTCCGCCAACGACCACCGGATCATCACCTTCCACGACTCCTGCAACGTGGCGCGGGGCTCCCGCATGGGCGACGACCCGGGCGGCCAGTTCGACATTCCCCGCGCCATCATCAAGGCGGTGGCCAACAACTACGTCGAAATGGCCCGCGGGACGACCCGCGAAAAGACCTTCTGCTGCGGCGGCGGCGGCGGCCTGCTCACCGACGAACTGCTGGACCTGCGGGTCAAGGGGGCCCTGCCCCGCATGGAAGCCCTGAAGGCCGTCGCCGACGGCAAGGGCGTCAATTTCATGGCGACGATCTGCGCCATCTGCAAGGCCCAATTCACCAAGGTATTGCCGTTCTACGGCTTCAAGATGGGCATGGTGGGCGGCGTGCACCAGCTCGTCAGCACCGCGATCCAGCTCGGCAACGAACAGTAAAACTCCGGAGGAAATCATGTCGGCCACCACAGAGACCCAAGACACCAAGTTGACCTTCCGCCGTTACAAGGACGGCGACGACCGGATCAAGCGCTGGCAGGACCAGATCTTCCAGGCGAGCTGGTCCCACAAGTGCCCGACCTACATCCAGTCGACGCCGCCCTGCCAGGGCTCCTGCCCGTCGGGCGAGGATATCCGCGGCTACCTGAACATCGTGCGCGGCATCGAGAAACCCCCGGTCGGCCCGGACGGCAAGCCGCTCATGACCTGGCAGGAATACGCCTGGCGCCGCCTCACCGAGGCCAACCCCCTGCCCGCCGTCATGGGCCGGGTCTGCCCCGCGCCCTGCGAGACCGGCTGCAACCGGAACCAGGTCGAGGACCACGTGGGCATCAACTCCGTCGAGCACTACCTGGGCGAGTGGGCCATCAGGAACGGGCTGAAGTTCAAGGCCCCCGAGCAGAAGACCGGCAAGAAAGTGGCCGTCATCGGCGGCGGACCGGCCGGCCTGTCCGTGGCCTACCAGCTGGCGCTGAAGGGCCACTCGGTCACCCTCTTCGACGAGCATGAGTTTCTCGGCGGCATGATGCGCTACGGCATCCCGGGTTACCGGACGCCCCGCGACGTGCTGGACGCGGAGATCCAGCGCATCCTCGACCTGGGCGTCGAGGCCCGCCTGAAGACCCGCATCGGCACCGACGTCACCCTCGAGCAGATCCGCAAGGATTATGACGCCGTCTTCCTCGGCCTGGGCGCCCAGGGCGGCCGCGCGCTGCCGGTGGACGGCGACGCCGAGGCCCCCAACGTGGTCACCGCGACCTCCTTCCTGAAGGCCTTCAACGACGGCCGCCTGCGCCACGTGGGCAAGCGCGTCGTGGTGGTCGGCGGCGGCGACACGTCCATGGACGTGGCCACGGTCGCCCGGCGCCTGGGCCACATCGAACAAGCCAAGCCCACCGACTGGGAAGGGGCCATCGCGGGCCAGATGGCCCAGGACGTGGCCGACATCTCGATGCGCCAGGGCGCCGACGTGACCCTGACCTCGGTGTTCGCGCTGGACAAGATGATGGCCAGCAAGCACGAGATCGAGCACGCCCAGGCGGAAGGCATCGAGATCATGGGCGGCTGGATGCCGGTGGCCGTGGTCAAGGGCGCCGACGGCCGCGCCACTGCCCTGCGCGTGGCCCAGTGCGAGGCCAAGATGGCCGGCGGACGCCTGGAGATCAAGAAGATCGAAGGCACCGAGAAGGACCTGCCCGCCGACCTGATCGTCTCCGCCGTCGGCCAGGCCGTGGATCTCACCGGCCTCGACGAATTCAACAACGGCAAGGGCGCCGTGGCCACCGACCGGAACTACCAGGTGCAGGGCAAGCCCGGCGTCTACGCCGGCGGCGACGTACTGCGTCCCCACCTGCTGACCACCGCCATCGGCCACGGTGCCATCGCCGCCGACGGCATCGACCAGTTCCTGATGGGCGTCGAGGCGGGCCGCCGGCCGAAGATCGACGTGCATGTGTTCGACATGATGCGCAAGTACGTGGAAAAGGGCATCGCCGTCGAGGAGATCAAGGAGCCCCTGCGCGGCACCAGCGATTCCAAGGGCGCCATCCACAACTTCGAGAACCGGTCCGACCGCTACGTGATCCCCCACGACGAGCTGTTCCTGGGGCACTTCCAGCACACGGCACGCAACCTGCGCAACATCACCCACCTGAACAAGGAGTCGGCCCTGGGCAACTTCGAGGAGCGCCTCGATCCCCTCGACGACGCCAAGGTGGTGGCCGAGGCAAAGCGCTGCATGAGCTGCGGCCTCTGCTTCGAGTGCGACAACTGCGTGGTCTACTGCCCCCAGACGGCGGTTTTCAAGGTGAAGAAGAACGAGGCCACCACCGGCCGCTACGTCGCCACCGACTACGACAAATGCATCGGCTGCCACATCTGCCACGACGTGTGCCCGACCGGCTACATCCAGATGGGCCTGGGCGAATAAGAGGCAGGATCCACCGCAGAGTCGCAAAGGCGCAAAGGGCCGCAAAATGACCAAGCTTCCTTTCAAATTGCTTTGCGTGACTTCGCGCCTTCGCGCCTTTGCGTCGAAGCTGTTGGTCCTTGCCGTCGTCCTGGTGTCCGGCCTGGCCCTGGCAGGCGAGAGTCGCGTGGCGAAGCCGGCCGTGATCATCGAGAAGGCCGACAGCCAGTGCGTCGCGCCGCCCGAGGAAATGCGGCGCAACCACATGGAAATGCTGAAGCACCAGCGCGACAAGACCCTGCGCCTGGGGCAGCGGGGCGCCAAGGTCAGCCTGAACGGCTGCATCGAATGCCACGCCAGCAAGAAGACCGGATCGGTCCTGGGCTCGGGTGAGAACTTCTGCCAGGGCTGCCACGCCTACGCGGCGGTGCATCTCGACTGCTGGGACTGCCACCAGCCCAAGGCCCACACCAAGGCGACGCCAGCCCCGGCGGCCGCGGGAGCCAAGCCATGAGCGAGACCTCCTCCTCCCGGCGCCGTTTCGTCGGCGCCTCCGTGGCCGGGCTCGGCATCGCCGTCGCCCCGGGCATCCACCTGATCGCCGCCCAGGGCCCGGCCGAGCCGGCCGGCGCTTCCAATGCGAAGCGCTGGGGCCTCCTGGTGGACGCCTCCAAGTGCGCCTCCGGCTGCGATGCCTGCGTGAAGGCCTGCGCCACCGAGAACGGCATCAACGAGACCGTGGCCGACGCGCGCCAGGGTTCCCAGTGGATCCGCAAGATCGACCTCCAGGACAAGCGGACCGGGCGCCAGCTTTCCCTGCCCATGATGTGCCAGCACTGCGCCAACCCGCCCTGCGTGGACGTCTGCCCGACGGGCGCCTCGATGAAGCGGGCGGACGGCATCGTCCTGGTGGACCGCCACGTCTGCATCGGCTGCCGCTACTGCATGATGGCCTGCCCTTACAAGGCGCGCTCCTTCGTGCACCAGCCCTTGACGGAGCAGAACCCGGAAGTGCCGCGCGGCCTGGGCTGCGTGGAGTCCTGCACCTTCTGCGTGCAGCGGGTGGACCGGGGCCAGACCCCGGCCTGCGTCGAGGCCTGCCCGGAAGGCGCCATGGTCTTCGGCGACCTCAAGGACCCGAACAGCGCCATCTCCCGGCGGTTGGCCCAGGTGGCCACGACCCAGGTGCGGGCCGATCTGGGCCTGGACACCGGCGTGCGCTACCAGGGGCTCTGACATGCGCCCGGCCTACAACTCCAAGGCGCCCGTCCGTTCGGGCATCGGCGGCACCGGGGCCTGCAACGGCCGGCCCCCGGAATTTTGACGGAGCGGACCATGCAACTCGTTCCCTACTCCCGCGGCGAAGAACGCTTCTTCTACACGCTGGCCGCCCTGGGCGGGCTGGTGACCCTGATCGGTCTGGCCTCCGCGCTCTACATGGAGATCCATGGCCACGCGGTCACGGGCATGAACAACCAGATCGTCTGGGGCCTGCCCCACGTCTTCGCGATCTTCCTGATCGTCGCCGCCTCCGGCGTGCTCAACGTGGCCTCCATCGGCTCGGTGTTCGGCAAGGTGCTCTACAAGTCCCGGGCCCCGCTGTCGGGCCTGCTCTGCCTCGCCATGCTCGCCGGCGGCCTCACCGTGCTGATGCTGGACCTGGGCCGGCCGGACCGGATCATCGTCGCCGCCACGCACTACAACTTCAGCTCGGTCTTCGCCTGGAACGTCTTCCTCTATTCCGGCATGTTCTCCATCGTCGCGGTCTATCTCTGGACGCTGATGGAGCGGCGCATGAACGCCTACTCCAAGCCCGCGGGCTTCGCCGCCTTCATCTGGCGCCTGATCCTCACCACCGGCACGGGCTCCATCTTCGGCTTCCTGGTGGCCCGCCAGGCCTACCAGTCGGCCATCCTGGCGCCCATGTTCATCATCATGTCCTTCGCCTGGGGACTGGCCGCCTTCATGGTCGTGCAGAAGGCCATGTTCGCCTGGAATGGCCTGACCCTGCACCCGGCGCTGCGCAACCGGATGAAGAACCTGCTGGGCATCTTCGTGGCCGCCACCCTCTACTTCGTCGCCGTCTACCACCTGACCAACCTCTACTTCGCCAAGCAGGTGGCCTTCGAGCGCTTCATCCTGGTCGATGGCGGCATCTTCCCGGCCCTCTTCTGGGGCGGCTGGTTCCTGGTGGGCACGGTGCTTCCCCTGGCGATCCTCTACACGCCGGGCCTGCTCGCCATGCGGGGCGCGGTCATGGTCGCCTCCATACTCGTCATCCTGGGCGCCTTCTGCCAGCTCTACGTCTTCATCATCGGCGGGCAGGCCTTCCCGCTGGAAATATTCCCGGGCCTGGCGGCCGCCAGCAGCTTCGGCGACGGCATGGTCGGCCAATACTCGCCGAGCCTGCCGGAGTTCCTGCTCGGCCTGGGGGGCATCGGCATCGCCTTCACCATCACCACCATCGGCGTGCGCGTGTTCCACTTCCTGCCCCAGGACGACCTCGCCAAGCTGGAAGCGGCGGGGCACGTCCTCGAGTAGGCCGGCGGCGCCGGTCCGGCGGCGGCCAGATCCGCATCCCGATGCACCGACTGCTGATTTCGGCAGCCCACAAGTCCTCGGGCAAGACCACCCTGAGCCTGGGGCTCGCCGCCGCCCTGCGCCGGCGGGGCCTGGCCGTGCAGCCCTACAAGAAGGGCCCCGACTACATCGATCCCCTGTGGCTCAGCCTGGCCGCGGGCCGGCGCTGCCGGAACCTGGATTTCTTCCTGTCGCCCCACGAGGAGATCCGCGCCCAGTTCGCCACCCACGGCTTCGACGC
The DNA here is from genome assembly GCA_016791145.1 of Rhodocyclaceae bacterium. Classification (GTDB taxonomy): domain Bacteria; phylum Pseudomonadota; class Gammaproteobacteria; order Burkholderiales; family Rhodocyclaceae; genus JAEUNJ01. The sequence goes on along the minus strand of JAEUNJ010000053.1, from coordinate 47,340 downwards.
GGACGTCTGCCTCGTGGAGGGCAACAAGGGCCTCTACGACGGCCTGGACCTCCAGGGCTCCAACAGCAACGCCGCCCTGGCGCGCCTGCTGGACCTGCCCGTCGTCCTCGTCCTCGATGCCCGCGGCATGACGCGCGGCATCGCCCCCCTGATCCTCGGCTACCAGGCCTTCGACAGGGACCTGCGGATCGCCGGCGTCATCCTGAACCGGCTGGGCGGCCGGCGCCACGAGGCCAAACTGCGGGCCGTGATCGAGCATTACACCGACGTGCCCGTCCTCGGGGCGGTCCATGAAGACGCCCACCTGGGCCTGGTGGAGCGGCACCTGGGCCTGATGCCGGCCAACGAGGCCGCCGCCGCCGGCAGCCTGGTGGACGGGATCGCCGACCGGGTGGCGGACCAGGTGGACCTGGACCGGCTGCTGGCGATCAGCCGGACCGAAATGCGATTGTCACCGCCGGCCCCGGTCCCCGCCCGCCCCGCCGACGGCACCCGCATCGCCATCGCCCAGGATGCCGCCTTCGGCTTCTACTATGCCGACGACCTGGACGCCCTGGCGGCCCAGGGCGTCGAACTGGTGCCCTTCGACACCCTGCGCGACGCGGCGCTGCCCGCCTGCGACGGCCTGTTCATCGGCGGCGGCTTTCCCGAGTGCTTCCTGGCCGGCCTGGAGGCGAATGCGCCGCTGCGCGCCGCCATCCGGCAGGCCATCGAGGGCGGCCTGCCGGCCTATGCCGAGTGCGGCGGCCTGATGTACCTCTCCCGGTCCATCGCGTGGCGGGGCGAAAGGCGGGAGATGGCGGGGGTGATCCCCGGCGACGTGGCCATGCATGACCGGCCCGTCGGCCGCGGCTACGTGATCCTGCAGCCGACGGCGGAGCATCCCTGGCGAGAGCCGGGCACCGAGGTGCCGACCCTGCACGCCCACGAGTTCCACTACTCGGCCATCTCCGGCCTCCCCGCCGGCACGCGCTATGCCTATGCCATGCGCCGGGGCCACGGCATCGACGGCGAACGGGACGGCATCGTCCACCGCAACCTGCTCGCCTCCTACACCCACCTGCGGGCCACGGCGGGCTGCGACTGGCCGGAGAAATTCGTGCGCTTCGTGCGGCGGAAGAAGGCCGAGCGGGCGAGTGCAGCAGTCTAGAAGACCCAGTTTCACCACAGAGGACACGGAGGACGCAGAGGAAAACCATGATTGGTGAAAAGCGGAGCGATCAACCGATGGGTGCCCGGCACGCGACATCGGAATTCGGCATCTTTGGCATTTCTCGGCGCCTCTGCGCCGCTGCGGCAAGGGTTTCGGTTTCCAGGGAGCCAGCATGTTCAAACTGACGGAAGCCGCCGCGGAGCAGATCCTGCGGGCGGCCCGGGCCCAGGGGGCCGAAGGCCCGCCGGCCGCCTTGCGCGTCGCCGCCAAGCTGGACGAGGACGGCGAGATCGTCTACGGCATGGGTTTCGACGACGAGCGGGAGAACGACCTGGTCGCCCAGTGCGCCGGCGTCACCGTGCTGATCGCGCCGCGCAGCCAGGAACTGCTGGGCGAGACGACGCTGGATTTCGTCGAGTTGAACCCGGGCGAATACCAGTTCATCTTCGTCGACACCAGCGGTGGCGCGGCGGCGGACGAGGGCGGCTGCGCCGGCTGCGGCGGGCGCTGCTGAGCATGGCGAAAATGCAGGCCCTGCCCGGTTCCGGCCGCGGCCCCGCGCGCCGGGGCACCGTGTATCTGGTCGGCGCCGGCCCGGGCGATCCCGAGTTGCTGACCCTGCGCGCCGCCACCCTGCTGGCCGAGGCCGACGTGGTCGTCTACGATGCCCTGGTCTCCGCCGAGATCCTGGCCCGCATCGCCCCGGCCGCGGAACGCATCTACGCCGGCAAGGAACGGGGCAACCACAGCCTGCCCCAGGAGGACATCAACAGCCTGCTGGTCCGCCTGGCGAAGCAGGACCGGCGGGTGATCCGCCTGAAGGGCGGCGACCCTTACACCTTCGGGCGCGGCGCCGAGGAGGTGGAAACCCTGGCCGCCCACGGCATCCCCTTCGAGGTGGTACCCGGCATCACGGCCGCCGCCGGCGTCTCGGCCTATGCGGGCATCCCCCTCACCCACCGGGACCACGCCCAGGCCTGCGTCTTCGTGACCGGCCACTTGAAGGACGGCAGCATGAACCTGGACTGGGCGGGCCTCGCCCGGCCGCGCCAGACGGTGGTCATCTACATGGGCCTGCACGGCCTGCCCACCCTGTGCGCCAAGCTGGTGGAGCACGGCCTGCCCCCCGACTGGCCCGCCGCCATCGTCCAGCGCGGCACCACGGCGGAGCAGCGCACAGTTGCCGGAACCCTGGCCACCCTCCCCGACCTGGCCGCGGCGGCAGGGCTGAAGGCCCCGACGCTGATCATCGTCGGAAAGGTGGTGGGCCTGCGGGATAGGTTGGCGTGGTTCGAGCGGGGCGCCGGATTCCGCCTCCTGAACGGCCCCTGGCCTTCCGATCAGGGTCTCGCTGTCCTCACCCGTCCCTTATAGTCGCCACGGCAGCCGGTTCCCCGGCAGTCGCTCGCCAACATTCGCACCACGATGGGCCCGGCAGCATTGCGGGCGCCGAAATGGCCGATGCCGCCAAGATCGCGAGGAAATTCGGCGTGGATCCTGTCCGACACTGCTCCGCCCCACGGCGGAGGCGTCGCGGGCGGATCGGCCCCCAGGTCCAGCTGGGCCTTCACGTTGGCGGCGCGCGAGAACAATGGCCCGCGCACGCAGTCCACGAAAGCCGGCAGGGCGGCCAGGGCGCGCGGACAATGGATGTCGTCCCGGCGGCCGGCCGTAATGCTGTAGAACAGAACGTCAGGGTGGCGGGCCGGGGCCTGGCGCAGGCTGTGGTCGCCGGCCACCGCCGTCCAGCGGTTGCGGACCCAGGGCGGCATGTCCGGATAGAAGCCGAACTCGTACCAGGCACCGGCGCCCCCCACCCCCTCGCTGCGGCAGGCCGGCACCGGCGCCCACAGGCAGGAGTTGAGGCCGTGGAGCCCGCCGGCGATATTGACGAAACGGCGCACCGAAGCCCAGGCGTCCTCTCCACCCGCCTCCGTCGCATGGTCCAGGGCCGCGATGGCCATCGACACGCCCAGGGAGTGGGCGACGATGTCTACCCGGGCGCTGCCCGTGTATTCCCGGACGGCCCGGATGAATTGCCAGATGGCGGCGTACTTTTCCGGGCGGTGCAGGTTGCCGGCGGCATCGGCCCGCTCGGCGGGACTCAGGTAGGTGGGGCCGAACAGTTCGCAGTCGTTGTAGCCTGCGCTCCTCAGCGTGCGATAGACGGAGGGGGCCTCCCCTGCCCCGGCGCCCGGCCGCGCGGGGGCATCCCAGCCGATGGCGCTGTCGCCGTTGCCATGGATCAGGACCACCGGCACGCGGCCGACGGCCCCGCGGCAGTCGCCACCCCCGAAGCCGCCGTGGCCGCCCCAGCCGGCCGGCGGCGCGAATCCCCCCGCGTACTGCTCCGGCCGGGCCTCCGCGTTGGCGCAGAAGGGGAATGCATAGGCCCCGCATTCCAGGGCCCGGGCGGAACCCGCGGCCATGATGAGCCACAGCACGTGGAAGACCCGGCCCAGCGTTGCCCCGATGTCCATGAAGCACCCGATTCCCCGAAAGATCTCACCGCAGAGGCGCGGAGGCCGCAGGGAAAGGCAGGAAACCCATGAATTGTTCATGGCGTCCGCCCTGTCCACGGGACGCATGCTCCGATCCCGCCAAGGAACTGTTTTTCCTGCGCCCTCTGCGCCTCTGCGGCTCAACCGCCTTTCCTGAAGCACTCCACCCGCCTGAATTATGCCACCGGCAACGATGGCCGGCGGAGTCGGTCGAATTTCAGTCCAGGGCCGAACGCAGGGCGTCCGTGGTCAGGCGCAGGCGACCGGAAAGCTCCCGGCCGATGTTGAACAGGAGGGTGGTGGCGATGTCCGGCCGGACCTGGCGGATCTCCTCGAAGGCATCCCGCTTCAACGCGTAGAGCATCACCTCGTCGTCGGCCACCGCGTCGGCCGAGCGGGGCTTGCCCTCGATGAAGGCCATTTCCCCGAACACGACGCCGGGCGGCACCATGGTGAGCCGCTTGCCGGGGCCCGGCGCCGTCCCCTCCCCCGCCGGCGCGCGCAGGGTGACGGTTCCCCGGGCGGTGATGAACAGTTCGTCGCCCGGATCCCCGGCGCGGAAGAGGTTCTCGCCCCGGCCGACCCGGCGCTCGTGGAGGTATTCGCGCAGGACCTCGAGCTGGTCGGCGGCCATCCCGGCGAAAAGGGGCAATTCGTGCAGCGCGTACCGGGTCTCCCCCGCCCCGCCGGTCGGCCCGTCCGCGGCGACGATCCGGTCTTCCGCCGCCTCCAGGGCGCCATCGGTGTCGGCGAACCAGTGGCTGGCCGCTTCGGTGGTGGAGAAGCCGAAGGTAAGGAGGGTGCGGCCGATGCGGTCGTCCCGATGGATATGGGATATCAGGAGCAGCTTTCCGCGCACACGGGCCAGGTGGGCCAGTTGCTCCACGATGCGTGCGCCGGTGGCATCCACGTCCGTGGTGCGGCGGAAGTCGAGGATCACGATGTCGGCCTCGCCGCCGAGCCGCTCCACCTCCTGGTAGAGACGGTCGGCATTGCCGAAGAACAGGGGCCCGTCGAACTCGACGACGCGGATCCGGTCGCCCCGGGTGTCGAGCAGGGCCCGCTCGGCGGCGGTGCGCACCTTGTTGGAGCGGCGCACGACGCCGGAGTGGATCCGGCGGACGGCCGGCCGGGTGCTGGTGCGCACGAAGACGAACATGGCGGCGAAGACGCCCACCACCACGGCCTGCATCATGTTGCCGACCAGGACGACCGCCGCCACCAGCACCAGCACGGCGAAATTGACCGCCACGTGTTCCCATTGCTGCCGGTCCAGTTCGCCGCGCCCGAACAGGGTCTGCCGGATCACGCGGCGCGACCAGGGATCGACCATGTTGACCGCCAGCACTGCCAGCACGGAGGCCACGACGGCGATCGGCATGCGGCCCAGCCAGTGGCCGAACAATCCCCCGGCGAAGAGGATGGAGAGCCCGTAGGCCGCCGTCGCGACGGGGCTGCGGGCGCCCGCGTCCAGGGCGGCCCGCACCCGGGCCATGGTGGGCGCGGCCATGGAGCCGCCGCAGACGGCGGCGGCCATGTTGCCCAGGCCCTGGGCGCGCAGTTCCCGGTTGCTGTCGTGCCGCTGGTGGGTGAGCGTGTCCGCGGCGGTGGCGCTTACCAGGGCCTCGATGGAGGCCAGGACGGCCATGGCCGCGGCGAAGGGGAACAAGGTCGCCGCCAGCCCGGCGATGCCCGCCGCCTCCACGAAGCGGAAGTGCTCGGCTCCCGGCGGCGCCGGCAGCACCGTTCCCAGGTCCCCGGTCAGCGGTCCCAACCGGTCCGGTCCGAGAATCCCGGCCAGCAGGAAATGCACGAGCACGCCGACGACGATGGCGGTGAGCGTCGGCGGCACCCGGCGGGCGAAGGCCGGCGGCCGCAGCGCGACCGCCGCGGTGGCCAGCGCCACGACCACCGAAGCCGGCCGCAGGAGGCTCCAGTCCCGCCACAGGTCCGCCCAACCCACCCGGTAGCTCAGGCCCAGCATGGGCGGAATGCACAGCTTCAGGACGACCAGGGCGACCCCCAGGGAGATGCCGGCCAGCACGGGATAGGGGATGAACTTGATCGCCTTGCCGAGGCCGGCGACAGCGAAGGCCACCTGGAGGCCACCCGCCATGAGGGTCAGCAGGGCCAGTCCGGCAAGCAGCGGGACCGGCGAGCCGCCGGCCGATACCAGGGGCATCTGGGCCAGGACGTGCATGGCGTCGGCGACCACCAGCATCACCGCCGGACGGGACCCGGGCATCTGGCCGGCCCGGGTGCCCGCCAGCGCCGACACGATACCGGCCACCATCGCTCCGATCAGGGCCGCCCGGATGCCCAGGGCGCCCAGGTCCCCCTCCACCCGGGAAAAGGCGATGAGCCCGTAGTTGAGTTCGATGGGCAGGCCGATCATCATGACCGTAAATCCGGCCAGGAGATTCATGCGCCACCGGGCGAGACGGCGGGTCGGAGGGATCACCCTGAAAACCTCACCACGGCGGCACAGAGACGCAGAGAAATGCAGAACATCCAAGACGTGCGCTCAGCCTTCGCGCCACCCTCCGGATGAGTGCCGCAACCCCGAAAAGGTCCCGACCTTTCTCTGTGAACTCCGTGTCTCCGTGGTTCGACTGCTTTTTTTCGAATCACAGGGGTCGAAGTGGTCACAGGGGCCGCGCCGGGTCGGTCATCGGCATGGGATCCGCGCGATCGTCCCCACGCGTCAACTGCGCGGGGCGGTTTCCTGGGGCGGCCGGCCGGCCCCGGCCTGGCCCTCCGCCAGGCGGCGCAGTGCCTCCTCCACCGCCGCCAGCATCCGGCCGGTCTCCGCATCGTCGCCGGCCAGCTTCGCGCAGGTCGCCGCGGCCTGGTTCAGCATCTCTCCCAGCATCTTCTCCTGGGACCGGTTCAATTCGAGGAGCGGCATGGTGACGGCCAGGTCGTGGGCGAGGCGGTCGAACACCTGCCCGTAGGCCGCGTGCAACGCCCGATTGCGGCGGGCGACTTCCCCCAGGGCGGCGCCGGCCGCCCGCAGGGTCTCGCGCACCGGCGCCGGTTCGCCGGCCGGCCGCGGGTCGAACGCCAGGGCAAGGGCCCGGGCATCGGCACCTTCGAGGAGCATGGCCATGTGGTCCTTGAGGCGGCCATAGCGCTCGGCCTCTTCCACCGGCATGTTCTTCAGGATCACGGAGGCCCGGTCGAAATTGATGGCGGTCCGGTTCCCCAGGTCCACGATGCGGCCGCCGCGGGCGACGCTGGCGAGCACCGAGGCTTCCAGCGGCGTGCAGGGTCCCTCGTCGCTCCAGGAGACGGCCCCCTGCGCCGACCGCACTTGGGCCATGGAGGCCAGCCCGAAGCGGCGGGCGGCGGCGACGATGCCCATGGCCAGACTCCGGGCATCCACGCAGGCGAAGCTGCGCCGCATGAAGTCCAGCACCAGGCCCTGCTCCGCCGCGCTCGTCATGGCGGTCATGGCGGCGCTGGCCGCCAGGTCCGCAGCTTCCTTCAGGCTCCGGCGCTCCGCCAGATGGTCGAGCAGGAGGTCGATCTTGCGCACCAGCTCGTCCTTGACGACCGGCTTGCCCAGATAGTCGAAGCCGCCGGCCTCGAAGCCCTGCAGCCGGTCCTCGAGCCCCGCGTTCGCGGACAGGAAGATGACCGGCAGATCGGCGGTCTCGGGCCGCCCTTTCAGTTCGCGGCAGACCTGGTAGCCGGAGATGCCCGGCAGGACCACATCCAGGAGGACCAGGTCGAAGGCCCCTTCCCGGGCCGCGGCGAGGCACTCCTCGCCGGTGGCGACCGTCGCGACCTGGTAGCTGCCGCGCAGCAGCGCCGCCAGGGTCTTCGCCTGGATGGGATCGTCCTCGACGGCCAGGATGCGTGCGACCATGGTGCCTCGTGATGCGTTGGGTGGGTCGGGTCGCCGGCGGTCAGCGCCCCGCCTTGTGCTCGACGGCGAACACCGCGGCCTCGACGCGGGAGGTCAGGTTCAGCTTGGACAGGATGTGCCGCACGTGCAGCTTCACCGTGTCGTGGCTGATGTCCAGCGTGCGCGCGATGGCCTTGTTGGACAGGCCCTGGGCCAGGAAATCCAGGATCTGCCGCTCGCGCGCCGTCAATTGCTTCAGGGCCTCGGCCTTGCCGGCCGCCGGGCCGCCCCCCTGGAGCAGGTGCACCAGCTTCAGCGTCATGCTGGGGGCCACGACGGTCTCGCCGCGGACCGCCCGCTGCACGGCCTCCACCAGGTCGTCCGGCTCCATGTCCTTCAGCAGGTAGCCCTGGGCACCGCCGCGCATGGCATCGGCGAGATCCTCCTCGGCGTCCGAGACGGTGAGCACGAGGACCGGCCCGTTCCAGCCGGCGGCGCGGACCTGGCGCAGGAGCGCAAGCCCGCCGTGGGGCGGCATGTTGAGGTCCGTGATCACCACGTCCGGATTGGCCGTCCCCAGCGCCTTCATGGCGTCGTCGCCGTTTCCGGCGATGCCGGCCACCTGCAGGGTACCGCTCTGCTCGAGCAGTTCCGCGAGGCCCTTGCGGAACAGGGTGTGATCGTCCACCAGCAGGACGCGGATCGGCTTGCCGCTCACGGCAGCCTCCGCCCGGGGTGGGCGGGGACGGCAGGCCGCCGCATCCGGCCGGACCATCCCATGGTCATTTCTCCAGCCTCACCGGAAGCACCGGGAAGGTGAGCCGCACCCGGAAGCCGCCCGCGGGCAGGTTGGACACCTCGACCCGCCCGCCGATCTTCCTGGCCCGCTCGCGCATGATGGTGAGTCCGAAATGGTCGCGCAGGCGGGGGTGCTCCGCGAAGCCGCCCGTGCGGTTGGCGATGGCGAAATACCCCTGGCCACCCTTGCCGTTGTCCTCGATGATGGCCTCGTAGTAGTCGCCGGCGCCCTCCAGGGTGAGCCGCGCACGGGTCGCGCCGGAGTGGCGGACGACGTTGGACAGCGCCTCCTGGACGATGAAGAAGACCTGGGCCTCCTGGTCCACCGACAGGCGCAGGTCGGCGAGCCGGTTCTCGTAGTCGAGCGCGATGCCGGTGCGGTCCTGGAATCCCGCGGCAAGTTCGCCCAGGGCGTGCAGCAGGCCCATCGGGTCCATGCGGTTGCGGAACTGGGAAAGCAGCTGCCGCAGATGCCCGTAGGCCTCGTCCAGGGCCTGGCTCACGTCGCCGGCATACTTGCCGGCGCGCATGGAGTCGCCTTCGCCGATGGCGTCCTGCAGCATGGCCATCCGCATCTTCATGTAGGCGCACGTCTGGGCCAGGGAATCGTGCACCTCGGCCGCCATCATCTGGCGTTCGTTCATCAGCGTGATGCGCAGATTTTCCCGCTTCAGGCGCGCGTTCTCCAGGGCCATGCCCAGGTGCTCGCCGATGGAGCGGAACAGCAGCGCCACCTCCTCGGGGAGTTCGAACTGCTCCGGCAGAAACAGATTGTAGGTGCCCTGCAGGCGACCACCGTGCTGGAGCGGCACGACGACCATGGCCCGACACTCGTGGCCGAAGTATTCGCTGTGGGTACGTTGGGCGCAGAAATGCAGGTCGATCTCGTAGCGCGACTGGCGATCCCGGATCGCCGACCCGCACTGGCCGCAATCGACCGGCACGAGGCGCTCCTGCTCGACCACCTCGCGGGGAAGGCCGCGGGCACCGACCAGGCGCAGGTGCCTTCCGTCGCTGGTCAGGACCCGCACCGCCCCGGCGTTGGCATGGGCGAGGCGGATCATGGTGCCGAGGAAGCGCCCCAGCATCTCCTCGACGTCGTCCTCGTCGGCAAGGCTGGCCGAAACCTCGGAGATGATGCTCAGGGCCTGGAGGCGGTAACGCTCCTCGACGTCGGGTTCGACGCCTTCTGGATCGGCCTTGGCATGCATCGGGACGCTCTCTCCTCCGGGTATCCGGTCCGCGCCGTCGTTCGCGGGCTTGCCGGCTATGCCTATTCTAAGCCGGAAGCCGCCAGGCGCCCGAGAGGATCTTCTCCGCCCAGAAGAGGGCCGCGATGGTCTTCCCGTCGGTGATCTCGCCGTCCTGGACCGCGGCCACCGCATCGGCCGGCAGCATCTCCACGACTTCCAGGAACTCGCCGTGGTCCCTCTCGTGGCCGATGTAGGAAAGCCCGCGCGCGAGGAAGATCTCGATCCGCTCGTCCGAATAGCCGATGCAGGGATGCATGGTCGCCAGATGCAGCCATTGTCTCGCCTTGTAACCCGTCTCCTCGCGCAGTTCGCGGCGGGCGGTGTCGAGGATGTGCTCCCCCTGGTCGATCTTGCCGGCCGGAAGCTCGAGGAACACGCGCCGCAACGGGTAGCGGAACTGGCGTTCGAACAGGAGCTTCCCGTTGTCCAGCAACCCGATGACCACGACCGCACCGGGGTGGGCGATCCATTCCCGCACGGCCTCGTGGCCGTCGGGCAGCCGCGCCTTGTCCGCATGGACCTTGAGGAGCTTGCCGTTGAATACCAATTGGGTACTCAGGGTCTCTTCGATCAGGTCTGCGTCTTCCATGGCGTGGCACCCGGGGAATTGAACTGGCGGCGAGTGGCGCCATCTTACCGTGACCCCAACCCACAAAGGAGACAGCCATGAGCGGCTTCATTCCCGGATTCCCTGGCGACGGCGTCGTGACCGTCAATCGCGTGCTGCTGAGGCCCGGCTACACGGTGGACGACCTGGAGGAACGGGTTGCGCTGCTGTGCGAGAACGTGAAGACCTACCACTCGGAGACGGGCTTCCTCGGCGGCATGGTGCTGTTGAACAGCGGCGCCGTGTCCAACGAGGGCAGCACCGTCGGACAGGCGCTGGCGAGCCCGGGCAAGGACCGCGAAGCCCTCGTCGTCACGTTCTGGACCGGCTTCGCAGAACACGAGGCATCCCATCGCAGCCCGACCTTCCAGCCCCTTTTCCGGCAGGTCCTGGAACTGTGCGAGAACGGCAACGAGGAGGTGGCCTACCGCATGCTGTGGTCGGGAAAGGCCTACACGCCGGCCGAGGCCGCCGAAGCCCGGGCAGCCAAGGAGAGATACGCCCGGGCCGCGTGAACGAACAAGCCGGGCCGGGCCCGGCTTTCGTGGCACCCCCCGTCGCTTAGAGCGAGCGCAGCAGGGCGTAGGTGCAGAAGGCCATGATCGCCTGGGGGAAGAGGCCGAACAGGGCCACCGCGATGCCGTTGACCGAGAGGACGATGCGCATGTCCGTGGTGGCCTGGATGGGCGCCGTGTCGGCGGGCGGATCGAAGTACATGAGCTTCACCACCCGCAGGTAGTAGAAGGCACCCACCAGCGAGAAGAGCACCGCGAAGACGGCGATGCCCACGTAGCCCGCGTCCACCGCGGCCAGCAGTACGGAGAACTTGGCGAAGAAGCCGACGAAGAAGGGAATACCCGCCATGGAGAACATGACCGTCAGCATCACCGCGGCGAACCAGGGGCTGCGGCGGTTCAGGCCCTTGAAGTCCTCCAGGTTCTCGGCCTCGTAGCCGGCCCGGGACAGCAGCAGCACGGTGCCGAAGGAGGCCAGGGACATCAGCACGTAGGCGACGGCGTAGTAGAGCGCCGAGCTGTAGGCGTTCAGGGCGAAATGCCGGTCCTGGCCGACGACGCCGCTCATCAGCGCCAGGAGCAGGAACCCCATGTGGGAGATGCCCGAATAGGCCAGCATGCGCTTGATGTTGGTCTGGGCGATGGCGGCCAGGTTGCCGATGGCGATGGACAGCACGGCCATGATCATGACCATGATCTGCCATTGCTCGGCCAGTTCGAAGAGGCCGTACACGAGCAGGCGCATGGCCATCGCGAAGGCGGCCAGCTTGGGCGCGGTGCTGATGAATAGGGTCACCGCGGTCGGCGCGCCGTGATAGACGTCGGGCACCCACATGTGGAAGGGCACGACGCCCAGCTTGAACGCGACGCCGGCGACCAGGAACACCAGGCCGAAGACCAGCACGGTCTTGTTGGCGGCGCCCTGGTGCAGGGCCTGGGCGATGCCGCCGATCTCCAGGGAGCCGGTGGCGCCATACACCATGGACATGCCGTAGAGCAGCAGTCCGGAGGCCAGGGCACCGAGGACGAAGTACTTCATCGCCGCCTCGGTGGCGCGCGCGGAATCCCGGTCGATGGCCACCAGCGCGTAGAGGCACAGGGACATGAGTTCCAGGCCCAGGTAGAGCGTCAGCAGGTGGGCGGCGGAGATCATCACCATCATGCCCAGGGTGGCGAACAGCACCAGCAGGTAGAACTCGCCCTTGTCCAGGTTGCGCGCCTGCAGGTAGCCGCGGCTGTAGATCAGCACGACCGACACGGTGACATAGACGACCAGCTTGAGGAAGTCCGCGAAGAGATCGTCCACGAACATGTTGCTGAAGGTGAGGACGACCTGGGTGTCGGCGGTGACCCAGGTGATGGCGGCGCAGCCCACCAGGGCGATCTGGGCCATCATCGCCGTGACCCAGCGCTGGTAGTCTCCCAGGAACAGATCCACCAGCAGGATCAGGCACGCCATGCAGAGAAGGAATATCTCCGGCGCGGCCGGGTAGAGGTCGGGCATCACGAAATTGTTGAGCATCGTCTCTCTCGCCGCGTTACAGCTTGCTCACGGCCACATGCTTGAGCAGGTTATCCACCGAGGCGTGCATCACGTCGGTGAAGGGGAAGGGATAGACGCCCATGGCCAGCACCGCGATCGCCAGCAGGGCGAGCACCAGGAATTCGCGTCCGTTGATGTCCGTGAGTTCCGCCACATGGTGGTTGGCGACGGCGCCGAAGGCGACCCGCTTGACCATCCACAGCGTGTAGGCAGCGCCGAGGACCAGGGTCGTGGCGGCGGTGAGGCCCACCCAGAAGTTGAACTTGATGGCCCCGAGGGCGACCATGAACTCGCCCACGAAGCCCGAGGTGGCGGGCAGGCCCGAATTGGCCATGGCAAAGAACAGGAAGAAGGCGGCGAACTTGGGCATGGTGTTCACCACGCCGCCGTAGTCCGAGATCTGCCGCGAATGGACCCGGTCGTACATGACGCCGATGCAGAGGAACATGGCCCCCGACACGAAGCCGTGGGACAGCATCTGGATCAGGGCCCCCTCGACGCCGAGCTGGTTGAAGATGAAGAAACCGAGGGTCACGAAGCCCATGTGGGAGATGGAAGAGTAGGCCACGAGCTTCTTCATGTCGGCCTGGACCAGGGCGACGAAGCCGATGTAGACCACCGCGATCAGCGACAGGGTGATGATGAACGGCGCCATGTAGTGGCTGGCGTCCGGGGTGATCGGCAGCGAGAACCGGACGAAGCCGTAAGCGCCCAGCTTCAACGCGATGGCAGCCAGGACCACCGAGCCCCCCGTGGGCGCCTCCACGTGGGCATCCGGCAGCCAGGTGTGCACCGGCCACATGGGCACCTTCACCGCGAAGGACATCAGGAAGGCAATGAAGATCAGGACCTGCGGGCCCATCTCCAGGCGCAACACGTGCCAGTCGAGGATGTTGAAGCTGCCGCCCGATTCCAGGAACAGGTAGATCAGGGCCACCAGCATCAGCAGGGAACCGAGCAGGGTGTAGAGGAAGAACTTGAAGGCCGCATAGACCCGGTTCGGGCCGCCCCAGACGCCGATGATGATGTACATCGGGATCAGGCTGGCCTCGAAGAAGACGTAGAACAGGACCGCATCGAGGGCCGAGAAGATGCCGTTCATCAGGCCGGACATGATCAGGAAGGCCGCCATGTACTGGGCGACCTTGTCCTCGATCACCTCCCAGCCGGCCAGTACCACCAGGATGGTGATGAAGGCATTGAGCAGGACGAAGAGGACGGAGATGCCGTCCACCCCGAGGAAGTAATTGACGTTGAAGCGCGGAATCCAGGACCCCATCTCGACGAACTGCATGCCGCTCTTGGCCGCGTCGAAGCTCGTGAAGAGCGGAATGGTGACCAGGAAGCCGGCTATGGCGAAGGCCAGGGATACCCAACGGGCGGCGCAACGCCGCTCGGAACCGAGGGCGAGGACGATGATGCCGCCGACGATGGGCACCCAGATCGCGAGGCTCAACAGGTGGGAACTCATCAGATGCTTTCCTATCGGGCGTCGGTCAAACGCGGTTGAACCAGAGCGTCAGCAGCACGAAGACGCCGATGATCATGGAGAAGGCGTACTGGTAGATGTGGCCGGTCTGGAACAGCCGCACCACGGCCGCGACCCAGCCGACGACGCGGGCCGAACCATTGACCGCCACGCCGTCGATGAGCACCTGGTCGCCCCCCTTCCAGAGGCCGCGCCCCACGAGCCGTGCGCCGCCGGCGAAGAACCACTCGTTGAACTCGTCGAAGCCGTACTTCTTCTCGAGGATCGTGGAGAGGACGCCGGCCTTGGCCTTGATGATTCCGGGCAGTTCGGGGCGCGCGATGTACAGGAACCAGGCGGTGCCGGCGCCGGCCAGGGCGAGCCAGAAAGGCACCGAGGTGAGGCCGTGCAGGATCATCGGAATGACCCCGTGGAACTCCTCCTGCATGTGGGCCATGCCGTGGTGCTCTTGGGAGATGAAGATCGCATCCCCGAAGTAGCCGCCGAACAGCATGGGACCGATCAGCCAGCCCGACGCGATGGCGGGGATGGCGAGCAGGATCAACGGAACGGTGACCACCTTGGGCGATTCGTGCGGCTCCACCGGGCCGTGATGGCCATGGTCGCCATGATCGTCGTGGCCGTGGGCATCGTGGGTGTCATGGGCCGGGGCGTGGCGGAAGCGCTCCTCGCCGAAGAAGGTGAAGAACACCAGCCGGAAGGAGTAGAAGCCGCCGACGAAGACGCCCGCCAGCAGGGCCGCATAGGCAAACCCGGCGCCGGGCACATGGGCCAGCTGGACCGCCTCGATGATGGAATCCTTGGAGAAGAATCCCGCGAAGGGCGGCAGGCCGGCATTGGCGATGGCGCCGATCAGCACCGTGGCGAAGGTGACCGGCATGTACTTGCGCAGGCCGCCCATGCGCCGCATGTCCTGCTCGTGGTGCATGGCGATGATGACCGAGCCGGCGCCCAGGAACAGCACGGCCTTGAAAAAGGCGTGGGTCATCAGGTGGAAGATGGCGGCGGAGTAGGCCGAGGCGCCCAGCGCCGCGGTCATGTAGCCGAGCTGGGACAGGGTCGAGTAGGCCACCACCCGCTTGATGTCGGTCTGCACGATGGCGATGAGGGCCATGAACAGGGCGGTGATGGACCCGATCACGATGACGAAGGACAGGGCCGTCTCGGAGAGCTCGAACAGGGGCGACATCCGGGAAACCATGAAGATGCCCGCGGTCACCATCGTAGCGGCGTGGATCAAAGCGGAGATCGGAGTGGGGCCTTCCATGGAATCGGGCAGCCAGACGTGCAGCGGAAACTGGGCCGACTTGCCCATCGCGCCAATGAAGAGGCCGATGCAGATGGCGGTGATCAGGGGCCAGCCGGTGACCGCCTCCGTCATCGTCGCCAGTTCCTTGCTCTTGCCGAACACGGTGGCGTAGTCCAGGCTGCCCGCGTAGGCGGCCACGAGGCCGATGCCCATCAGGAAGCCGAAGTCGCCGACCCGGTTCACCAGGAAGGCCTTCAGGTTGGCGTAGATGGCGGTGGGCCGGGTGGACCAGAAGCCGATCAGCAGGTAGGAAACCAGGCCCACCGCCTCCCAGCCGAAGAAGAGTTGCACGAAGTTGTTGCTCATCACCAGCATCAGCATGGAGAAGGTGAAGAGCGAGATGTAGGAGAAGAAGCGCTGGTAGCTGTGGGTGCCGGCCTTGCTGTCGGCCGGCCAGTTGTCCTCGTCGTGGGCCATGTAGCCGATGGTGTAGACGTGCACCATCAGGGAGACGAAGGTGACGACCACCAGCATGACGGCGGTGAGCCGGTCGATCAGGAAGCCGACTTCCATCTTGAGCCCGCCCGACTCGAGCCAGGTATAGACCGGACCGTTGAACGTATTGCCGGCCAGCACGTCCTTCAGCACCAGCAGCGACAGCAGGAAGGAAACCAGCACGCCCAGGATGGTCACCGAATGGGCTCCGGCGCGGCCGATGGCCCGCGAGAAGAACCCGGCGATGATGGCGCCGAACAGCGGCATCAGGGGGATCAGGAGGTAGATCGTCTTCATTTCCATCGTTGCGCTCTCCGGGCCCTCATCCCTTCAGGCTGTCCAGGTCTTCCACGTTGATGGTGGACAGGTTCCGGAACAGGACCACGAGAATGGCGAGACCGATGCCCGATTCGGCGGCGGCCACGGTCAGGATGAAGAAGACGAACAACTGCCCCGCGGCGTCGTTCAGGTAATGGGAGAAGGCGACGAAGTTGATGTTCACCGCCAGCAGGATCAGCTCGATGGCCATGAGCAGCACGATCAGGTTCTTCCGGTTGAGGAAGATGCCTACGATGCCGATGGCGAACAGGATCGCGCCGAGGATCAGGTAGTGCGACAGGGAGATCTGGCCCAGCATGCTCATTTGCCCTCCCCGGCCGGCAGGTCGCGCTCGGGCTTCATGGCCACCACGCGGATCCGGTCCCGATGGTTCACGGCGATCTGCCTCGCCGGATCCAGGTAACGCACGCCCTGGCGGCGCCGCATGGTGAGGACCACCGCGGCGATGATGGCCACCAGCAGCACGACGGAGGCCAGTTCGAAGGGATAGACATAGTCGGTGAAGAGCAGCCGGCCCAGCTCCTTGGTGTTGCTGTGGTCGGCGGCGACCGCCTGGGCCGGCATGCTGTCGAGGCCGAAATACTTGGTGCTCAGGACGGCGATCATCTCGCCGACCATCAGGGCCCCGATGATCCCGCCCAGCCACAGATGGTTCCAGAACCCCTTGCGCAGCCGCTCGATGTTGATGTCCAGCATCATCACGACGAACAGGAAGAGGACCATCACCGCGCCCACATACACCATCACCAGAGCGATGGCCAGGAACTCGGCCTGGAGCAGTATCCACAGGGCCCCGGTGGTGAAGAAGGCCAGAACCAGGTGGAGGACGGCATGCACCGGGTTGCGGGCGGTGATGACGCGCAGCGCCGCATAGACCGTGATGGCCGAGAATACGTAGAAGAGGGCGGTCTTGAGATCCATCATGGCTTACCGGAACTTGGCGTCCTGCTCCCGGTCCGCGGCGATCTGGGCCTCGTAGCGGTCGCCGTTGGCGAGCAGCATCTGTTTCGTGTAGTAGAGATCCCCGCGCGTCTCGCCGTGGTACTCGAACACGCGGGTTTCCACGATGGCATCGACCGGGCAGGCCTCCTCGCAGAAGCCGCAGAAGATGCATTTGGTGAGGTCGATGTCGTAGCGGGTCGTGCGGCGGGAGGTCTGCCCATTGGCGTCTTGCCGCTCGGCCGACTCGATGGTGATGGCCATGGCCGGGCAGACGGCCTCGCAAAGCTTGCAGGCGATGCAACGCTCCTCGCCGTTCGGGTAACGGCGCAGCGCATGCAGGCCGCGGAAGCGGTTGCTCAGCGGCGTCTTCTCCTCGGGGTACTGGACGGTGATCTTGCGCGCGAACAGGTGGCGCCCGGTGACGGTCAGGCCCTGGACCAGTTCCTTGAGGAACAGGCTGCCGACGAAATCCTTTGCTCCCATGGCGGCCCCTTATTTCCAGATGTTGAACGGCGACATCATCCAGATGCCCACGACGGGAATCCAGACGAGACAAAGCGGTACGAACACCTTCCAGCCGAGGCGCATGATCTGGTCATAGCGGTAGCGGGGAAAGGTGGCGCGGATCCAGAGGAAGAAGAACAGCACGGCGGACATCTTGGCGAGCATCCACCAGATGCCGTCCGGCAGGAAGCCGACGGGCGACAGCCAGCCGCCGAGGAAGAAGATCGAGGTCATGGCGGCGACCAGGATCATGTTCGCGTACTCCGCCAGGAAGAACATGGCGAAGGACATACCCGAATATTCCACCATGTGGCCGGCGACGATCTCGGATTCGCCCTCGACCACGTCGAAGGGCGCGCGGTTGGTCTCGGCGACGCCGGAGATCAGGTAGACGAGGAACATCGGCATCAGGGGAATCCAGTTCCAGGAAAGGAAGCCCAGTCCCATGTCGGCGAAGCGGCCCTTGTCCTGGACCCGAACGATGTCGGTCAGATTGAGGCTGTTGGAGATCATCAGGACGACGATCAGGGCCATGCCCATGGCCACCTCGTAGGAGACCATCTGGGCCGCCGAGCGCATGCCGCCGAGGAAGGGATACTTGGAGTTCGACGACCAGCCGGCGATGATGACGCCATAGACGCCTACGGACGTCAGGGCCAGGTAGTAGAGGACGCCGGCGTCCAGGTTCGCCAGGGCGCCGCCGTCCCAGAAGGGAACCACGGACCACACGGCGAGGGCCGGAGCCATGGCCAGGACCGGCGCCAGCAGGAACAGGTAGCCGTCCGACTTCGCGGGGACCATGATCTCCTTGAAGAACAGCTTCATGCCGTCGGCGATGGGTTGCAGCAGGCCGAGGGGGCCGACGCGGTTGGGACCGATGCGCACCTGCATGTAGCCGATGACCTTGCGTTCGGCGTAGGTCAGGTAGGCGACTCCGAGCAGCAGGGGCGCCATGATCACCACGATCTTGACGATCACCCAGATCAGGGGCCACACGGGCTTGAAGACCGCCCAAAGCGGGTCCCAGAGGCCGAAGAGATTCCAGAAGGCCTGGAAGGCTTGAAGGACCGCAGCTTCCATTACGCACGCTCCACTGCAATGGTGCCGAACAGGCCGCCCAGGGCGACGGTGGCAGGATGGGCGGCCGCCACGCGCACGCAGCCATCGGGGACGCCGGCATCGAGTGCAGCCAGGAGTTGCGCCTCGCCGCGGGCCGTCTTCACCCGCACCGGATTTCCGTCGGCCACGCCGCAGCCGGCCAGGGTTGCGGCGCTCATGCGCGCCGTCGGTGCCGCGGCATCGCGCGTCTGCTGCAGGCTCGGCGCCCGGCGGACGATCGGGTCGGCGAAATGGATGGGCACGTCGGCGACCCGTTCCAGTGCGCCCGCGGCGCCCGGGGCCAACTGCACCGGAGGCGGCGAGAAATCGTTGTCCAGGCCGGCGACAAAGCCGGGGTCCGCGCCCAGGACCTCGGCGCGGACCTGCTCCGAACTGTCGTGATCGAAGCCCGGGAGTTCGAGCAGGTTTCCGAGCACCCGAAGCACCTTCCAACCGGGCCGCGCATCGCCGCTCGGGCGGGTCACGGCATGGAAGCTCTGGGCCCGCCCCTCGGTGCTGACGAAGGTACCCGAGGTTTCGGTGAAGGGGGAGATAGGGAGCAGCACGTCGGCCACGTCGAGGGCCGCACGGTTCCGGAAGGCCGACATCAGGACCACGGTCTTGGCGGCGGCGAGGGCAGCCAGCGTGGCCGCGCCGTCGGCGGTGTCCAGGTCCGGGTCCAGGCCGACCAGCAGATAGGCCTGGCGGGGCTGGGCGATCATGGCGGCCGCATTGAGGCCGGACTTGCCGGGGAAGGCCCTGGCCACATATCCGCCGACGCCGTTCGCCGCCTCGCCCAGGTGCCCGAGGCGGCCGCCCAGGATCTCGGCGAGCTGGCGGGCCAGCGTTTCCAGCTGACCGGCCTGGGGGTGATGCTCGGCCAGGTTGCCCAGGAAGATGCCGACGTCCTTGCCAGAGGCGAGGCTCGCGGCAATGCGCCGCGCCTCGTCCGAGGGCGTCGCCGTGAGATCGCAGCGCAGGCCCTTGGCCTCGCAGACCGCCTTCACCACCTCGGCCAGCAGGGACGGCAGGCGGGAGGGGCTTCCGGCCAGCCGACCGGCAAGCTTCATCAGCAGGTCTTCGTCGGTCGCGTGGACGACGGAGACCTGGGTCCCCCGCTTGACCGACTGGCGCAGGCGCTGGGCGAGCAGCGGGTGGTCCTTGCGGAGGAAGGAACCGACGACGAGAACCCGGTCCAGCCTGGCGAACTCGGCCACCTTCATGCCCAGCCACGGGGCACCGCGGCGCAGTCCGTCCAGGGTGAAGTCACTCCGCCGCAGGCGGAAATCCACGTTCTCCGAGCCCAGGCCGCGGGTCAGCTTCGCGGCCAGGAACATCTCCTCGAGCGTTGCGTGGGGACTGACCAGCGTCCCGACGGCGGCAGCACCCTCGTGCTTCGCGACGTCACGCAGGGCATGGGCCACATAGTCCAGGGCCACGTTCCACGCGACTTCCTTCCACTCGCCACCCTGCTTGACCATGGGCCGGGTGAGGCGCTCGTCCCCGTTCAGGGCCTCGTAGGAGAAGCGGTCCCTGTCGGAAAGCCAGCACTCGTTGATGTCCTCGTTTTCCAGCGGCAGCACGCGCTTGACCCTGTCGTGCTTGACCTGGACGATCAGGTTCGCCCCCAGGCCGTCGTGGGGGCTCACCGAACGGCGCCGGGAAAGCTCCCAGGTGCGGGCCGAGAAGCGGAAGGGCTTGGAGGTCAGGGCGCCAACCGGGCAGAGGTCGATGATGTTGCCGGACAACTCTGAATCGACAGTCTTCTCGACGAAGGGCATCACCTCCGCACGCTCCCCGCGGTAGGCCTGGCCCAGTTCCATCAGACCGGCGATTTCCTGGGTGAAGCGGACGCAGCGGGTACAGTTGATGCAGCGGGTCATGTCCGTGGACACCAGGGCACCCAGGTCCTTGTCCGGAACGACGCGCTTTTCCTCCTGGTAGCGGGACGCCGTCTGACCATAGCCGACGGCCAGATCCTGCAATTGGCACTCGCCGCCCTGGTCGCAGATGGGGCAGTCCAGCGGGTGGTTGATGAGCAGGAACTCCATCACCCCCTTCTGGGCCTTCACGGCCAGGTCGGAATGGGTGAATACCTTCATGCCGTTGGTCACCGGCGTCGCGCAGGCCGGCAGAGGCTTCGGCGCCTTCTCCACGGCCACCAGGCACATGCGGCAGTTGGCCGCGATGGACAGCTTCTTGTGGTAGCAGAAGTGCGGGATGTAGGCGCCGACCTGGTGCGCCGCCTCGATGATCGTGCTGCCTTCCTTGACCTGGACGGCCTTGCCGTCGATTTCGAGTTCTAGCATGACGCCTCCGCCGGGCCGCCCCAAGGAGGCGTCAAGGCAACGACGCGGAAGCCGCTACGCGGCTGAACCAACGTCACCCCCTTCCGGCGGAAGGGGGTCGGGGGATAGGAATTCAACATGGCGCACCCGCCATCATCCGGGTGTGGAACGTGCTGCCGGCGCGCTGGACATCGGGCGGCACCAGGCATTTCCTGTTCTCGATGTGGTACATGAATTCACTGGCGAAATGCTTGACGAAGCTGCGCACCGGCAGGGAGGCCGCATCGCCCAGGGCACAGATCGTGCGGCCCATGATGTTGTCCGTGACGCTGTTCAGCAGATCCAGGTCGTCGGGCCGGCCCTGGCCGTGCTCGATGCGGTGGACCACCCGATACAGCCAACCCGTGCCTTCACGGCAGGGGGTGCATTGGCCGCAGGATTCCTCGAAGTAGAAGTACGACAGGCGTTCCAGGGCCTTCACCATGCAGACCGACTCGTCCATCACGATGACCGCGCCGGAACCGAGCATGGAACCTGCCTTCGCGATGGAGTCGTAATCCATGGTGCAGTCCATGATCACGTCCGCCGGCAGGACGGGCGCCGAGGAACCACCGGGGATGACCGCCTTCAGCTTGCGCCCGCCCCGCATGCCGCCGGCCATTTCCAGCAGCTTGGAGAAGGGCGTTCCCAGGGGGATCTCGTAGTTGCCCGGCCTGTTGACGTGGCCGGAGACCGAGAAGAGCTTGGTGCCGCCGTTGTTCGGCTTGCCCAGGTTCAGGAAGGCCTCGCCACCCATGCGGAAGATGAACGGGACGGAGGCGAAGGTTTCCGTGTTGTTGATCGTCGTCGGCTTGCCGTAGAGGCCGAAGCTGGCCGGGAACGGGGGCTTGAAGCGGGGCTGTCCCTTCTTGCCCTCGATGGACTCGAGCAGCGCCGACTCCTCGCCGCAGATGTAGGCGCCGTAGCCGTGGTGCGCGAAGAGGTCGAAATCGAAGCCGGAACCGAGGATGTTCCTGCCCAGGTAGCCGGCGGCCCGGGCCTCGGCCAGGGCCTCTTCGAATCGCTCGTGCAGTTCGAAGATTTCGCCGTGGATGTAGTTGTAGCCCGCCACCGCGCCGACCGCGTAGCCGGCGATGATCATGCCCTCGATCACGGAATGGGGGTCGTAGCGCAGGATGTCCCGGTCCTTGAATGTGCCGGGTTCGCCTTCGTCCGTGTTGCAGACCACGTATTTCTCGCCCGGGAAGTTCTTGGGCATGAAGCTCCACTTGAGGCCGGTCGGGAAGCCGGCGCCGCCGCGGCCGCGCAGCACCGAGGCCTTCACCTCGGCGATCACCTGGTCCTGCGACATCTTCTCGCCCAGGATCCGCTTCAGGGCCTTGTAGCCGTCCCGGCCCTCGTAGTCCTTGAGCCGCCAGCCCGCGTCACCGCCACCCCAGCCGGCCGACAGTACGGGATTGATCGCGTCGATGAGGGCCATCTTATTCGCACTCCGCCAGCAGCTTGTCGATCTCTTCCGGCGTCATGAAACAACGCATGCGCTTGTTGTTCACCAGCATCACCGGCGCGTCTCCGCAGGCCCCCATGCACTCGCCCTCCTTCAGGGTGAACTTGCCGTCGGGAGTCGTCTCGTTGAAGTCGATGCCGAGCTTTTGCTTCACGTAGTCCGCAGCATGGACGCCACCGGACAGGGCACAGGGGAGGTTGGTGCAGACGGTCAGTTTGTACTTCCCCACCGGGGCCAGGTCGTACATGTTGTAGAAGGTGGCGACCTCGTAGGCGGCGATGGCCGGCATGCCGAGGTAGTCGGCCACGAAGGCGATGGTCTCTTTGGAGAGCCAGCCCTTTTCGTCCTGGGCGATGGCGAGGGCCGCCATGGCCGCCGACTGCTTCTGCTCGGCGGGATACTTGGCGACCTCACGGTCGATCTTTTGCAGGGATTCCTGGGTCAGCATCGCAATGTCCGCGTCTATCTGTCCGTGTCGCCGAGCACCAGGTCGATGGTTCCGACGATGGCCGTCACGTCCGCCAGCATGTGTCCCCGGGCCATCTCGTCCACGGCCGCCAGGTGCGGAAAGCCGGGGGAACGCAGCTTGAACCGGTAGGGCTTGTTGGCGCCGTCCGAAACCAGCCAGACGCCGAACTCGCCCTTGGGGTGCTCGATGGCCGCATAGGCCTCGCCGGCCGGTACGTGGATGCCCTCGGTGAACAGCTTGAAGTGATGGATCAGCTCTTCCATGTTCGCCTTCATGTGCTCCCGCGGCGGGGGCGCCACCTTGTGGTTGCCGGTGATCACCGGCCCCGGATTGCGGCGCAGCCAGTCGATGCACTGGCGGACGATGCGGTTCGACTGCCGCATCTCCTCCATGCGCACCAGGTAGCGGTCGTAGCAGTCGCCGTTCACGCCGACCGGGACGTCGAATTCCATCCGGTCGTAAACCTCGTAGGGTTGCTTCTTGCGCAGGTCCCACTCGATGCCGGAGCCGCGCAGCATCGGGCCGGTGCAGCCCAGTTGCATGGCCCGTTCCGGTGTGATCACGCCCACGCCGACCGTGCGCTGCTTCCAGATCCGGTTCTCCGTCAGCAGGGTCTCGTAGTCGTCCACGTAGCCCGGGAAGCGGCGGGTGAAATCGTCGAGGAAGTCCAGCAGCGAGCCCTGCCGCGTTTCGTTGAGCTTCTTGACGTCTTCCGCGTTCTTCCACTTGGACGTCTCGTACTGGGGCATGCGGTCCGGCAGGTCCCGATAGACGCCGCCCGGGCGATAGTAGGCGGCATGCAGGCGGGCGCCCGAAACCGCCTCATAGACGTCCAGCAGGTCCTCCCGCTCGCGGAAGGTGTAGAGCACCATGGTCATCGCGCCGATGTCCAGCGCGTGGGTGCCGATGTTCAGCAGGTGGTTGAGGATGCGGGTGATCTCGTCGAACATCACCCGGATGTATTGGGCCCGGACCGGCACCTCGATGCCCAGCAGACGCTCCACGGCCAGGCAATACGCATGCTCGTTGCACATCATGGACACGTAGTCCAACCGGTCCAGGTAGGGCACGTTCTGGATCCAGGTGCGGGTTTCCGCCAGTTTTTCAGTGCCCCGGTGCAGCAGGCCGATGTGCGGATCGGCGCGTACCACCACCTCGCCGTCCAGTTCCAGCACGAGCCGGAGCACACCGTGGGCCGCCGGATGCTGGGGCCCGAAATTGATGGTGTAGTTCTTGATCTCAGCCACGGCCGCCCACCTTCCCGTAATTCTCCTCGCGGACGATGCGCGGCGTGACCTCCCGGGGCTCGATCGTCACCGGCTGGTAGATCACGCGCTTCTGTTCCGCGTCGTAGCGCATCTCCACGTATCCCGACACGGGGAAATCCTTGCGGAACGGGTGGCCCACGAAACCGTAGTCGGTGAGGATGCGGCGCAGATCCGTGTGGCCCTCGAACAGGATCCCGTACATGTCGAAGGCTTCCCGCTCGTACCAGTTGGCGCAGTTCCAGACCTCGGTGACCGACGGGAGAACCGGAAAGCCGTCATCCTCGGCGAACACACGCACGCGAAGTCGACGGTTGTGGGTGATCGAAGTCAGGTGCAGGACGGCCGCGAAGCGCTTGCCGGACCAGCCGGCGCAGGTCTGGTAATCGATGCCGGACAGGTCGATCAGCTGCTCGAAGCGAAGGGCGGCGTGGTCGCGCAGGATCTCCGCGATCGCCCTGTATTCGGCGGCGGGCACCGGCACGGTGACCTCACCCAGCTTCAGTTCCGGCTCGCCGATGCGATCCCCGAGGACTTCCTTGAGTTCTTGGCACAACTTTTCCAGCTTGGCGCTCATGGCAGGGGCTTCCGGAGTTCAGCGCGCAATGGTGTAGGTACGCCTGATCTTGTTCTGGAGCTGGAGGATGCCGTACAGCAGCGCCTCCGCGGTCGGCGGACACCCGGGCACGTACACATCCACGGGGACGATCCGGTCGCAGCCGCGCACGACCGAATAGGAATAGTGGTAGTAGCCGCCGCCATTGGCACAGGACCCCATGGAGATGACCCAGCGGGGCTCGGTCATCTGATCGTAGACCTTGCGCAGCGCCGGTGCCATCTTGTTGGTCAGGGTGCCGGCCACGATCATCAGGTCGGACTGGCGGGGACTCGCCCGGAACACGACGCCGAAACGATCCAGGTCATAGCGCGAACAACCGGCATGGATCATCTCCACCGCACAGCAGGCAAGGCCGAAGGTCATCGGCCAGAGGGACCCCGTGCGCGTCCAGTTGATCAGCTTGTCGAGGGTGGTGGTAACGAAACCTTCCTGCAGAACGCCTTCGATGCTCACGCGCGAATCTCCCTTCTCATTCCCAGTCGAGGGCGCCCTTGACCCACGCGTAGACGTAACCCACGACGAGGATCGCGATGAACACCAGCATTTCGACGAAGCCGAAGACCTTCACGGCGGGGGCATCGACGATCTCCTTGAAGATCGTCGCCCAGGGAAAGAGAAAGGCGATTTCCAGATCGAACAGGATGAAGAGGATCGCGATGAGGTAGTAGCGGACGTCGAACTTCATCCGGGCGTCCTCGAAGGGCTCGAAGCCGCACTCAAAGGCGGAAAGCTTTTCACTGTCCGGCCGGTAGGGGGCGATGAGCCAGCCAAGGAGGATCGGAACACACCCGAAGGCAAGGCCGACGAGCACGAAGATCAGAACCGGAAAGTAGTTTTCCAACATAGCCTGCGCGGCGCTTGCCGCGAATGTTTGCGACCTTCTAACGGATGACCGTTTGCAACTGGTGCCGACGGCGAGACTCGAACTCGCACGGCTTTCGCCACTGCCCCCTCAAGACAGCGTGTCTACCAATTTCACCACGTCGGCTTGGCCTCCTGACAACGCCAGGGCGGCTGCGAATGCGGCGCGAATCATAGCATTTATGCGCCGCAAAAAAAACCTTGTTCGAGGTCCGGAACCTCTTTATTTCGGAATGTCCTTGGCCTTCGACTCCCCCGGCGCACCGGCCGCCGCAGGCGGCAATTCCTGGGCCGGCGCGGGCGGGGTTCCGGCGGCGTCGATCACGCTCCGCGACTCGGCGGGCCGGACGTTCGCCATGTACGAGAGGCTGAGGCTGGTCAGGAAAAACACTGCCGCAAGTACGGCCGTCGTCCTGGAAAGGAAGTTGGCGGAGCCGGACGCGCCGAAAAGGCTTCCGGAGGCGCCGCTGCCGAAGGCGGCGCCCATGTCCGCACCCTTGCCGTGCTGGATCAATACCAGCCCGATGACGCCGAGCCCCACCAGGATGTGGATCGTGAGAACCAGCGGAAAAAGGATTCCTTGCATTCGAATGTCCCCGGCGGCGATCAGGCAGCCGCGCAAATGGCCAGAAAATCAGCGGCGACGAGGGAGGCCCCGCCGATGAGTCCGCCGTCGATGTCCGGCATTCCGAAGAGTTCCTTCGCATTGCCGGCCTTGACGCTGCCCCCGTAAAGGACTTGCAGGCCGGCAGCCACGGTGGCGTCGTCCTTCGCCACCCGCGCCCGGATCGCCGCATGCACGTCCTGGGCCTGTTGCGGGGTCGCCGTCCGTCCGGTGCCGATGGCCCAGACCGGCTCGTAGGCCACCACGGCGCGGGCCAGGGCCGCGACGCCGCTGTTGGCGAGGACCGCCTCCAGCTGCCGCGTCACCACCGAATCGGTGACTCCCGCCTCGCGTTCGGCCAGCGTTTCGCCGACGCAGAGGATGGGCGTGAGTCCGGAGCCCAGCGCGGCGGCGAACTTCTCGGCCACCAACTGGTCGCTTTCCCCGTGCAGCGTGCGGCGCTCCGAGTGGCCCACGATCGCGTAACGGCACCCGAAGTCGGCGAGCATGGCTGCACTGACCTCGCCGGTGTAGGCGCCCTGGGAATGCGCGGATACGTCCTGGGCGCCCCAGCCGACATTGCTGCCGGTGAGCACGGACCGGGCCTGGGCCAGATAGGGGTACGGCACGCAGACCGCCGCCTCGCAAGCCATTCCGGCGGCGCCCGCCTTGACGGCGTCCAGCAACGAGAGATTGCTGGCGAGGCTGCCGTGCATCTTCCAATTGCCGGCTACGAGTTTCGTGCGCTGGGCCATGGCGGTTCTCCGGGGCGAATGAAGCAAAACCATGGATTATAGTCGCCGCCGGAAACATGGGTCAAACCCACCGGCTCCGGAGCCAGCCCTTGACCGGCCGTATCGGCGCCGGGCGGGCCCTGGTGCGCCCTTCCCTTTCCCCGAGACCGGCGCGCCGTCGCGCGCCCGGGTCAGCCGAACCGCCCGGTAATGTAGTCCTCCGTCTGCTTCTTCCGGGGCTTGATGAAGATCTGGTCGGTGACGCCGAACTCCACCATTTCCCCGAGGTACATGTAGGCGGTGAAATCGGAGATCCGCGCGGCCTGCTGCATGTTGTGGGTGACGATGAGTATCGTCAGCTTCTCCTTCAGCTCGGCCACCAATTCCTCGATGCTCGCCGTGGCGATGGGATCCAAGGCAGAGGTGGGCTCGTCGAAAAGGAGGATCTCGGGGTCGGAAGCCAAAGCCCGCGCGATGCACAGCCGCTGCTGCTGGCCGCCCGAGAGGTTGGCCCCGAGGTCGTTCAGCCGGTTCTTCACCTCCCCCCAGAGGGCGGCGCCCTTGAGGGCCTGCTCGACCCGGCCGTCGATCTCGCCCTTGTTCCGGACGCCCCTGACCCGCAGGCTGTAGGCGACGTTCTCGTACACCGACTTCGGGAACGGATTGGGCTTCTGGAACACCATCGAGATCCGCATGCGGACTTCGATCGGGTCCACCTCCTTCGCCAGCAGATTCGTGTTGTCCGGATACATGACGATCTCGCCCCCATAGACGTTGCCCGGGTAAAGGTCGTGCATCCTGTTGAAGGAGCGGAGCAGCGTGGATTTCCCGCAGCCGGACGGGCCGATCAAGGCCGTGACCTTCCGCTCGTAAACCGGCATGTTGATGTTCTTCAGCGCACTGAAGCTGCCATAGTGGAAGTTCAGGTTGCGGCATTCCGCCTTGACCTGGAGGTTCTGCCCGGCCTCCAGGCCGGGAGGGATTTCTATCGCGGACATGTCGTCACCACTTGATGTTCTTGCGCAGGCGGTAGCGGAGCCAGATGGCGGCGCCGTTCATGAGGAGGGTCATCAGCACCAGCACGAAGCCGGCAGCCGCGGCGTTCAACTGGAAGGCCGCTTCCGGCCGCGAGGTCCAGTTGAACATCTGAATGGGCATGACCGTGAATGGCGCCATCGCCCAGTCGAACGGCCCGGCCGCCGGCTCGCCGGAGAAGGGCGCCGGGGGCAGGAACGCGATGAACGTGAGGGCGCCGATGGTGATGATCGGGGCGGTTTCGCCGATGGCCCGGGCCATGCCGATGATCACGCCGGTCAGAATCCCCGCCGACGAGTAGGGAAGGATGTGGTCCCGGACGGTCTGCCATGTCGTGGCGCCGCAGGCGTAGGCGCCCTCGCGGATCATTTGGGGTATGGCGCGGATCGATTCCCGCGTGGCGACGACCACCACCGGCAGGATCAGGAGCGCGAGGGTGAGTCCGGCCGACAGGATGCTCTGTCCGAATCCGAACTGATAGACGAACAGGCCCAGCGCCAGAAGGCCATAGACGATGGAGGGGACGCCGGCGAGATTGGTGATGTTGATCTCGATGACGTCCGTCACCCAGTTCTTCGGCGCGTACTCCTCCAGATAGACGCCGGCCGCCACCCCCAGCGGCACTGCCGCAGCTGCGGTCACCAGCATCACCAGGCTGGTCCCCACCCATGCGGAAAGGATGCCCGCCGCGTCCGGCCGCCGGGAGGGAAAATTGGTGAAGAAATCGTAGGACAGGCGGGGAACGCCCTGGATGGCCATATCGACGAACAGCGCGGCGAAGGTCAGAACCCCCACCATGAGGGCCAGGATCCCGACCAGTCCGAAGATCGCGTCCCAGCGCTTGGCGCGCCGGATGACGTCGCGGATGAGTTGCAGATCCTGCGGCTTCATCAATACACCTCCCGGAAGCGCTTGCGCAGCCAGTAGCCGAGCAGGTTGAATGCCAAAGTCATCATCAGCAGGCTGAGTCCGGCGGCGAAAATGGTCTGGTACCCGATCGATCCGTGGGGCAGGTCTCCCAGGGCGACCTGCACTATGAAGGACGTGATGGTGGCCCCGGGTTCCAGGGGATTCAGGGTCAGGTTGGGCTGCATGCCGGCCGCGACGGCGAGGATCATCGTTTCCCCGACCGCCCGCGATATCCCGAGGATGTAGGCGGAGGCAATGCCCGAGGTCGCCGCCGGCATCACCACCCGGATCGCCGTCTGCAGGCGCGTGGCGCCCATCGCGTACGATCCTTCGCGCAGGCTCATGGGTACCGCCCGCATCGCGTCCTCCGACAGGGAAGCCACGTAGGGGATGATCATGACCCCCATGACGAGGCCGGCGGACAGGAGGTTGAACCCCGGCAGGTCCGGAAAGGCCCGCTGCAGGATCGGCGTCACGAAGACGAGGGCAAAGTAGCCGTAGACGATGGTCGGCACGCCGCCGAGCAGTTCCAGGAAGGGTTTGGCGATTTCCCGGACCCGGAAGGGCGCGAACTCCGACAGGTAGATGGCGATGATCGTGCCGAGAGGAATGGCGATCAGCAGAGCCACCGCCGAACTGGTGATGGTACCGGACAGCAGCACCATGATCCCGAAATGGGCGTCGTCGAACAACGGGGTCCATTGGTTATCGAACAGAAAATCCGAAAGCGGGACGTGCTGGAAGAATACCCAGGACTCCTTTGCGAGGATATAGACGATGGCGGCCGTGGTGAGCACCGAGACGAGGGCCGCGCCGAACAGGATGAGTTCGATCACGCGTTCCCTGACGTTGCGCGAATGCTTCCGGCGCAGTCGGTCGCTGACGGTGGTCGACGGGATGGTGGGGATGGCGCTCACGGCGGTGATTTGGGTATGCGGACGGGTCTGGCCAGGGCCATGCGGACGCCAGGGCCAGCGCTCGGACAAGGCATCAGGAGGCCGAGAGCCGGCGCGGTGGCCGGCCTTCGACCAGCCGACGGATCATTCGTGGGGATCCCGCTTGAGCAGGTCGGCCACCTTGACACCCACCTCGGCCACGCCGCCGAAGGCGGTGCCCGTCTTCTTCTTGCCAAGATTCTCCAGCGCGTGCCGGTAGTCGGCATCCGAGAGCGGCACGTACTTCACTTCCCGGGCCAGCTTGCCGCCGTTCTTCAGGTAGAACTCGACGAACTCCCTGACCTCCGGGCGATCCGCTGCCTTGGCATTGATGTAGATGAAGATGGGACGGGACAGCGGTTCATAGCTGCCGTCGATGACGGTCTCCAGCGAGGGCAGCACGGCCCTGCCCTTGGAGTTCACCACCGGAACAGCCTTGAGCTTGTCCCGGTTCTCGATGTAGTACGCAAAACCGAAGTAACCCAGGCCTCCGGTGTCCCGCGACACGCCCTGGACCAGAACGTTGTCGTCTTCCGAGGCCGTGTAGTCGCCGCGGGAGGACTTGGCCTTGCCGACCACCGCCTCGGTGAAATAGTCGAAGGTGCCGGAATCGGCCCCCGGCCCGTAGAGCTTCAGGTTCTGGTCCGGCCAGGCAGGATTCGCCTGGTTCCATTTAGTGAGTTTCGCCTGGGCCGCCGGTTCCCAGATCGCCTTGAGTTCGGAGACCTTGATCTCCTTGAGAAAGGCGTTCTTCGGGTTGATGACCACGGTCAGGGCGTCGAAGGCGACGGGCAGTTCGATGTACTTGATGCCGGCCGCCTTGCAGTCCTCCATCTCCTTCTTGAGGATGGGCCGGGAAGCGTCGGAGATGTCGATCTCCCCGCGACAGAATTTCTTGAAACCACCACCGGTGCCGGAGATGCCGACGGTCACCCGGACCGCCCCCCGCTTCGCCTTCTGGAACTCCTCGGCCACCGCCTCGGTGATCGGAAAAACCGTCGACGAGCCGTCGATCTTGACCAGCGCCTGGGCGTGCGCGGCGCTGGCCGCGAGGCTTCCCAGGACAGTGAAAGCCATTGAAATTATGGGGTAGCGCATCCGGTTCTCCTTGGTATCTCGCTCATTGGATCAACCGGTCCAGTGTAGGACGTGTTTGTTACGCGTCCGTGACACGATCCGCCGCTGCGCCCTCAAGGCGACAGACGAGGGCCGTTACGGATGGCCATTCAGGATGGCGTCCGACCCGAGAACCTCAGCGGTGCATTCCGAACGCCCGGAACGGCCAGGCCCCACCAGGTGGGGCCCCGTTCCGGGTCAATGCAAGACTGTCAGGGAATCCGCCAACACCCGGACACCCGACCGGTGGCCCCCGCCACCCCGGGGAATGGACGGTGTTCGGGCAATCAGCGGGCCGCGTCGCGGACCACGGCGGCGATGGATTCGGCGCAGGACTGGACCAGCGAACGATCCTCCCCTTCCACCATGACCCGCAGCAGCGGCTCGGTACCGGACGGACGCAGCAGGACCCGCCCGCGGCCATCCAGCCGGCGCTCGGTCGCCGCCACCGCTTCCGCGATGGCGCGATCGGCCTTCCAGTCGAATCCGGTCGGCACCCGGACATTGATCAGCTTCTGCGGATACATGGCGAGATCGGCGCAGGCGGACTCCAGGGTTTCGTCCCGGTGGCGAAGGGCCGCCAGCACCTGCAGTGCGGACACGATGCCGTCACCGGTGGTGTGCTTGTCGAGGCAGATCACGTGGCCGGAATTCTCGCCGCCCAGCAGCCAGTCCTTTTCCTGCATCATCTCCAGGACGTACCGGTCTCCGACCTTGGCCCGCCCGAAGGCGATGCCAAGCCTGCCCAGCGCGTGTTCGAAGCCCAGGTTGCTCATCAGCGTGCCGGCGACCCCGGCCACCGGTCCCCGGGTGAGGCGGTGCCGGGCGATGACGTAGAGAAGCTGGTCGCCGTCGTAGAGGTGGCCGTGGCTGTCGGCCATGGCGACCCGGTCCCCGTCCCCGTCCAGCGCGATGCCCAGGTCGGCACGGTGCTGGAGCACCGTCCGCTGGAGGAATTCCGTGGCCGTGGCGCCGACGCCCTCGTTGATGTTCAGACCGTTCGGGGAGGTCCCCACGGGCACGACCTCCGCCCCGAGTTCGTGAAAGACCGAGGGCGCCACGTGGTAGGCGGCACCGTGGGCGCAATCCACCGCTATCCGCAGGCCACGCAGATCCAGTTCGGTCGGAAAGGTGCTCTTGCAGAATTCGATGTAGCGTCCCGCGGCATCCTCGACCCGGCGGGCCTTGCCGAGCTTTTCCGACTCCATGCAACCCATGGGCTGGTCCAGCCGTTGCTCGATCTCCAGTTCCACCGCATCGGGGAGCTTCGTGCCGAGCGCCGAGAAGAACTTGATGCCATTGTCGTCATAGGGATTGTGCGAGGCCGAGATCACGACGCCGGCCTGCAGGCGCAGCGCCCGCGTCAGGTAGGCCACCGCCGGCGTCGGCATCGGCCCGCAAAGCATCACGTCGACGCCCGCCGCCGCGAACCCCGCCTCCAGGGATGCCTCCAGCATGTATCCGGAGATCCGCGTGTCCTTTCCTATTAGCACCGCCGGACGCTCGCCCGGGGGAAGCTGTTCGCGCGCCACCAGGGTCGTCCCGGCGGCATAGCCCAGGCGCATCACGAATTCCGGCGTGATCGGCGACTTGCCGACGCGGCCGCGAACCCCGTCCGTTCCGAAGTACTTTCTCGACATGCTCATTCCCCTTGTTCCATGGCCGCCAGGACGGCCAGTGCATCCCTCGTCGCCGCGACGTCGTGGACCCGCAGGACGCGGGCCCCGTTCCTCGCCGCCAGCATCGCCGCCGCCGCGCTGGCCACCTGCCGCTCGCCCGGCGGGCGGCCTGTGACCGCCCCCAGCATCGATTTCCGCGACAGGCCGGCCAGCACGGGCAGGCCCAGGTCCCCGAATTCCTCCAGGCGGCGCAGGATCTCCCAGTTGTGCCGCACCGTCTTGCCGAAGCCGAAACCGGGATCGAGCAGCACCCTGTCCCTGGCAATCCCCGAATTCTCGGCCGCCTCCACCCGCTCGGCCAGGAAGGCTTTCACGTCGCCCACCACGTCGCCATACCCCGGATTCTGCTGCATCGTGCGCGGCTCACCGCGCATGTGCATCAGGCAGACCCCGACCTCGGACCCGGCCACCGCCGCCAGGGCCCCCGGCGCGCGAAGCGCGTTGATGTCGTTGATCAGGGCGGCGCCGGAAGCAATCGCCGCCGACATGACCTCGGGTCGTACCGTATCTACCGACACCGGCACGCCCAAGGGCACCAGCACGTCCAGGGCCGCCATGACACGCGCCATCTCCTTTCCGGCGGGAACCGGCTCTGCGCCGGGCCGGGACGACTCCGCCCCGACGTCCAGGAGGTCCGCGCCCTCCTCCACCATCCGGTGCGCCTGGGCGAGGGCCCGCGCGACGTCCTCACCCAGTCCGTCGCCGGAAAAGGAATCGTCGGTCAGATTGACGATGCCCATGACCAACGGCCGCGAGAGATCGAGCAGGAATTTGCCGCAGCGCAACCGGAGGGCCATGAAGATGAAAGGGCCGCGTCTCCGCGGCCCCGGGCATCCTTCCGGAGGTTCAGGCCGGCGCCGCCGCCGTCGGGGCG
Organism: Rhodocyclaceae bacterium; assembly: GCA_016791145.1. Lineage (GTDB taxonomy): Bacteria > Pseudomonadota > Gammaproteobacteria > Burkholderiales > Rhodocyclaceae > JAEUNJ01. Next base: position 14,109 of record JAEUNJ010000053.1, on the reverse strand, counting down.
GCACCGGGGGAGTTGTCCGGCGAGGACCGGTTCTGGGATCCCGACGGCTTTGGCGGACGGGGCGGACGCCCTTCCATGATGTCGTTGATCTGCTCCGCGTCGATGGTCTCCCACTCGAGCAGGGCCTTGGTCATGGCCTCCACCTTGTCGCGGTTATCCTCGATGAGGCGGCGGGCAAGCCCGTACTGTTCGTCGATGATGCGGCGGATCTCCGCGTCCACCTGCTGCATGGTGGCCTCGGAGACGTTCTTGTGGGTCGTGATGGAGCGGCCGAGGAATATCTCGCCTTCCTCCTCCCCGTAGACCATCGGACCCAGGTTGTCCGACATGCCCCACTGGGTGACCATGCGACGGGCCAGGTCGGTGGCCCGCTGGAAGTCGTTGGACGCGCCGGTGGTCATCTGGTCCATGAAGATCTCTTCGGCGATCCGGCCGCCGAACAGGACGGCAACGGTGTTCAGGAGGCGGGCCCTGTCCTGGCTGTAGCGGTCCTCCGTGGGCAGTTGCATCGTCACGCCCAGGGCGCGGCCCCGGGGAATGATCGTCACCTTGTGGACCGGGTCGGTCTTCGGCAGCAGCTTGGCCACGACGGCGTGTCCGGACTCGTGGTAAGCCGTGTTGCGGCGCTCCTCCTCGGGCATGACCATGGACCGGCGCTCGGCGCCCATCATGATCTTGTCCTTGGCGCGCTCGAAATCCTCCATGTCCACGAGCCTCTTGTTGGCGCGGGCGGCGAACAGGGCGGCCTCGTTCACCAGGTTGGCCAGGTCGGCGCCCGCGAAGCCGGGGCAGCCCCGGGCAAGCACGGAGGGATCCACGTCGGGCGCCAGGGGAACCTTTCGCATGTGAACCTTCAGGATCTGCTCGCGGCCGCGGATGTCGGGCAGCGGGACCACCACCTGCCGGTCGAAACGGCCCGGGCGCAGCAGGGCCGGGTCCAGCACGTCCGGACGGTTGGTCGCCGCGATGACGATGACGCCGGCCGAGCCCTCGAAACCGTCCATCTCCACGAGGAGCTGGTTCAGCGTCTGTTCCCGCTCGTCGTTGCCCCCGCCCAGGCCGGCGCCGCGCTGGCGGCCGACCGCATCGATCTCGTCGATGAAGATGATGCAGGGCGCAGCCTTCTTGGCCTGCTCGAACATGTCGCGCACCCGGGCCGCGCCCACGCCGACGAACATCTCGACGAAATCGGAGCCGGAGATGCTGAAGAAGGGGACTTTCGCCTCCCCGGCGATGGCCTTCGCGAGCAGCGTCTTGCCGGTGCCGGGACTGCCCACCATCAGCACGCCGCGGGGAATGCGCCCGCCGAGCTTCTGGAACTTGGACGGATCGCGGAGGAAGTCCACGAGTTCCGAGACCTCCTCCTTCGCCTCCTCGCAGCCGGCGACGTCGGCGAAGGTCACGGTGTTGTTCGATTCATCCAGCATGCGCGCCCGGCTCTTGCCGAAGGAGAAGGCGCCACCGCGGCCGCCCCCCTGCATCTGCCGCATGAAGAAGATCCAGACGCCGATCAGCAGCAGCATCGGGAACCAGGAAACGAAGATGTTCATCAGGAAGGACTGTTCCTCTTCCGGCTTCGCCACGACCTTGACGTTGTTTTTCAGCAGGTCGGACACCATCCACAGGTCCGGCGGAGCGTAGGAGGTGATCTTCTTTCCCTCCATCGTGGTCGCCTCCAGGGTGCGCCCCTGGATCACCACCTTGGCGATGTGGCCCTGGCGGACCTCCTCGAGGAACTGGGAATATTCCATCGTGGACTGGGCGGTCTGCCGGGCATTGAACTGGTTGAACACCGTCATCAGTACGATGCCGATGACCAGCCAGATCGCAAGATTCTTGAAGAGATTATTCAAAGCCTTACCTCGCTAGCCCCGCACGGATTGCGGGAAAAAACATTGTAGAGCCCTTGTCCACCGCCTGCAAAGCGGAATTTTCACGGCCGGGCCTGCGCCGCACCGCCTTGCCATCCCCTGGCCAGCAGGAAGGTTTCCGGGCTCCGGTCCCGGGAGGCGGCCGGCTTGCGCACGGCCAGGGACGAGAAACCCGCCCGGATCTGCCCGCGCAATTCGTCGAACCCGCTTCCCTGGAAGGCCTTCATCAATAGATCCCCGCCCTGCCTCAGGCTACGACGGCAGAAATCCAGGGTCAGTTCCCCGAGGTGCGCCGCCCTGGCCTGGTCCGTCGCCGCAATACCGGAGATATTGGGCGCCATGTCCGACAAAACAAGGTCCACCCTCCGCCCGGCCAGGGCCCGCTCCAGTTGCTCGAGGACCTCGTCCTCGCGGAAGTCGCCCCGGATGAACTCGACGCCGGCCAAGGGCTCCATGTCGAGGAGGTCCAGGGCCACCAGACGCCCTCCGGGCTGGATCCGCCGAACCGCGTACTGGCACCAGCTCCCGGGAGCCGCGCCCAGGTCCACGACGACCATGCCCGGCCGCAACAGGCGGTCCCGCTCGTCGATCTCCTGCAGCTTGAACACCGCCCGCGACCGCCAGCCCTCGGCCTTCGCGCGCTGGACGAACGTGTCGCTCACGTGCTCGTGCATCCAGGCCTTGCTTTTCTTGTGCTGGCGGGTGGCGCGAGTCACGTTAGAATCGCCCCATGGCTGCAATGACCCCCCTGCGGCGCAGAGAACTGCGCGCCGCCGCCCACCACCTCCATCCCCTCGTCACCGTGGCCCAGAAGGGCCTGTCGCCGGCCGTCCTGGCGGAGATCGACCGGACGCTCAAGGCCCACGAACTGATCAAGGTGAAGCTGCAGGGCATAGAGCGCGGGGAGCGCGATGCCATCCTGGCCGAGGTATGCCGCGAACTGGGCTGCGACCCCGTCCAGCACATCGGGAACATCCTGGTGCTCTGGCGCGAGAAACCGGCCGAACCCGCCGCGGCAGCGGCGCCGCCAAGGGAACGGAAAGGCTCGATGCCGCGCACGAAGAAGGAAGCTGCCGCCGCGGGCGAACGCCGCCGGCGCCGCCCGCCGGCCTGAGCCGGGCCTTCCGGTCACACGTAACGGACGTCCAGGATCTCGTATTCCCGGACGCCGCCGGGCGCCTGGACTTCCGCCACGTCGCCCGCGTACTTGCCGATCAGGGCCCGGGCCACGGGCGAGTTCAGCGAGATCTTGCCCACCTTGAGATCCGCCTCGTCGTCCCCGACGATCTGGTAGGTCACGTTCTGGGCGGAATCCATGTCCTCGAGATCCACGGTCGCTCCGAACACGACGCGGCCGTCGGCATCCAGCAGCTTCGGATCGATGATCTGCGCGTTGCCGAGCTTCGCCTCCACCTCGGCGATCCGTCCCTCCAGGAAACCCTGGCGTTCCTTGGCGGCGTCGTATTCGGCATTTTCCGAGAGATCACCGTGGGACCGGGCCTCGGCGATGGCGGCGATGACCTTGGGCCGCTCGACGGTCTTCAGCCGGTGCAGTTCCGCCTTCAGCAGTTCAGCACCACGCAGGGTAATGGGCACCTTGCTCATGCCGCCAGTTCCCCGTGCAGGGACTGCAGGCTGTAGGTCTCCAGGCCCGCGTGGCGCATGCCGGCGCAGGCCGCGCGGGCGCCCTCGACCGTCGTGAACAGGGTCACCTTCTGGGCCAGGGCCGAGGTGCGGATGGAGCGGGAATCGACGATGGCAGACCGCTTCTCCTCCACCGTATTGACGATCAGCGAGATCTCGTTGTTCTTGATCATGTCCACCACGTGGGGGCGTCCCTCGGTGACCTTGTTGACCTGGGTGACGGGGATGCCGGCCGCCGCGATGGCCGCCGCCGTACCCTTGGTCGCCAGCAGCGCGAAGCCCAGTTCATGGAGTTCCCGCGCCACATCGACGGCCTTCGGCTTGTCCGCGGGCTTCACGCTGATGAAGGCCTTGCCGGACTTGGGAAGCTTCGTGCCGGCGGCGAGCTGGGACTTGACGAAGGCCTCGCCGAAGCTGCGCCCCACGCCCATGACTTCGCCGGTGGACTTCATTTCGGGCCCGAGGATCGTATCCACGCCCGGGAACTTGATGAACGGGAACACCGCCTCCTTCACCGAGAAGTAAGGCGGGATCACCTCGCCGGCGATGCCCTGGTCGGCCAGGCTCCGGCCGGACATGCACCGGGCTGCGATCTTCGCCAGGGGAAGCCCGGTGGCCTTGGAAACGAAGGGCACCGTGCGCGAGGCCCGCGGGTTGACTTCCAGCACGTAGACCGTTTCGCCCTGGATCGCGAACTGGACGTTCATCAGCCCGCAGACGTTGAGGGCCTTGGCCATCATCTCCGACTGCCGGCGAAGTTCCTGCTGCACGGCGGCACCCAGGTTGAAGGGCGGCAGGCAGCAGGCGGAGTCGCCGGAATGCACGCCCGCCTGCTCGATGTGCTCCATGATCCCGCCGATCACCACCGCCTTGCCGTCCGAGAGGGCATCGACGTCCACCTCGGTGGCGTCGTTCAGGAAGCGGTCGAGGAGCACCGGGGAATCGTTGGAGACCTTGATCGCCTCCCGCATGTAGCGCTCCAGGTCCTTCTGCTCGTGGACGATCTCCATGGCCCGGCCACCCAGCACGTAGGACGGCCGCACCACCAGCGGATAGCCGATCTCGCCGGCCATGGAGATGGCCTCGGGCTCGGTCCGCGCGGTCCGGTTGGGGGGCTGCTTGAGGCCCAGGTCGTGGAGCAGCTTCTGGAAGCGCTCCCGATCCTCCGCGGCGTCGATCATGTCCGGGCTGGTGCCGATAATGGGCACGCCGTTGGCCTCCAGGTCCCGGGCGCGTTTCAGCGGCGTCTGGCCACCGAACTGGACGATCACCCCGGCCGGCTGCTCCACGTGGACGATCTCCAGGATGTCCTCCAGCGTCAGCGGCTCGAAATACAGGCGGTCCGAGGTATCGTAGTCCGTGGACACGGTCTCCGGGTTGCAATTGACCATGATGGTCTCGAACCCGTCCTCCCGCATCGCCAGGGCCGCATGCACGCAGCAGTAGTCGAACTCGATGCCTTGCCCGATCCGGTTCGGTCCCCCGCCCAGGACCATGATCTTCTTCCGGTCCGTGGGCCGCGCCTCGCATTCCTCCTCGTAGGTGGAATACATGTAGGCGGTGGAGGTGGCGAACTCGGCCGCGCAGGTGTCCACCCGCTTGAACACGGGCCGCACGCCCAGGGCATGGCGGCGCTCCCGCACGACGTTCTCGCCGGTTGCCAGCAGCGAAGCCAGGCGCCGGTCCGAGAATCCCTTGCGCTTCAGGCCGCGCAGGGCCTCTGCGTCCAGGTCCTCCAGCACCTGGCCGGACACCCAGGCCTCGGTCTCGATGATGTCCTCGATCTGGACCAGGAACCAGGGATCGATCTTCGTCAGCGCGAACACCTCGTCGCGGGTCATGCCGGAACGGAAGGCCTGGCCCAGGTACCACATGCGCCGGGCACCGGGATTGGACAGCTCCTGGGCGATCTCTTCCCGGTCGGCCTCCACCTCGTCGAAACCATAGACGCTCACCTCCAGCCCGCGCAGCGCCTTCTGCAGGGATTCCTGGAAGGTGCGGCCCATGGCCATCACCTCGCCGACGGACTTCATCTGGGTGGTGAGCCGGTCGTTGGCCAGCGGGAACTTCTCGAAGGCGAAGCGCGGCACCTTGGTGACCACGTAGTCGATGGAGGGCTCGAAGGAGGCCGGCGTCGCCCCGCCGGTGATGTCGTTCTTCAACTCGTCCAGCGTGTAGCCGACAGCGAGCTTCGCCGCCACCTTGGCGATGGGGAAGCCGGTCGCCTTGGAGGCCAGCGCCGAGGAACGGGATACCCGCGGGTTCATCTCGATCACGATCATCCGCCCGTCCTTCGGGTTGATCGCGAACTGCACGTTGGAGCCGCCCGTGTCCACGCCGATCTCGCGCAGCACCGCGATGCTGGCGTTGCGCATGATCTGGTATTCCTTGTCCGTCAGGGTCTGGGCGGGGGCCACGGTGATCGAGTCGCCCGTGTGGACGCCCATCGGGTCCAGGTTCTCGATCGAGCAGACGATGATGCAGTTGTCCTTGCGGTCCCGCACCACCTCCATCTCGAATTCCTTCCAGCCGAGCAGCGACTCCTCGATCAGCAGCTCCCGGGTCGGGCTGGCCTCCAGGCCGCGCTTGCAGATCTCGGCGAACTCCTCCATGTTGTAGGCGATGCCGCCGCCGGTGCCGCCCAGGGTGAAGGAGGGCCGGATGATGGCCGGGAAGCCGATGGCGCCCTGGACCTGGAGGGCCTCCTCCATGCTGTGGGCGATGCCGGAGCGGGCGGAGCCGAGGCCGATGCGGGTCATGGCCTGCTTGAATTTCTCCCGGTCCTCGGCCTTGTCGATGGCCTCCTTGGAGGCGCCGATCATTTCCACGCCGTACTTCTCCAGCACGCCGTGCCGGGCCAGGTCCAGCGCGCAGTTCAGCGCCGTCTGCCCGCCCATGGTGGGCAGCAGGGCATCCGGCCGCTCCCGGGCGATGATGTTCTCCAGCACCGGCCAGGTGATGGGCTCGATGTAGGTCACGTCGGCCGTCTCCGGGTCGGTCATGATGGTGGCCGGATTCGAGTTGACCAGGATGACCTTGTAGCCCTCGTCGCGCAGGGCCTTGCAGGCCTGGGCCCCCGAATAGTCGAATTCGCAGGCCTGGCCGATGATGATCGGGCCGGCGCCGATGATCAGGATGGAGTGGATGTCGGTGCGCTTGGGCATAAGGTCTTCACCATGGCGTCACGGAAGCGCCGGGGAAATCCACGGAGGCGTTCGCTCCGGGTCCCCGCGTCTGCGTGGTTCAGGTCGCGTTCTTCTCCATCGATGCAATGAAGCGGTCGAACAGATAAGCCACGTCGTGGGGACCGGGGCTCGCCTCCGGGTGCCCCTGGAAGCAGAAGGCCGGGCGGTCCGTCCAGGCCATGCCCTGCAGGCTGCCGTCGAAAAGCGACACGTGGGTCACCTTCACGTTGGCCGGCAGCGTGGCCGGATCGACGGCGAAGCCGTGGTTCTGGCTGGTGATCAGCACCTGTCCCGTTTCCAGGTCCTTCACCGGGTGGTTGGCCCCGTGGTGGCCGAACTTCATCTTCAGGGTACGCCCGCCCCCGGCCAGGCCCAGCAACTGGTGCCCCAGGCAGATGCCGAAGGTGGGCAGGCGCCGGTCGAGGAACTCCCGGATGGCGGCGATCGCGTAGTCGCAGGGCTCCGGGTCGCCGGGGCCGTTGGACAGGAAGACCCCGTCCGGACTCATGGCCAGCACCTCGGCCGCCGGCGTCATCGCCGGAACCACGGTCAGCCGGCAGCCCCGGGAGGCCAGCATGCGCAGGATGTTCCGCTTGACGCCGAAATCGTAGGCGACCACGTGGAAACGCCCGGCCGGCGCGGGCCGGTGGCCCTTGCCGAGCCGCCATTCGCCCTCGGTCCATTCATAGGCTTCCCGCACGCTGACCACCTGCGCCAGGTCCATGCCCGCCAGGCCGGGGAAAGCCCTGGCCTGGGCGACGGCGGCATCCGGGTCCAGCCGCTCCCCGGTCATCAGGCAGCCCGCCTGGGCCCCCTTCTCCCGCAGCAGGCGGGTCAGCTTGCGGGTATCCAGGTCGGCGATGGCGACCACGCCCTCGTCCCGCAGGTACTGGTCCAGGCTGCGCTCGCTGCGGAAATTGGAGGCCAGCAGCGGCAGGTCGCGGATCACCAGACCCGCCGCGTGGACCCGCTGGGACTCGCAATCCTCGGCATTCACGCCGTAATTGCCGATATGAGGGTAGGTCAGGGTGACGATCTGCCGGCAGTAGGAGGGATCCGTCAGGATCTCCTGGTAGCCGCTCATGGCCGTATTGAAGACCACCTCGCCGACACTCGTGCCGGCGGCGCCTATCCCCTTGCCCCGGAACACCGTCCCATCGGCCAAGGCTAGGAGGGCGGGCGGGAACTGGGACACGATGGAACTCCTGGAATTCGGCTGATCGGCGGGCTCGACGCCGCGCGAAATCCGGAGGATTCGCTGCGACGCACAAACCTTTCAATTATATCGCCCGCCGGCCCCTCCGGGCAAACGCGCCGGCGTTTTTCGGCCATCGGACCCGGCCGGGGGGGCCTGCTGCCGCCCTCGGGAGCCGTGCCGCCATCGTCGCCGGCAGGCGGCCCCGGATCGCGACCGGAGTGCACCTCATTCAGGTGCCAACGCGGGCCGGGGCGTCGCGGGGCATGCTTCGCGCCAGGGCAGCATGGGGGCGGCGCGGACCGGCAGCCGACGGGGCGCCGCCCGGGACCCTGTCCCGCGCCGGTGGCGGATCTGCCCGCAGCGGCTCAGACGCGCGTGCGCCGCAGGTGCTGGACGAGGCTTTCCGTTTCGGCCACCAGGTCCCGCACGTCGATGGCGGCCCGCTTCAGATCGCCCCGGCGCGCCGCCAGCTCGACGCGGATCGCGGCATCGGTCGCCGGCAGCGCGTGGAAGATCGATACGGCACCCTTCAGGGCATGGGCGACCCGCTGCAATGCGCCCGCATCGCCGGCCACCAGTGCCGCGTTGAGTCCCCGCAACTGGTTGTCGGCATCGGCCAGGAAGGTCTGGATCAGGGCCTTCAGGGCCGTGGAATCGCCATCCACCAGTTCCCGCACGTAGGCGAGATCGGCCGGCCCGCCGTCCGCCGGCTCCGTCCGCGAGGACACCAGGGGCCCGGCGTCGCGCGCGGCCTCCACGGCCCGCGCCAGGGCGGAAAGCAGTTCCGCCGGACGCAGCGGCTTGGCCAGGTAGTCGTCCATGCCGGCCGCCAGGCAGCGTTCCCGGTCCCCATCCATCGCGTTGGCGGTCAATGCGATGATGGGCGTCGAGGTCCAGTTGTCCGACATGACGAAACTGCGCCGCTGCTCCCGGGCGCGGATCGCCTGGGTCGCCTCGAAGCCCCCCATGACGGGCATCTGCACGTCCATCAGGATCGCGTCGAAGCGGCGCGTCTCGAAGAGGTCCACCGCTTCCCGGCCGTCGTTGGCGACCGCCACGGTGTGCCCCGCCTTCTCCAGGATGCGCACGGCGAGGATCTGATTCACCGGGTTGTCCTCGGCCAGCAGGACCGCCAGCCCGCCGGCCTTGCGGCCGGCGTCGGCGGCGATGGCGCCTTCCACGTCGAAGGGGGCCAGTTCCACGGTCTCGCCGCCGCCGGCCAGCAGGGCATCCACCAGGTCCCGCCCCAGGAAGGGCTTGACCAGCCGCATCCGCACCCCCAGCGCGGCGCAGGCCTCCCCGTCGGCCCGCTGTCGCGGCAGTGTGGACACGACGGCGATCCGCGCCGCGTCCGTCCCTTCACCGATCAGGCGGCGGACCAGGGCCAGGGACTCGTTCCCCGGCATGTCCGCCTCCAGCACGAGGCGGTCGAAGGGCATCCCGCCGGCCCGGGCCTCCTCGACCTTGCGCAGGACCTCGTCGGCGGAGAAGGCCAACGCCGGCTTGAGCCCCAGGTGCTGCAGCTGGAGCCCCAGTTGCCGGGTTCCGGTCCGGCAGTCGTCCGCCACGAGCACCCGCTGCCCGCGCAGCCGCTCCAGGTCCGGCCGGGCCGCCGCCGGGGATCCGGCCGCCAGGCGGACGGTGAAATGGAAAACGCTGCCGCGGCCGGGCTCGCTTTCCAGCCACAGGCGGCCGCCCATCATCTCGACGAGCCGCCGGCAGATGGCGAGCCCCAGCCCCGTGCCGCCGAAACGGCGCGTTGTGGAGGCGTCGGCCTGGGCGAAGGCCTCGAACACCTGGCCCTGCTTCTCCGGCGGAATGCCGATCCCCGTATCGCGGACGGCCACATGGATCGCGCCGCCGGCCGCCTCCGCGGCCTCCGGCGCCACGCGGACCTCGATCTCGCCCCGCTCGGTGAATTTGACCGCGTTCCCCAGCAGGTTCAGCAGCACCTGCCGCAGCCGCCCCGGATCGCCGCGGACGAGGACCGGCAGCCGCGGGTCCAGGGCCAGCACCAGTTCCAGCCCCTTCTGCTGGGCCGGCAGGGCCAGTGTCCTGGCCGTGTCCGCGATCGCGTCGGCCAGGGCGAACTCCGTCTCCTCGAACACCAGGCGCCCCGCCTCGATCTTGGAGAAATCCAGGATGTCGTTGATGAGCCCGAGCAGAGCATCCGCCGAGGACTTGATGGTGCGCAGGTATTCCCGCTGCTCGGCGTCCAGGCCCGTGTCGAGCGCCAGTTCCGTCATGCCGATGATGCCGTTCATCGGCGTGTGGATTTCATGGCTCATGTTGGCCAGGAACTCGCTCTTCGCGCGGCTCGCCGCCTCGGCTTCCTCCTTCGCCCGCCGCAACTGGGCCAGGGCCGCATCCGGGGAAGCCTCCAGGGTGTCGGCCAGGGCGCCGTCCACGGCGGCCAGGAAGCGCTCCAGCCGGGTGCCGAACCCGGCCGGCACCGATCCCGCGTCCAGCGCCCCGACCAGGGCATCGCGATCGGTGGCGTCCTGGACGAACAGGAACTGCCGGGTCAGTTCGGCGAACCTGGACGACCGGCAGGAATCCCCCATCGCGCCCGCCCCGCCCCTAGCGCAGGCCGAGCACGTCCTGCATGTCGAACAAGCCGGCCTTCCTGCCGCGCAGGAAGCGGGCCGCCCGCAGGGCGCCCAGCGCGTACGGCATGCGGCTGGCCGCCTTGTGGGTGATCTCGACCCGCTCCCCGGTGCCCGCGAACAGGACGGTGTGGTCGCCCACGATGTCGCCGCCACGCACCGTGGCGAAGCCGATCTGCCGTGCCGGGCGCTCGCCGGTATGCCCCTCTCGCCCGTAGACGGCGCATTCGGACAATTCGCGGCCCAGGGCCTGGGCCACCACCTCGCCCATGCGCAGCGCCGTGCCGGACGGCGCATCCACCTTGTGCCGGTGGTGGGCTTCGATCACCTCGATGTCGTAGCCCTCGGCCAGGGCCCGGGCCGCCACGTCGAGCAGCCGGAACACCAGGTTCACGCCGACGGCCATGTTCGGCGCGAACACGATGGGGATGTCCCGGGAGGCCTCGCGGATCGCCTCCTTCTCCGCGGCGGAAAAGCCGGTCGTGCCGATGACGAGGTGGGTGCCGTGCCGGCGGCAGGCCTCCATGTGGGCCATCGTGCCCGACGGCCGCGTGAAGTCGATCAGGCAATCCGCCGCGGCAGCCGCCGCATCGATGTCGGCGGCGATGGCCACGCCGGTGGCCGCGCCCAGGAACTCGCCCGCGTCGCGGCCGATCAGCGGGCATTGCGCCACGTCCAGCGCCGCCGCCAGGGCGGCGTCCGGGGCATCGGCGACGGCTTCGATCAGGGTGCGGCCCATGCGGCCGCCGGCGCCGGCAATGGCGAATCGGATCTTTTCCATGGTTCGGTAGGGGGTCTGGGTTACTTGGCCGGGGCCGCCTCGGCCTCCGGCGCCTTGGCGGGAGCCGGGGCGGGGGCCGGACCGGGCACCTCGATGACCCGGGCCGCCGGCTTCACCTCGGCCGGCGCCGCCGCGCCATCCTCCGCCACCACGTCGCCGGCGACGCGGACCAGCTTGCCATCCGCGAAGAAGACGGCCAGCCGGCGCTGCTGCGCCTCGCCGCGCCCGGGCTGGAAGCGATAGACGTAGTCCCAGCGGTCCGTGTGGAAGGCATCGACGACCAGCGGCGAACCGAGGATGAAGCGCACCTGGTCCCGGCTGAGCCCGGGCCTGAGCTGGGCCACCATCTCCTGGCTGACGAAATTCCCCTGCCGCACGTCGATCTTGTACGGGCTCATGTAGGACGTCACGTCCGGGGTGTTCGCGCAGCCCGCGAGCCAGGCGCCGGTCAGAAGGCAAAGCGGAAGGACGCTGCGCATGCGGGACCACCCATCGGTCGTTTCCTTGGAGGGCCGAAAAATATATCATACGCGGCCACCCCCGCCCTCCTCCGCCACCCGTACCGCACGCCATGTCCAACACCGAGGACCTGAAGAGCATAGGCCTGAAGGCCACCTTCCCGCGCCTGAAGATCCTCGACCTGTTCCGCAAGTCCGAAGCCCGCCATCTGGCGGCGGAGGACGTGTACCGCCAGTTGATCGGCGAGAACATGGACATCGGGCTGGCCACCGTCTACCGGGTCCTCACCCAGTTCGAGCAGGCGGGGCTCCTGGAGCGCCATTACTTCGAATCCGGCAAGGCGGTCTTCGAACTGAAGGAGGGCCACCACCACGACCACCTGGTGTGCCTCACCTGCGGGCGGGTCGAGGAGTTCTACGACCCGGAGATCGAGAAGCGGCAGGCGCGCATCGCCCGCGAGCGCGGCTTCACCGTCGGCGCCCACGCGCTCCACCTCTATTGCCACTGCGTGAAGGCCGACTGCCCGAACCGGAAACTTCCCCAGGGCTGAACAGCCGCCCGGCGTCCCCGGGCGCCGCCGGCCACCCGGCCCGTCCCGCGCGGGCCACCGCCATCCTGCCCGACTGCCGCCCATGGACGCCTTCCTCGCCTCGACGCTGCTGGTCGCCCTCGCCGAGATCGGCGACAAGACCCAGCTCCTCTCCTTCGTCCTCGCCGCCCGCCTGAGGAAACCGGGCGCCATCGTCGCCGGCATCCTCGTGGCCACCGTCGCCAACCACGCCCTGGCCGGCAGCGTCGGCGTCTGGATCGCCCACTGGGTCCCCGCCGACTGGCTGCGCTGGATCACCGGCCTCACCTTCATCGCCTTCGGCCTGTGGACCCTGCACCCGGATTCCCTGGACGGCGACCCCAGGCTCCATCCCGCCGGTGCCTTCGTCACCACCACCATCGCCTTCTTCATCGCCGAGATGGGCGACAAGACCCAGCTCGCCACCGTCGCCCTGGGCGCCCGCTTCGATGCCCTTGTTCCCGTCGTCATGGGCACCACGCTGGGCATGATGGCCGCCAACGTCCCCGCCGTGATGATCGGCGAAGCCCTCGCCCACCGCCTGCCCATGAAGGCCATCCGCTGGGTCGCGGCGGCGGTGTTCGTGGCGACGGGGGTGGCGACGCTGGTGTTCTGAAGGGGGAATGCGCGGGCCGGCAGCCTCTTCGGAGTCGGCCCGGCTCAGGCCTTTCGCGTATCGTCCTCGACCTCGATGCCGTTTTCCGCGCACCAGCGCCGCAGGGCGTGCTCCGTCTCCCTTTCCTCGAAGGCGTACCAGAGTTCCAGCATGCCATTCCCATCAAGGAAATCCTTGAACCGCCGATAGGCGCCCTTCTTGCGGAAGAATCCAGCGATGGTCTGGTACGCGTCGGGAAGCGCCTCGTCGGCGAACGCCAGGGCCAGTTCGCGGCCCAGGTCCAGGTCCCGCTTGTCCGGCAGCAGCAGGTATCGGTCGGAGGTCTCGATGTCGCCCGGCAGCGCCTCGTCCGTCCCACCTTCCGACGACCAGCAATGGACCGTGCCGTCGTGCAGGTCGACGTAGGCGAGATGGTCGACCAGCGCATCGGCACTGGCGAATTCCAGGGCGAAGCTCAATTCGGAGAACGGGACGCGCGGGGGAGACGGGCGCATGGCAGGGAGGCGGGAATCGTTCAAATCCGGAGCGCCGCGGGACCCCGGGGCGGGAATCGATCATTCAATCGTACGAGGGGTGGCTTCGCCCCGGACCCAAACACACGCCCCTGGAACGGCACGGTTACAAGACTTCGACGGAGATCTGCCGTGCCTCTTGCGGTTGGCCGCACATCGTCGATGAACCTACGCGTCCTCGTTCGGCCGGAGCCTAGGGGACGAGGGCATCCAGGTTGGGGAGCATGACCACGCTCTCCTGGGCGGTCGGCTCGTTGCGTACGCCGACGAAGACGGCGGGAGTCTTCCCGCGATTGACCGCCACATGCGGCACCTTTGCCGGGATGAAGAGGTAGTCTCCGGGCTTGGCGATTTCACGATGCTCAAGTTGTTCGCCAGTGCAAAGCTCAACTTCGTCGCCGCTCATGAGGTAGAAGGCAGACTCATGGTGCTCGTGGAAGTGTGCCTTGGTCCTTCCTTCCGGGGGAATCGTGACAATGAGCTTCCCTCTGTTTTTCGTCTTCCAACCCAACGGCATTATGCCGCCACTTGCTGCTCATGTTGAGTGCTGATCCAGTGCTCCAGGAATTTCATGGGCGAGGCGTAGCCGAGCGTGGAATGCTTGCGTCGCCGGTTGTAGAACAGCTCGATGTAGTCGAACAAGTCAGCTTCCGCTGCGACCCGCGTGCT
>JAEUNJ010000307.1 GCA_016791145.1 Rhodocyclaceae bacterium | reverse complement strand
CGCTCCATGGCCGTGCGGGTGCCGGAGCCCTGTTCGCGGATCAGGAAGGATTCGTCGGCCAGGTCCCGCGGTTCCAGGGCCCGGCGATCCACCAGCGGGTGCTCCGGCGCCGAGATGATCACCAGGGGGTGGTCGGCGATGATCTGGGAGAGGGTCTCGAATTCCCGGGGCGGGCTGCCCATGATGGCCAGGTCGATCTCGTTGTCGGCGAGCTGGCGGACGATGACGCCCCGGTTGTGGACGCCCAGGCGCAGTTCCACCTCCGGGTGCGTCTTCCGGAACACGGCCAGCAGCCGCGGGGCGAAGTACTTGGCCGTGGAGACGACGCCGATGGTGAGCCGGCCGCCGCGCACGCCGCGGATGGCCGCCAGGGCCTCGTCCGCCTCCCGCAACTGCTGGGCGATCAGGCGGGCGTGGCGCAGCAGTTCCTCGCCGGCGGTGGTCAGGAACACCTTCTTGCCCACCTGCTCGAACAGGGCCGAGCCGGCCTGGTCCTCCAGGGAATGGACCTGCATGGAGACGGCGGGCTGGGTCAGGTGCAGCTCCTCCGCCGCCCGGGAGAAGGAAAGATGGCGTGCCACCGCCTCGAAGACCTTCAATTGCCGCAAGGTGACGTTCTTCAAGCCATGCCTCCCCCAGGTGCGCGGGCCGGGCGGGACACCGCCGGGCCGGAACGTGAGCTTATCATCGGAATAAGAAAGCGTGAATGGCGCTTATGGGTTTTCGGGCCTATCCTGCCGGCCCATGACGCTGCGCGCCCTGATCTTCGACGTGGATGGCACCCTGGCCGAGACGGAACAGGAAGGCCACCTGCCGGCCTTCAACACGGCCTTCGCCGAGGCCGGCCTCGCCTGGCACTGGGACCGGGGGCTCTACGGCCGGCTGCTGGCCGTCACCGGCGGCAAGGAGCGCATCCGCCACTACGCCGAAGGCCACGACCCGGCGACGGCGGCGCGGCCGGAATTCGACCGCCTGGTGCGCGACCTGCACGCCGCCAAGACCCGCCATTACGTGGCGCGGGTGGAGGCGGGGCGCATCCCGCTGCGGCCGGGCGTCGCGGAACTGATCGCCGAGGCCCGGGCCGCCGGCCTGCCCATCGCCATCGCCACGACGACGACGCCGGAGAACGTCACGGCCCTGCTGGAGGCCTCCCTGGGGCCGGGCAGCACGGCGTGGTTCGCCGCCATCGGCGCCGGCGACGCAGTCCCCGCCAAGAAGCCGGCACCGGACGTGTACATCTGGGTCCTGGAGCGCCTCGGCCTGCCGGCCGCCGACTGCCTGGCGCTGGAGGATTCGGCCAATGGCCTCAGGGCGGCCCTGGCCGCCGGCATCCCGGCCGTGGTCACCGAGAGCGCCTACACCCGGGGCGAGGATTTCAGCGGGGCGCTGGCCGTCCTGCCGGACCTGGGGCGGACGGATCTTGCCGCCCTCCAGCTTATGCATCGAATCAAAAAGTCTTAATGTTATTGATGATCCTGGCCATCTAAGATGGCTGCCTGAACGACGAATTTCACGGGTCACCGACCCATACCCTGCGAGGAGCGATTCATGGACCAGTCCAACCGTTACGCCGACCTGAGCCTCAAGGAAGAGGACCTGATCGCCGGCGGCAAGCACATCCTGTGCGCCTACAAGATGAAGCCCAAGGCGGGCACCGGCTACCTGGAGGGCGCCGCCCACTTCGCGGCCGAGTCCTCCACCGGCACCAACGTGGAGGTCTCCACCACCGACGAGTTCACCAAGGGCGTCGATGCCCTCGTGTACCACATCGACGAGGCCACCGAGGAGATGCGGATCGCCTACCCGATCGACCTCTTCGACCGCAACGTCACCGACGGCCGCATGATGATGGTCTCCTTCCTGACCCTGACCATCGGCAACAACCAGGGCATGGGCGACATCGAGCACGCCAAGATGTACGACTTCTACGTGCCGCCCCGGGCAATCCAGCTCTTCGACGGCCCGGCGAAGGACATTTCCGACCTGTGGCGCATCCTGGGCCGCCCGGTGCAGGACGGCGGCTACATCGCCGGCACCATCATCAAGCCCAAGCTGGGCCTGCGGCCCGAGCCCTTCGCCAGGGCGGCCTACGAGTTCTGGCTGGGCGGCGACTTCATCAAGAACGACGAGCCCCAGGGCAACCAGGTCTTCGCGCCCATGAAGAAAACCATCCCCCTGGTCTACGACGCGATGAAGCGCGCCATGGACGAGACGGGCGAGGCGAAGCTCTTCTCCGCCAACATCACGGCCGACGACCACTACGAGATGGTGGCCCGCGGCGAGTTCATCCTCGAGGCCTTCGGCCCGGACGCCGACAAGGTGGCCTTCCTGGTAGACGGCTACGTGGGCGGCCCCGGCATGGTCACCACGGCCCGCCGCGTCTTCCCGAACCAGTACCTGCACTACCACCGGGCCGGCCACGGCGCCGTCACCTCGCCCAGCGCCAAGCGCGGCTACACGGCCTACGTGCTGGCCAAGATGAGCCGCCTGCAGGGCGCCTCGGGCATCCACGTGGGGACCATGGGCTACGGCAAGATGGAAGGCGACAAGGACGACCGGGCCATCGCCTACGGCATCGAGCGGGAGGAATACCAGGGCCCGGCCTACTTCCAGAAGTGGTACGGCATGAAGCCGACGACGCCCATCATCTCCGGCGGCATGAACGCCCTGCGCCTGCCGGGCTTCTTCCAGAACCTGGGCCACGGCAACGTGATCAACACGGCCGGCGGCGGCTCCTACGGCCACATCGACAGCCCGGCCGCCGGCGCCCGGTCGCTGCGCCAGGCCTACGAGTGCTGGAAGGCCGGCGCCGACCCGATCGAATGGGCCAAGGAGCA
>JAEUNJ010000112.1 GCA_016791145.1 Rhodocyclaceae bacterium | reverse complement strand
ATGGTGGAGATCAGGATGTCCCGGTGCTGCACGTGGGCCAGCTCGTGGGCCATGACGCCGCGCAGCTCCCGGGCGGAGAGCAGCTGCAGGATGCCCGTGGTGGCGGCCACCGCCGCATGTTCGGGATTGCGTCCCGTGGCGAAGGCGTTGGGCTGGGCCTCGTCGATGAGGTACACGCGCGGCATGGGCAGGCCGGCGCGCGCCGCCAGTTCCCGGACCATGTTGTAGAGGTAGGGGCTGGAGGCCTCGTCCACCTCCTGGGCGTTGTACATCCGCAGGACCATCCGGTCCGAGAACCAGTACGCGAAGACGTTCATGGCGCCGCCGAACACCAGGGCCAGCAGCATGCCGCCCTTGCCGCCGACGGCCGCCCCGATGACGCCGAACAGGGCGACGATGGCGGCCATCAGGATGGTGGTCTTGAACCAGTTGAACATGGTCTGTCCTCCGTGATATCCGACTTGCCTCGCCGAGCACCCCACCGGATTGGACCCTGGGGTGCGGCTCAAGTCCGACAGGCTGCTAGATGCGGGTGGCGGGCGCGGATTCAACCGGGGTGAAGCGGTCTCCGGGCGACAGCGGGAAGCCGCGCAGGAAATCGGCGGCAGGCAGGCGCCGCCCGCCGGGCTTCTGCAGCTCGGTGACGACCAGGAGGCCGTCCCCGGTCGCCACCACGATGCCTCCGGAGTCGGCGGCGAGGAGGGTGCCCGGTGCCCCGGCACCCTCCGCCGTCCGGGACGCCCGCGCCGCCCAGATCTTCACCTGGGTCTCGCCGGACCCGGTGGAGCAGCCCGGAAAAGGATCGAAGGCGCGGATGCGGCGTTCCAGTTCCGCGGCGGGACGGCCCCAATCCAGCAGCCCTTCCGCCTTCCCGATCTTCTTCGCGTAGGTAACCCCCTCGGCGGGTTGCGGCATCGCCGGCAGATCGGGCAGCCGGTCGAGGGCTTCGACGACCAGCCGGGCCCCCACGTCGGCCAGCCGGTCGTGGAGCGTCCCGCCCGTCTCGGCGGGGCCGATGGGGACCGCCGCGCGCAGCAGCATCGGCCCGGTGTCCAGCCCGGCGTCCATCCGCATGATGGTGATGCCGGTTTCCGCATCGCCGGCCTCGATGGCGCGCTGGATGGGCGCGGCGCCGCGCCAGCGCGGCAGCAGGGAGGCATGGATGTTCAGGCAGCCGAGGCGGGGGATGTCGAGCACCTCCTGGGGCAGGATCAGGCCGTAGGCCGCCACCACGAGCACGTCGGGGGCGGCGGCGGCCAGGGAAGCCCGCGCCGCCGCCTCGCGCAGGGTCGGCGGCTGGTCCACCGGAATGCCGTGGGCCAGCGCCAGGACCTTCACCGGGCTGGGCTGGAGTTTCTGGCCGCGTCCCGCCGGCCGGTCGGGCTGGGTGAGGACGAGGGCCGTCTCGTGGCGCCCGGCGATGAGCGCCCCCAGGGCCCGGGCGGCGAATTCGGGCGTGCCGGCAAAGGCGATCTTCACGGGGCGTCGGGCAACCGGGTCCGGGGAGGATCAGGCCGTGATGCGGGCCTGCTTGGCGAGCTTGGCCCGGATGCGGGACTGCTTCAGGCGGGAGAGGTATTGCACGAAGACCTTCCCTTCCAGGTGGTCCATCTCGTGCTGGATGCAGACCGCCAGGAGCCCCTCGGCATCGAGTTCGAAGGGCTGCCCTTCCAGGTTCAGGGCGCGGACCCGGACCCGCTCGCTGCGCGTCACGGACTCGTAGATGCCAGGCACCGACAGGCAGCCTTCGTCCCCCTCGCATTCGCCATCCCGGGACAGGATCACCGGATTGACGAGGACCAGCAATCCGGACTTGTCCTCGGTGACGTCGATGACGATCACCCGCAGGTGTACGTCCACCTGGGTGGCGGCGAGGCCGATGCCCGGCGCGGCGTACATGGTTTCGGCCATGTCGCCGGCCAGCCTGCGGATCGTGTCGTCCACCGCCTCCACCGGAGCGGCCTGCCGGAACAGGCGCTCGTCCGGGTAGCGGAGTATGGGTAACAGGGCCATGAATACGTTGCTGATTTAAGGAATTAGTTGCAGAATCTCATGCAAACTGTTACAAGCCCGTCGTATTGAGTCGCGAAGGCGCCCGGGGGATCGCGCCCCGGTCACCCTGCCCGGCGCGCCGCATCGCGCACCCGGGCGATTGCCGGCCAGTGGCCGTACGCGAAGAACGCTGCGAGGTGGAAGATGCTCCGAATTATATCTGCGCTGCTCCTGTCGATCTCAAGCCTGGCCCTGGCCCAGCAGCCCCCCAAGCCCCTGGAACTGGCCGACGACGCGCCCGACCGCCACATCGTGGTGCCCGGCGACACCCTCTGGGGCATCTCCGGAAAGTTCCTCAAGGATCCCCATCGCTGGCCGGAAGTCTGGCGCATGAATCCGGAGGAGATCCGGAATCCCCATCTCATCTACCCGGGCCAGGTGGTCGTCCTCGACCGCAGCGGCGGCGACCCGCGCCTGAGGCTCGGCCGCGTGGTCAAGGCCGAGCCCCGCGTCTACGTGGAGGACCAGAGCACGGCGATTCCGAGCATCCCGCAACAGGTCATCGCCCCGTTCCTCTCCGAGCCCCTGGTGGTGGAGGCGGACGCCCTGGACAAGGCCCCGCGGGTCGTCGCCACCCAGGAGGACCGGGTGTTCGTCGGTTCCGGCAACCTCATCTACGTCACGGGCCTGACGGGCCGGGACAAGGTCTGGCAGGTATACCGTCCCGCCCGGCCGCTGAAGGACCCGGAGACGGGCGACGTCCTCGGGCATGAAGCCTATTACCTGGGCAACGCCCGCCTCAAGGCCGAGGGCGACCCCGCGACCCTGGAAGTCATGACCGCCCGCGAGGAGATCGGCCGCAACGATCGCCTGATCCCCATCTCCCGCCCGGACGTGATCCAGTATGCGCCGCACTCGCCCGCCAAGTCGGTGAAGGGCCGGGTCATGTCGGTCTATGGCGGCGTGGGCAGCGCCGGCCGCAATTCCATCGTCACCGTTTCCCGGGGCGCCCGGGACGGACTGGAGATCGGCCACGTGCTGGCCCTCTACCGCGCCGGGGCGGCCTCCACGAACCGTTACGAAGGCAAGCGGGAGTCCTTCACGCTGCCGGACGAACGCTATGGCCTCCTGTTCGTCTTCCGCGTCTTCGACCGGGTCGCCTACGGCCTCGTCCTGAACGTGTCGAGGCCGGTGGAACTCGGGGACGTGGCGACCAACCCCTGAGGAACCGCTGGACTCCATGGCCAGCCAGGACGACATCGCCGCCTGGCTGCGCCTGACCCTCGTTCCAGGCCTCGGCGGCGAAAGCCGCCGGCGGCTCCTCCAGGTCTTCGGACTGCCGGCGGCCATCTTCTCCGCCCCGCTGCCGGCGGTGGCCGCCGTGGTCGGCCCGGCCCTCGCCCAGCGGCTCTTGTCCGACGAATCGGCCTCCGGCGTCCCCGCCGCCCTCGCCTGGCGCGAGGAACCGGGCAACCGCATCCTGACCCTGGCCGACGCCGAATACCCGCAGGCATTGCTCGCCGGCGCCGACCCGCCCGTGCTCCTCTACGCCAAGGGCGACGTGGCCCTCCTGAACCGCCCGATGCTGGCCATCGTGGGTAGCCGCAACGCCACCCGCCAGGGGGAGGAGAATGCGGCTGCCTTCGCCGAGGCCTTGTCCGCCGCGGGCCTCACCATCGTCAGCGGCATGGCCCTGGGCATCGACGCGGCCGCCCACCGGGGCGGCCTGAAGGGGCCGGGCGCAACGGTCGCCGTGGTCGGCACCGGACCCGACCGCATCTACCCGGCCCGCAACGCGCCCCTGGCCCGGGAAATCGCAGGCCGGGGCTGCGTGATCAGCGAGTTTCCCCTCGGCACGCCGGCGCTCGCCGCCAACTTTCCGCGCCGCAACCGGCTGATCGCGGGGTTGGCCCGCGGCTGCCTGGTGGTGGAGGCGGCCCCCCGCAGCGGCTCCCTGATCACCGCGCGCCTGGCGGCCGAGGCGGGCCGGGAGGTCTTCGCGGTGCCCGGTTCCATCCACTCACCCCAGTCGAAGGGTTGCCACGCCCTCATCAAGCAGGGGGCCAAGCTCGTCGAATCGGCGGCCGACGTCCTGGAGGAACTGCGTTGGGAGGCGGTGGTGGCGGCCGTACCGGCGCCCGCCGGCCCCGCCGGCAGCCAGACGAACGGCGCCGGCGACGAAGAGAGGATCCTGGGGGCCCTGGGCGCCGACCCCTGCGACCTGGACGGCCTCGCCGCCCGGACCGGCCTGGGCCCGGACACCCTGCTGGCGGCGCTGCTGCCGATGGAACTGGCGGGGCGGGTGGCCCAGCTGCCGGGCGGACGCTACCAGCGCCTGTTCCGCAGGGGGCCGGCTTGAACTCGGGTAAGCTTCATCGTCGGAGCACCGGCCGGTCCGGGCCGGACACGCGGTTCGTCGTCCCACGAGAGGGGAGGCATGATGGTCGACATCCTGGTTTACCTGTTCGAAAACTACCTGCCTGATGCCTGCCCGGGGGGCGAAGCCCTCGCGCGCAAGCTCACGGCCGCCGGTTTCGACGGCGACGAGATCAGCGAGGCCCTGGACTGGCTCGCCGGACTGGAGCAGGCCCAGGACGTTACGTGTGTCCCGCGTCGTCCGGACCCCCGCTCGCAGCGGGTGTTCTCCCGCGAAGAGCGCACCAAGCTCGGCGCCGACTGCCTGGACCTGCTGGTCTTCCTGGAACGGGCCGAGGCGGTGGACGACCACCTGCGGGAAATGATCATCGACCGGGCCCTGGCCATGGCGGATCCCCAGCTTTCCCTGGCCAAGTTCAAGGTGGTGATCCTCGCGGTCATGTGGCGCCGCCAGCAGGCCATGGAGGCCCTGCTGCTGGAGGAACTGCTCGCCGAGGACGACGAGGAACCCACCTACCATTGACCCCCGCCGGCCGGGCCGCCGGGACTCCCGGCCGGTTCCGCGGCACCCGGACGGGCCGCATGCCGCTTGATCCCGGCACCCGCCCCCGCTTATCATCCGGCGCCCGGCATGCCATGCCGGCGCCGTCAACCATTGATTAAATGAGCAAACAACTGATCATCGCCGAGAAGCCCTCGGTGGCCCAGGACATCGCCCGGGCCCTGGGCGGTTTCGCGCGCCAGGGCGACTACTTCGAGAGCGACGACTATGTGCTCTCCTCGGCCATCGGCCATCTCCTCGAACTGACGGTGCCCGAGGAATACGAGGTGAAGCGCGGCAAATGGACCTTCACCCACCTGCCGGTCATTCCGCCCCATTTCGCGCTGAATCCGATCGAGAAGACCGCCGACCGGCTCCGCCTGCTCACCCGCCTGATCAAGCGCAAGGACGTGGGCGGCATCGTGAATGCCTGCGACGCGGGCCGCGAGGGCGAACTGATCTTCCGCTACGTGGTCCAGCACGCCCTGGGCGACAAGGGCGGCAAGCCCATCCGCCGCCTGTGGCTCCAGTCCATGACGGCGACGGCGATCCGCGACGGCTTCGCCCACCTGCGCAGCGATGTCGAGATGCAGCCCCTGGCCGACGCGGCCCGCTGCCGCTCCGAGGCCGACTGGCTGATCGGCATCAACGGCACCCGGGCGATGACGGCCTTCAATTCCCAGGAGGGCGGCTTCTACAAGACGCCGATGGGCCGGGTGCAGACCCCGACGCTGGCCATCCTGGTCGAGCGCGAGAACCGCATCCGCGCCTTCGTGCCCCGGGACTACTGGGAGGTGGAGGGCGAGTTCAAGTGCCTGGCCGGCACCTACCGGGGCCGCTGGTTCGACGAGAAGTTCAAGAAGTCCGAGGACGAGCACGCCAAGCCGGAGCGCCTTTGGGAGCGGGCGAAGGCCGACGCGGTGCGCAAGAAGTGCCTGGGCAAGCCCGGCACGGCGGAGGACGAGAGCAAGCCGAAGACCGAAGCCTGCCCGCTCCTCTTCGACCTCACTTCGCTGCAGCGGGAGGCCAACGGCCGCTTCGGCTTCTCGGCCCGCAACACCCTGGGCCTGGCCCAGGCCCTCTATGAGAAGCACAAGGTCCTCACCTATCCGCGGACCGATTCCCGCGCCTTGCCCGAGGACTACGTCGGCACGGTGAAGGAGACGATGAAGTCCCTGGCCGGGACGGCCTACGGTCGGTTCGCCGGGGAGGTGCTGAAGAACGGCTGGGTGCATCCCAACAAGCGCATCTTCAACAACGCCAAGGTCTCGGACCACTTCGCCATCATCCCCACGGGCACCGAACCCAAGCACCTGACCGAGCCGGAACAGAAACTCTACGACCTGGTGGTGAAGCGCTTCCTGGCCATCTTCTACCCGGCCGCCGAGTACAACGTGACCACCCGCATCACCCGGGTCGAGGGCGAGGCCTTCAAGACCGAGGGCAAGGTGCTGATGGTGCCCGGCTGGCTCACCGTCTATGGGAAGGAGTCCCAGGAGGACGCAATAGGTGCCCTCCCCCCCGGCCCCCTTCCCGTGGAAGGGGGTGACGCCAGTTCGCCGCTGAGCGGCTCCGGTTCCTCGGCCAACGCCGCCCTGGGGCGGCCCGGCGTCGGCGCACCCAACCTGCCCCCGCTGGAGAGGAAGGAGCGCATCTGGGCCCAGGACGTGGAAGTGAAGGCCAAGACGACCCAGCCGCCGCCGCGCTTCAACGAAGGCACGCTGCTGACCGCCATGGAAGGCGCCGGCAAGCTGGTGGACGACGAGGAACTGCGCGAGGCCATGTCCGAGCGGGGCCTGGGCACGCCGGCCACCCGGGCCGCCATCATCGAGGGCCTGCTGGCCGAGGAATACGTGCATCGCAACGGCCGCGAGCTGCAGCCGACGGCGAAGGCCTTCAACCTGCTCTTCGCGCTGGAAAAGCTGGGCATCGACGAGATCCGCTCGCCGGAACTGACCGGCCTCTGGGAATGGAAGCTGCGCGAGATGGAACACGGCCGCCTGAACCGGGACGAGTTCATGGAGCACATCGTCACCCAGACCCAGGAGATGGTGGGCCGCATCAAGAAGGGCGAACTGCCCGACGAGGCCTTCTCCACCCTCTCCGTGCCCTGCCCGAAATGCG
Organism: Rhodocyclaceae bacterium; assembly: GCA_016791145.1. Taxonomy (GTDB): domain Bacteria; phylum Pseudomonadota; class Gammaproteobacteria; order Burkholderiales; family Rhodocyclaceae; genus JAEUNJ01. The sequence goes on along the minus strand of JAEUNJ010000112.1, from coordinate 2,478 downwards.
GCGGCGAGATCCGCGAGAAATACAAGCGCTTCGAATGCCAGAAGTGCGACTACCGGCTCTGGAAGGTCGTCGCCGGCCGCCAGTGGGAACCGGAGGAGATGGAGGAGCTGCTGAAGAACCGGGTCATCGGTCCGGTGCAGGGCTTCCGCAGCAAGATGGGCCGGGCCTTCGCGGCCATGGTGAAGCTGAACGCCGAGCACATGCCCGAGTTCGACTTCGGCCAGGAGGCGGAGAACGGCGACGCCGAGGAGGTGGATTTCTCCGGCCAGGAAGCGCTGGGCGCCTGCCCCAAGTGCGGCGGGCGCATCTTTGAACACGGCATGGCCTATGTCTGCGAGCGCTCCGTGGGTGCCGCCCGGTCCTGCGACTTCCGCTCCGGCAAGGTGATCCTGCAGCAGGAGATCTCCCGGGCCGAGATGCAGAAGCTGCTGGAGACGGGCCGGACCAGCCTGCTGAAGAACTTCGTCTCCAACCGGACGCGAAAGAAGTTCTCCGCCTTCCTGGTGCGCGGCGCCGACGGCAAGGTGGGCTTCGAGTTCGAGGCCCGCGGGCCGAAGGCCGGCGCGAAGGCGGCCAAGGCCGAGGAACCCGCCGCCAAGACTGCGCCGAAGGCAGCGCCCGCCGCCAAGGCCGCGAAGGCGCCTGCCAAGGCGGCCGCCAAGCCGAAGACGGCGGCCAAGGCTGCCGCCGCCAAGACCCCGGCGAAGAAGAAGGCCGCCGGCAAGTGACGGAACCGGAGCCGCCTGCCGCTGCGCGGGCGGTTCTCGATTTCTGGTTCCTGCCGCCCGGCGCGCCGGGAGAGGGCGCCTACCGGCCGGAATGGTTCCGCAAGGATCCGGCCTTCGACGCCGCGATCCGCGAGCGCTTCGGCGGGGATGTGGAAGCCGCGCTGGCGGGGAGGCGCGGCCGCTGGGAAGCGGGCGCCGAAGGCTGCCTGGCCCTGGTCCTGCTGCTCGACCAGTTCACCCGCAACATCTTCCGCGACACGCCGCGGGCCTTCGCGGGGGATGCCAGGGCCCTGACGCTGGCCGGGGACGCGATCGCCGACGGCCGGGACGGGGCCCTGTCGCCGCTGCGGCGCTGGTTCCTCTACCTGCCTTTCATGCATTCGGAATCGCTGCCGGTCCAGGAGCGCTGCGTCGCCCTGTTCCGGGGCCTGCGCGAGGAGGGCGGCGCGGCTTTCGATTCACCCCTCGACTATGCGGTCCGCCACCGGGACGTGATCGCCCGCTTCGGACGTTTTCCACATCGGAACGTCATCCTGGGACGGCCCTCCACGCCGGAGGAAACCGAGTTCCTGTCCCTTCCAGGATCTTCCTTCTGAAATGCAACGGGGCCCCGAAGGGCCCCGTCGTGCCTGGACGAATTATCCTCAGGCGCGGTTGCGGCGGCGCTGGACGGCGCCCAGGATGCCGAGGCCGGCCAGCATCAGCGCGTAGGTTTCCGGCTCCGGTACCACGGTGATGAGGTCGCGTTCCTGCGGACCGACGCCGCTGGCGAACACGTTGAAGTCGTAGGTTCCGTACTTGAGGCCGGTGATGGTCACGTCGAAGCTCCGCGATTCGCCGCCGCCCACGTGGTTGCAGCCCAGGGCGTCCGTGCAGGTGAAGCTGATCGAAAGACCGTCGCCCAGGAAGGTGGTGCCGAAGCTCAGGTCCACGAAGGAGGTCCCCGCCACGATCTCGCTCGTCACCTTCGAGACGAAGTCGCTCGAGGCATTGAAGTTGTTGGTCAGGTTCCCGCCGGTCTGGGCGATGATCCGCGACGCTTGGTTGGCTTCGCCATCGTTGTTGCCGTCGATGCCGAACCCGGCGCTGGTGTTGTTGAAGGCGATCACCTTGGCGCCGATTCCCTGGAGGGCACTGACCGCCTGCGCGAAGGTGGTCGTGTTCGTGTGGCCGGCGGCGTCGCCGAACCAGACCACCAGGTGCTGGGCGGCCGGATTCCAGCCGGCCGTGTCGGCGACCTGCTTCAACGCGTAGAAGTTCGCTTCAGGGGTATCGCCACCACCCGTCGCATTCCAGGCGTTGATGCCGGCCTGGACATTGGCCTTGGTGCTCGTGAAGGCAGTCAGTTGATGGTAGCCGCACGAATAGCTCGCGCCGCAGCCTTCGCTCAGGTCGCCGTAGTAGTGGCCAACGCCGTACTTGTAGGTGTTCGGCAGGTTGTTCAGGATCGTCGTGGCGCCGGTCTTGGCGGCATTGACGGTGGAGGACATGCTCCCCGTATTGTCCGCCAGGAAGAAGATCTCGACCTCCGTGGCGCCGCCCGTGGCGACCGTGACGGTCTTGTGGATCGTGATCGATTCGCCGATGCCGAGGGTGCCGGCGAAGGAACTGGGGGAAATGCCCTCCGCCTGGGCGGCGGCGCCGAAGCCGCCGGCGAGAACGGCCAGGCCGGCCGCGCGCGTGAATTGCCTCAAAGCCATGAGATGCTCCTGTATCGAGATTCGTCGGCTGTCCGCCGTCCGTCGGGGAC
>JAEUNJ010000049.1 GCA_016791145.1 Rhodocyclaceae bacterium | reverse complement strand
GACCCCGGGCTACCTGGCCCCGGGCGGCATGCTCGCCGGATGGATGGAGAGCACCTACCCCAACGAGGATCCGGACAGCTACCGCACGGTCCTCGAGGCCGGCAAGCGCTATTCCCTGTTCCTGCAGCACGCCGACGACCTGCGCCTGGGCGTCGAGATCGTCGACCTGGTCACCGGGAACACGGTCCAGCCCGACAGCGAGTACGGCCCGCCCCACACCTCCCCCGACGGCTACGCCTACCGCAGCATCGAGTTCGTGGCGCCCAGCGACGGCGATTACCTGGTGCGCGTCAAGGGCGTGCTGCCCGGCAACAGCCTGGGCCAGTACCTGGTCTCCCTGGACCCGATGGACGGGTTCTCGGGCACCGGCGCCGCCACCGGCCGCCTCGGCATCCAGGCCATGGGCAATTTCGCCTGGGAAGCGGACGTCTCGGGCAGCACCGCGCCCAAGTACTTCTACATCTACCGGCGCGGCGCCCTGGACACCGCGACGACGGTCAACTGGACCCTGAACGCGCCCGGCGGCACCTCGGTGACCGGCACCAGCACCATGACCTTCGCCACGGCCGCGGACTTCACCGGCGCCACGGCGGGGGTCGTCAGCTTCCGGCCCGGCGAGATGTACGCGCTGCTCACCGTCCAGACCCTGGGCGACGCCTCGGTGGAGAACAACGAGGCCTTCTCGGTCTCCATCTCCGCCCCGGCCGGCTACGCCACGGAAGGCGGCGGGGCGGCCTTCGCCTACATCCGCGACGTCACCAGCACCGCGACCTCGACCTACACCCAGGTCTATTCCATCGTCAATGGCGCCGGCGGCTTCACCGAGGGCAACCCGTCGGGCACGGCGACCGCCACCCCGGCGGTCTTCACGGTCTTCCGCACCGACACGGCGGCCGCCTCGGCCATTTCGTACACCGTCGGCTCGGCCAACTTCATGAACCGGGCGGCGGCCACCGCGGAGGACTTCCTGGCCGGCGAGTTCGGCGTCCTGAAGACCCTGAGCTTCACGGCCGGGCAGGTCTCCCAGACCCTGACCGTGCTGGTCGCCCGCGACACGGCCTTCGAAACCAACGAGAACTTCTTCGTCACCCTGATCCCGCCGGACACGGCGACCACCATCGGCGCCTCCACCTCCGGCGCCACGATCGTCGAGGACGACGCGTCCACCAACTACAGCTTCAAGCTGGTCCGCCTGGAGCAGCCCGAGGGCACCGGCGGCTTCGGCAGCGGCTTCAGCTTCGTGGTCCAGCGGGCGGTGACCACGGCGGCCGCCACCCTTTCCTACGGCATCTCGTCGGCGCCCTCCGGCATCGCCGGAGCCGATTCCTCCGACTTCGGCTTCTTCGACGCGGGCGCCCTGCCCACCGGCTACGTGACCTTCACGGCCGGCCAGGCCACCGCCGTCATCCAGGAGTTCTACAACGCCGACGAGCTGCCCGAGGGCGACGAGGCCTTCCAGCTCGCCGTCCTGGACACGACCAACCCCAGCGCCACCTTCCTCGCCCTGCCCATCGTCACCGTCACCCTGAAGGACGACGACGGCGACGTGGCGGGCAACACCACCGACGTGGTGCCGACCCTCAGCGTCATTTCGGGGCCGGTCACCGTCTCCGGGAACGTCGCCGCCGGCGCCGACCAGGACTGGTATGCCGTCTCCATGCGGTCCGGCTTCACCTATGTCATAGGCATGGTCGATCCGCTGGGTTCCGCCCTCTCGCCGCAACTGCGGGTCCTCGACGCGGCGGGCCTCGACCTGGGTTACCTGGACGGCGACACGAACCAGGCCTGGGTCACCTTCGTCGCGCCGTCCGACGGCCTCTATTACCTGGCCGCCATGGACACGGCGGGCAGCGCCGGCGCCTTCTCGCTGACCGTCGCCGAGGCCGGTGCCCGGGTCCAGTTCGTCCCCGGCCAGTCGGTCGCCGTCACCGAGGGCAACGCCGGGCAGGTCGCCCTCGTCTATGACATCGAGCTGGGCGACGGCGCCACCTCCGCCTTCGACGTGGGCGTCTCCTGGCAGGTCCAGCCGGTCTTCCTGAACGGGGCGAACTTCGCCGACTTCGGCGGTCCCCTTCCCTCGGGCGTGGCCACCATCACCGCCGGGCAGACCTCGGCCCGCATCACCATCCTGGTGAATGGCGACGGCCTCGGCGAGGCCGACGAGAGTTTCAATGTCCGCCTGACCGGCGCCTTCGGGGCCGAGGACCTGGGCGGCGTCGCCGTCGGCGGCATCCGCGACGCCAAGGGCTCCGTCCTCGACGACGATTCCCTGGGCTTCTTCACGGTCACGCCGGTCCTGCGGGAGAAGTTCGAGGGCAACGCGCGCTCCGTCGAGGCGACGACGCCCACGACGACCACCGCGACCCCCTTCGTCTTCAACGTCCAGCGCAGCGGCACCACGGCCAGCGCGGCCACCCTCACCTGGGCCGTCACCGGCGGCCTCTCCGGCCAGCAGGCCACGGCCTCCGACTTCGTCGGCGGCGTGCTCCCCTCGGCCACGCTCGCCTTCACCGCCGGCCAGACCTCGGCGAACTTCACCGTCTTCGTCCAGGGCGACTACGACAACTCGGAGCGCGACGAGGGCTTCAGCATCCAGCTCTTCGCGGGAACGGCGGCCACCGGGTCGGCCATCGCCTGGTCCTGGGCGGAGATCCTCAGCGACGACGACCGCATCCTCGGCACCAGCCTCGCCACCTCGACCTTCGTGTCCGGCACGCTCACCAGCACCGCCACCTACTCGGCCGTGCCCATCGCCGTCGGCGCGACCCTGGCCACCTCGCGCACCCGCATCGAATTCGCCGGCGACAAGGACTGGTGGAAGGTGGACCTGGCCCCCGGCTACACCTACCAGTTCGTCGCCGTGAACGAGCCCACCGGGCTCGATCCGGTGGTCAGCGTCTTCAACGGCGCCGGCGTCCTCCAGGCCAGCGACGACAACGGCCTCGGCGCCCCCTGGGCGCGCCTCAACTTCACGCCGGCCACCGGCGGCACCTACTACGTGGAGGTGAAGGACAAGTCCGGCGCCCAGACGGGCAGCTACGCCCTGGTGTCACGGCTGGCCGGCGGCGACGATTACGGCAGCACCCTGGCGACCAACGGGGCCATCGGCGCCTCCCACCAGGGCACGGACCAGATGGGCAGCATCGAGACCGCCGGCGACCATGACTGGCTGCGCCTGCGCCTGGAGGGCGGCGTCACCTACAGCTACCGGATGGACGTGATCGGCAGCATCGCCGGCACCCCCGGCTTCGCGCTGCTGCAGAGCGACATCAGCGGCACCGTCACCGCCGTGCCCGGCGTCACCGCCGTGCTGGTGGACAGCGGCAGCCTGTTCAAGGAATACCAGATCACCTACACGCCGGCCGTGGCCGGCGACTACCTGCTGGACATCTCCGGCCCGGCCGGCATGTTCTGGGACGTCTATTTCGACGAGGCCAAGGTCCTCGACACCGCCAGCGGCGGCTATTACGACCACTTCGGCGCCTACGACGGCGCCGACTACGCCATCGAGGCCCTGGGCGGCAACGTGTACGAGGGCGACAGCGGCGAGCAGCAGGCCTTCTTCCACCTCTACCGGGCCGGCATCAGCGACGACGCCGGCAGCGTCGAATGGCAGCTGGCCGGGCCGGGCATCGTCGGCGGCACCCTGGGCGGCGATGCGCTGACCGGCACCGGCGCCGACGAGCGCTTCGTCGGCAATGCCGGCAACGACACCCTCACCGGCGGCGGCGGCAACGACGCGGCCTATTACGGCGGTCCCCGCAGCGGCTATTCGGTCAGCATCCTCGCCGGCGGCGAGGTGGTGGTCACCGACACCAACGCGACCAACGGCAACGACGGCACCGACACCCTGAGCGCCATCCAGACCCTGGTCTTCTCCGACGGCGCCTACAAGCCGGGCTACGGGGA
>JAEUNJ010000263.1 GCA_016791145.1 Rhodocyclaceae bacterium | reverse complement strand
GCCGACATCGCCCGCTGGCTCGGCGGCTACCGGCGCCTGGTGCGAACCATGCCCAATACGCCCGCCCTGATCGGCGCTGGCATCACGGGCCTGTTTGCGGACCCGAGCGTGGACCGGGAAGGCCGCGAGACGGCGGACAGGATTCTCCGCGCCGTCGGCAACACGGTATGGATCGAGGAGGAGGCCCAGATGGACGCGGTGACCGCCATCTCGGGCAGCGGCCCGGCCTACGTCTTCTATTTCATCGGCGCCCTCGAGGCGGCCGGCAGGGAACTGGGCCTCGCCGCGGAGACGGCACGCACGCTCGCCATCGAGACCTTCGTCGGCGCGGCCCGCCTCGCCGAGGCCAGCGACGAATCGGTGGACGTGCTGCGCCAGCGGGTCACGTCCAAGGGCGGCACCACGGAGGCGGCGCTGCGCAGCTTCGATGCCGACGGCATTGAAGCCGCCATCCGCCGGGGCGCCGGCGCCGCCGACGCGCGGGGACGGGAACTCGGCGCCATCATGGGGCAGGACTGATGCTGGCGCGCATCCTGCTGCTGATCGTCGACACGGTCGCCGGCTTCCTGACCTTCGCCTTCCTGGCCCGCTTCGCGCTGCAATGGGTGCGGGCCTCCTTCCGGAATCCCCTGGGCCAGTTCGTCATCGCGGCCACCGACTGGGCGGTCCGGCCGGCCCGCCGCGCGATCCCCAGCGCCTTCGGCCACGACCTGCCGAGCCTGGTGCTCGCCTGGCTGGTCCAGTTCGCGGCCGCCCTGGTGCTGATCCTGCTGCTCGGCGGCATGGGCGCGGCGGCCTCGCCGGCCACCTTCCTGGTGGCTGCGGCGGGCGCCGTCCTGGCGGTGCTGCGCTTCGCCATCTGGCTCGCCATGGCGGCCATCTTCGTCAGCGCGATCTTCTCCTGGGTGAATCCCCACGCGCCCATGGCCGGCCCCGTCGATGCGCTGTCGCGGCCCCTGTTGCGCCCTTTCCGGCGATTGTTGCCGCCCATCGGCGGGGTGGACCTGACGCCGCTGCTGGCACTGCTTGCCCTCCAGATCGCGCAGATCGTGCTCGACCAGTTGCAGGCGGGCATCCTGGGCACGGGGCGTGTCTTCCTCTGAAACCCCAGGCGACGGCGGCGTCCCCTGGCTGCGGCCCTCGGCCGAGGGCGCGGTCCTGACGCTGCATGTGCAGCCCGGCGCGAAACGGACCGAGGTGGCGGGCGTCCACGGGGAGGCGCTGAAGATCCGCCTCGCGGCGCCGCCGATGGACGGCAAGGCCAACGAGGCCCTCGTCGCCTTCCTCGCCGGCCGCCTCGGCGTGCCGCGCGGCCGCGTCGTCATCGTTGCGGGCCAGACCGCCCGGGCCAAGCGCCTGCGTGTCGAGGGCGTGGCGCCCGAGGCGATCCGCCGGGCCCTCGGCGGTGGCGCCTGACCGGCGTCGGTCGCCGGTCCACCCGTTCAGTCAGCCGTTCCGACTTTCCGTTTCAGGCGGCGCCACAAGTCGTCCAGGGCGGGCCCCTGGTCCAGGCAAACCAGCACCAGCAGGTCGGCCGGGCCAGCATCTTCCAGTGACCGTGCGATCGCTTCCGCCTGGTCGGGAACACGGGCGATCCGCGGCTCCCGCATCCCCGCGGCCAGCAGGCCTTCGCGCAGCAGCGCGGGGACCTCGCCGGGCCGGCGGCCCCGGGGGTCCTGCCAGGTGTAGAGGAAGGCCGCATCGAAGGCGCCGCCGGCGGCGCGTCCCATGCCCACCACGTGGGCGTCCGGACGGTTCCCCGGCGCGGTCAGCAGCAGGATGCGGCGGCCGGCCACCGGGAATGTGGCGGCCAGGGCGGCGAGGGCCGCCATGTCGACCGGCGAGTCGGGCCGGTCCAGCAGGATGGTGCCCCCGGGCCCCCGCAGGAGATTGCAGCGGCCCGGATTGTCCTCGTGGTCGCCGCGAAAGCCGCGCAGGCCCAGTCCCACCGTTTCCGCCGGGATTCCCATCGACAGGGCGATGGCCGCCGCCGCCAGTGCGTTGGTGACGTTGATCCCGACCAGGCCGTTCCGCGTGGCCGGGATGTCGCCCACCTCCAGCAGCGGCAGCGGCGCCGGCGCGTGCCAGACGAGCCTGGCCGAGGGACCCGCGCCATCCAGGGCCAGGAGCCAGTCCCCCGGGGTTGCCGGCGGGCGCCCCGGGCCGCCGGCAACGGAAAACCAGCACACCGGCAGGGGCCGGGCTGCCGCGGCCATCGCGATGCAGGCGGGATCGTCGGCATTGAGCACGATGCGGTCCCGCGCCGCCCGCAACGGGAGGGCCTTGAGCGCCGCCAGGGCCGCCAGGTCGTCGATGCCGTCCTGGCCCAGGTGGTCCCCGTGGACGCCGAGGACGGCGGCCACGGCGCAGGCATCGACGGGCACGCCGGCACGCAGCAGTCCGCCGCGCCCCAGTTCGATGACGGCGGCATCGATGGCCGGCTGCAGCAGCAGGTCCCTGGCCGGCGGACCGCCGGCGCAGTCGCCCGTCCGGTAGCGGTGGCCCTCGGCGTAGCAGCCGTCGGAACAGGCGAGCCCGACCTTCCTGCCGCCCGCCTGCAGGATCGCCGCCAGCATGCGGGCGGTGGTGGACTTCCCGGAGGATCCCGTGACCAGCGCCAGCGGGATCCGCCCATCGTCGGGTTCGGGGAAATGGAACGCGAGGATGGCCCGTTCCACCCGGCCAGCGGCGTCGCCCGCCAGCCAGTGGGGTCGCAGCGCCGGAAACGGATTGATTTCGCAGAAGGCGCCGCCCGACTCCCGCGGCGAGGCGTGGATGTCCATGGTCAGGAAATCGAGGCCCGCCATGTCCAGGTGGAAGGCCCGCGCCGCGGTTTCGGCCATGCGGCGCAGTTCGGGATGCACCGCGTCGGCCACTTCCTGGGCGCTGCCGCCGGCGGCGATGTTGGCCGCTCCGCGCAGGAACACCATCCGCCCCGTTTCCGGCACCGCCGGGAAATCCAGGCCCTGGGCGGCGAGCATGCGCGCCGCCTCGGCGTCCCTCGGCACGGGGCGAAGCAGGCCGCGCGGATCGTCCTGGCGACTGCGGTTGAGGGCCAGCCGCAGTTCGTCCACCGTCTGCACGCCGTCCCCGATCACGTGGGCGGGCGTCCGCCGGACCACGGAGGCGAGGCGGCCTCCGATCACCAGCAGGCGGTAGTCCTGGCCCGGCACGTGGCGCTCCACGCGCACGGCGCCGGCGCCGTATTCGGTGGCGACGGCGTGGGCCCGCTCCACCTCGGCGGCCGAGCGCAGGCCGACGCTGACGCCCCTGCCGCTCATGCCGTGCGTCGGCTTGACGACCACCGGGAATCCCAGCGACTCGGCAAGGCGGCAGGCGGCGCCGGCCGTGTCGGCCAGGCCCCCCTCGGGCACCGGCAATCCCAGGCGGTGCAGCAGTTCCAGGGCGGCCGGCTTGTTTCCCGCCAGCTTCACGCCCACGGGCGATCCCCGGTCGGAGGTGGTTTCCAGGAAATGCACCTGGCGGCATCCCTGGCCAAGCTGCAGGTAGCGGCCGTTGGCCCCGAGGCGGTAGGCGGGTATGCCCCTTTGGCGCCCGGCGGCCGCCAGCGCACGACCGTAGGGATCCAGGTGGAGGGCCGCCATCGCCCGGGTGAACCGGACGATCTCCTCCCGCAGGCGGTCCGGTTCCTCGCGTGCCCCGGAGAGCAGGCGTTCCACCAGGGAGCATGCGAACCGCATGGCCTCCAGGCCCGCATCGCGCAGTTCGTAGGGACAGGCGGCCACGGCCCGGCCCTCGCCGGCGCGCCGTCCGAAGGCGGGTCTGCCGGGTCCTCCCGCCATCTCCTGCAGGTAGCCCGCCAGGGCGGCGACGCAGCGCGCCAGACCGGTGGCCGGGTCGTCGCCGGCGAGGACATGGGCATCCACGTCCCGACCGACGCCCTCTCCCTCGTTGGCCCCGAAAGGCGCCAGCAGCGCGCGCAGTCGCGACGCCAGGCGGAGCGGATCGGGCGGGTCTCCCCCCGTCAGTTCCAGGTGCCCGACCACGGCCGGGAAGTCGCAGTACAGGCTGCGCCCCAGGGTGGCGCGCAGGTCGACCAGGCGTAAGGCCGCGCCCGGGGCGGCGGAAATCACCCGAAGACCGGCACGCCGTCCACCAGGGTCCAGCGCACCCGGCCGGCCAGCGACGCGCCCAGGAAGGGGGTGTTCTTGCCCTGGCTGCGCAGGTGCTCGCGGCTGACCGTCACCTGCGCCGCGGGGTCGAAGACGCAGACGTCCGCCGGTGCGCCGACCGACAGGGTACCGGCGGCGATGCCGAGGATGCGGGCGGGATCGCAGGTGACCCGGGCGATGGCGGTGGACAGGGGCAGCTCCATCTCGGCCGCCCAGCGCAGGGTGAGGGGCAGGAGCAGTTCTAGGCCCGTGGCCCCGGACTCGGCCTCCGCGAAGGGCACCAGCTTCGCGTCGTCATCCACCGGCGTGTGGTCCGAGCACAGGGCGTCGATGGCGCCCGACGCCAGCCCCTGGCGCAGGGCGTCCCGGTCCGCCAGGCTGCGCAGCGGCGGATCGAGCCGCGCGTGGGGGTCGAACCAGCCGATGTCCCCCTCCGAGAGGTGCAGGTGGTGCACCGCCACGTCGCAGGTCACCTGGATGCCGGCGGCGCGCGCGGCCGCGACCATCTCCAGACCGGCGGCCGACGAGATGCGGGTCAGGTGGACCCGGGCGCCGGTGGCCTGGGCCAGGTGCAGGATGCCCGCCAGGGCGATGGTTTCCGCCACCACCGGAATGCCTCCCAGGCCGAGCCGGGAGGCCACCTCGCCGTCGTGGGCGACGCCGTTCCGGGCGAGATAGGGATCCTGGGCCTGGAGCCAGACGGGGAAGCCGAACGTCGATGCGTATTGCATGGCCCGCTGCAGGACCTGGGTATCCACCACGGGGATGTTGGCCTGCCCGAAGGCGACGCAGCCGGCTTCCGCCAGCTCGGCCATCTCGGTGAGCCGCTTGCCCTCCAGTTTCTCGGTCAGGGCGCCGATCGGATAGACCTTGGCGAACTCGGGCAGGCGCGCCCGGTGCTTCAGCATCTCCACCAGCCCGGGTTCGTCCAGGGGCGGGTCCGTGTCCGGCGGGCAGGCGAGGCTGGTCACGCCTCCGGCGGCGGCGGCGGCCATCTCCGATTCCAGCGTCGCCCGGTATTCGAAGCCGGGCTCCCGCAGCCGGGCGGACAGGTCCACCAGGCCGGGACAGACGACGCAGCCCGCCGCATCCAGGGTCCGCGTGGCCGTGAAGCCGGCCGGGCACTCGCCGACGCCGGCGATGCGGCCCTGGGCGATGAAGACGTCCGCCCTCCGGTCCGCGCCGTTGGCCGGGTCCACCAGGCGGCCGTTCTTGATCCGGATGTTCATGCTCAGGCTCCCGCCAGCAGGGCCATCACGGCCATGCGCACCGCGATGCCGAAGGTGACCTGGGGCAGGATCACCGCCTGCCCCCCGTCGGCCACCGCGGAATCGATCTCCACACCGCGGTTCATCGGGCCGGGGTGCATGACGATGGCGTCGGACTTCGCCATGGCGAGCTTCTCCGGCGTCAGGCCGTAGGACTTGAAGTACTCCTGGGGGCTGGGCAGCAGGGCGCCCTGCATGCGCTCGTTCTGGAGGCGCAGCATCATCACCACGTCCACGTCGCGCAGGCCCTCGCGCATGTCGTGGAAGACGCGCAGTCCCCGCGGCCCGGCGATGCGGTCTACCATCGTGGGCAGCAGGGTCTTCGGTCCGATGACGCGTATCTCCGGCACGCCGAGGGTGGCCAGGGCGTGGAGTTGGGAACGGGCGACCCGGGAATGCAGCACGTCGCCGACCACCGCCACGGTCAGGTTCTCGAAGTCCTGCTTGTAATGCCGGATGGTGTACATGTCCAGCAGGCCCTGGGTCGGATGGGCATGCCGGCCGTCGCCCGCATTGATCACGTGGATATGGTCCCCGCCGGTCGCCGCCAGATGGCGCGCGATCAGGTAGGGTGCGCCGCTGGCGGCGTGGCGGACGACGAACATGTCCGCCTGCATGGCCGCCAGGTTGTCCACCGTGTCGAGCAGCGTCTCGCCCTTGGCCGTGGAGGAGGTGCTGATGTTCAGGTTGATGACGTCGGCGGAGAGGCGCTTGGCGGCGATTTCGAAGGTGGTCCGGGTGCGGGTCGAGTTCTCGAAGAAGAGGTTGAAGACGCTCTTGCCGCGCAGCAGCGGTACCTTCTTCACCTCCCGTTCCGCGACCTCGGTGAAGGGCGTCGCCAGGTCGAGGATGCGCGTCAGGATGTCCCTGGGAAGGCCGTCCAGGGACAGCAGGTGCTGGAGTTCCCCGCGGGCGTTGAGTTGGGGGTGGATGGCGCTCATTTCTCGCTCAGGCTGAAGCTCAGGGTGCCGTCGGAATCCTTCTCCAGGACCAGCACCTGGGAAGCGGGCAGCTTCATGGCATGGGGACACCAGGAGGCGGCCACCGGCAGTTCGCGGCCACCCCGGTCCACCAGGACGGCGAGGTCCACCCGGGCCGGCCGGCCGTAGTCGAACAGTTCGTTCATGGCGGCGCGGATGGTGCGCCCCGTGTAGAGGACGTCGTCCACGATGACCACATGGGCGCCCTCCACGTCGAAGGGAAGGTGGGACGGGCGTCCGCCGGCCTTGAGGCTGCCGCCGAGGCGGTGATCGTCCCGGTGGTAGCCGGTGTCCACGCTGCCCACGGGCGTCGCGAGGCCCAGCAGGCCGTGCAGGCATTCCGCCACCCAGACGCCGCCGGTGTGGATGCCGACGAGGACGGTGTCGCCCGCCACCTGGGGCCGCATCGCATCGGCGAGGCGCTGGCAGAGTTCCTTCGGATCAGGGAGTTTCATGGTCGAACCAGTCCTGGAGAAAGAGGGCAGCCGCCTCCGCGTCCACCTGGGTCCGGCGGCGGCGCCAGTCTTGGCCGGCCGCGGCGAGGGCTTCTTCGGCGGCGACGGACGTGTAGCGCTCGTCCGCCAGGCTGACGGGCAGCCCGAAGCGGCCCTCGAGCTGGCGGGCGAAGCGGCGGCAACGGGCCGTCATCTCATGCTCGGCGCCGTCCGCCGCGAGGGGCAGGCCGACGACGAGGCGGGTGGGTTGCCATTCGGCGATCAGGGCGCCGATGGCGGCGAAGCGGGCCACGCTGGCCTCGCCGGCGATGGTCCGCAGGGGCCTCGCCCGGCGCAGCATCATCTCGCCGATGGCGACGCCGATGCGCCGGGTGCCGAAGTCGAACGCCAGCACCGTGCCATCAGGCATGCCCGGCGACTTCGGAGAGGTTCGCGAAGTCCACGCCCAGGAGTTGCATCGCGGCGGGAAGCCGCTCCTCGGGCGGCAGGCCGAAGATGATGCCGGGATCGGCCTCCACGGTCAGCCACGCGTTCTGGGATATCTCCCACTCCAGCTGTCCGGCCGACCAGCCGGCATAGCCCAGGGTGATCAGGATCTCCCGCGGTTCGCCCGCGCTGGCCATGGACTGGAGGATGTCGCGGGAACTGGTCAGGCCGATGTCCTCATGGACCTTCAGCGTCGATTGCCACTGGCCCAGCGGACGGTGCAGCACGAAGCCCCGGTCGGTCTGCACCGGGCCGCCGAAATACACCGGCAGGTCGCCGAACCTGGCCGCCGTGCCCGCTTCCTCGATGGGGATGCTGACCTTCTCGAACAGGGTGTCCAGGTCCATGTCGATGGGGCGGTTGACGATGATGCCCAGGGCCCCCTGGTCGTTGTGTTCGCAGAGGTAGGTCAGCGTGCGGGCGAAATTCGGGTCGGTCATCGCCGGCATGGCGATCAGGAAATGGTGGGTAAGATTGATGGTCGCCGCGCTCACGGCGCCATTCTATCCCCATCCCACGCCCGCCAACGCCGTCCGCCCCGAGCCGTCCAGACCATGTCCGACGCCCTTGTATGGTTCCGGCGCGACCTGCGCCGGGACGACAACGCCGCATTGCACCAGGCCCTGCGGGACCACGCCGGCGTCCATTGCGCCTTCGTCTTCGACACCGACATCCTCGATCCGCTGAGGGCCAGGGGCCTCACCGCCGACCGGCGCGTGGAGTTCATCCTGCGGGCCGTGGAGGAACTCGATGGGGAATTGCGCAACCGCGGCGGCGGGCTCGCGGTGCTGCACGGCCGGGCCGCGGAACTGATACCGCTTCTCGCCGCCGAGCTCGGCGTCGCGGAAGTGCTTGCCAACCGGGATTACGAGCCGGCGGCCCGGGCGCGGGATGCAGAGGTGGCCCGCCGGTTGCGCGGGTCGGGCATCGGCTTTCGCGCCTTCAAGGACCAGGTGATCCTGGATACCGACGAGGTGCTGACCCGGGACGGGCGTCCGTACTCGGTGTTCACGCCCTACCGCAGCGCCTGGCTCGGGCGGGTGCAGGAAGGGACCTTACTGCACCCATATCCGGAGACCGGCCAGGCAGGCCGCCTGTTGGCGCCGCCGCCCGCCCGCGCCGGCATGCCCACCCTGGCGGACCTGGGGTTCGGGACCACCGACCTGGCATCCCTGTCCCTGCCCACCGGCGCATCCGGCGCGGCCCGGCTGTTCGGCGATTTCGCGGGCCGCATCGACGCCTACGCGGACCGGCGCGACTTTCCCGCGTCGAAGGGGCCTTCCTACCTGGCGGCCCATCTGCGTTTCGGGACCATCTCCATACGGCGCCTGGCGGCCTTCGCCCACACCCGGCCGGGGCGGGGAGCGGCCACCTGGCTGTCGGAACTGGTCTGGCGGGAGTTCTACCAGGCCATCCTCTGGCATCGCCCCGACGTGTTGGATCACTGCTACCGGGCCGAATTCGATGCGCTGGAATGGGACGAGGCGCCGGATCTGCTGGGCGCCTGGAAGGAGGGCCGCACGGGCTACCCGCTGGTGGACGCGGCCATGCGCCAGTTGTCGGGCAGCGGCTACATGCATAACCGGCTGCGCATGGTGGCCGCCTCCTTCCTCTGCAAGGACCTGGGGCTCGACTGGCGCCACGGGGAGCGGCATTTCGCGGACCTGTTGCTGGATTTCGATCTCGCCGCGAACAACGGTGGCTGGCAATGGGCGGCTTCGACGGGATGCGACGCCCAGCCCTGGTTCCGCATCTTCAATCCGGTTACCCAATCCGAGAAGTTCGATCCCGACGGCGCCTTCATCCGGCGCTACGTGCCCGAACTGGCGGGCGTGCCGGCCAAGTCGATCCACGCGCCCTGGCGCATGACGCCGGCCGAGCAGCAGGCCTGCCGGGTGGTGATCGGAAGGGATTACCCGCCGCCGGTGGTGGACCACGCCGCGGCCCGGGCGCGGACGCTGGAGCGTTACGGCAGGATCAGGAAGCCCGGTTGACGTAGCCGGCGATCAGGCGCAGCAGCTCGTCCTCGTCGTAGGGCTTGCCCAGGTAGTGGTTCACCCCGATCTCCTTCGCATAGTTGCGGTGCTTGTCGGCGATGCGGGATGTGATCATGATGATCGGCACGTCCTTGAGCCGGGGGTCGGCCCGCAGGTTGCGGGTCAGGTCGAAGCCGTCCATGCGCGGCATCTCGATATCCACCAGCATCACGTCCGGGACGATGTCGAGGGCCTGTTCCAGGGCATCGACCCCGTCCTTGGCGGTGAGCACCTGGTAGCCCTCCCGCGCCAGCAGGCGGCCGGTGATCTTGCGCACGGTCAGCGAATCGTCCACCACCATGACCACCGGTGCGGTTGCCGGTTCCGCCGTCGTGGCGGGGGCGGCGGCGGGCTCCTCGGCCGCATGCGGGGCGGCGCCCTTGGGCGCCCGCGCGGCCAGGGCGACGGGATTGATGATCAGGGCCACCTCGCCGTCACCGAGGACCGTGGCACCGACGATGCCCACCACGCGGGCCAGTTGCGGCCCGATGTTCTTCACCACGACTTCCTGGTTGCCCGTGAGCGCGTCGACCTCCAGGGCGACCCGCAGGCCGCCGGCGCGCACCAGCAGGACCCAGTGCCGTCGCAGCACCTGGGGACGGGCTGCCGCATCGCCCAGCAGGTTGGGCAGGTAATGGTAGGCGTAGGGGTTGCCGAGCCATTCGGCGAACCCGGCGGCGCGTATCTTCTCGGTGGCCTCCGGCTTCAGCTCCTGGACCTGCTCGACCATGGTCGACGACAGGGCGTAGGTGCGGTTGCCCACCCGGACCAGCACGGCCTGGGTCACGGCCAGGGTGAGGGGCAGGTAGATCAGGAAGCGGGTGCCGCGCCCGGGGGTGGTCTGGGTTTCGATGCGTCCGCCCAGGGCGCCGGTTTCGTTGCGCACCACGTCCATCCCGACGCCGCGGCCCGCGGTCGCGGTCAGGGTTTCGGCGGTGGAGAAACCCGGCAGGAAGATGGCGCCGGTGAGGCGGCTTTCGTCGGCCGCTTCCTCCTCCGTCAGCAGGCCGCGCTCCAGGGCCCGGGCGCGGATGCGGGCGAAATCCAGCCCGCGGCCGTCGTCGGCGAGCTCGATGGTGATTTCGTTGCCCGCCTGGGACACTCGGAGGACGATCTCGCCGATCTCCGGCTTGCCGGCGGCCTGGCGTTCCGCCGGGGGTTCGAGGCCGTGGGCGATGGCGTTCCGCAGCAGGTGTTCCAGCGGGCCCGTCATTTTCTCGAGCACGGAGCGGTCCAGTTCGGTCTGGCCGCCGCGCAGGTCCAGGCTCGCCCGCCGGTCCAGTTCCTTGGCGGTCTGCCGGACCACCCGGTGCAGGCGGTCCGCCAGGGAGTTGAAGGGCACCATGCGTACGCCCATCAGCCCCTGGGACAGTTCCCGGTTCAACCGCGCCTGCGCCGCGATGGCCGCGTCGGCATGGTCCAGGTTGCGCAGCAGGTTGTGCTGGATGGTGGTCACGTCGTTGACCGACTCCGCCATCATCCGGGTCAGTTCCTGGAAGCGCGTGAAACGGTCGAACTCCAGGGGATCGAAGTCACGCGAACGCTCGGCCGCCTCGGCCTGGCGCGACTGCATCTGCGATTCCGCCTGGATCTCGATCTCGCGGAGCTGGCCGCGCAGGCGGAACACGTTTTCCGTCAGTTCCAGCAGGGACCCCTTCAAAGCGCGCATTTCCCCCTCGATGCGCGCCCTGGCGATGGCCATCTCGCCGGCCTCGTTGGCCAGGCGATCGACGAAATCGGCCCGTACCCGCAATACGGCCCGGGCCGCCGCCTGCTCGGCCTCGGCCCTTTCCGCGGCGGGCTCGGCGGCAAGAACGAACGGCGCGATCTTCGCGGGCGTCGGTGTCGCCGGCTGGGCGGGCGCCGCCTCCGGTACCTCGTCGGCAGCGCCGGCCGGCGGCGCCGGTTCGGCCTCGGCCGCGGGGGGCGCAGCGGCGCCGGGTTCCGGGGCCGCCTCGCCACCGTGGCGGATGCGCTCGACCAGGGAAGTGGCCCGGTCGAAGGAGGCTTCGAGTTCGTCCACGAAGCCGTCGCGGATCGTGCCGGCCCCCTGGGCCTGCTCGATGCGCGTCTCCATGCTGTGGATCAGTTCGCCTACGCCCATGGCGCCCGCCATGCGGGCGCTGCCTTTCAGGGTGTGGAGCAGTCGTTTCAGGCGATCGGGGACATCCGCGGAATCCAGTCTCCCATGCCATTCCCGCAGGCCGCCGGCGATCTCGGTCATCAGGTCCTGGGCTTCCTCCAGGAACAGCGGGACCAGTTGCGGGTCCAGGTCGTCCTGGAGCCGCAGATGCCGTCGGTCCTCGGCCGGTGTCGCCGGCTGCTGCGGCGTGGCTGTTTCGGCGGCCTCGGCGGCAGGTTCCGCCGCCGGGAGCGGTTCCGGAGCGGTTTCCGCGGCAGGCTCGGGTGCCACCACCGGTTCGGGCATGGGTGGCGTGGAATCCGCCGCCGCCGGGACGGGTTCGGGAGCGACCGGCGCCGCATGCTCGGCCGCCGTGACCGGTTCGGCCAGGGCCTCCACGGCAGGGGCCGCCTCCGGCGATTCGGGCGCGGGCCCGGGCCCGGGGATCTCGATCGGCGCAAGCTCGACCAATGCCTCGGCCGCCGGTTCCGGGAGGGTGATCTCGATGGCATCCTCCGGCGGGCCGGCGTCCGGCGCCAGGAGTTCCATGTCGACCACCGGTGCGGCAATCGCGGCGGCTTCCTCCGAAGCCGGCGGGATCCCGGTCTCCGGCGACGGGGCTCCGGCGATTTCTCCGGCGCCGATGCCGTCCAGGGCGGTGACCAGATCCTCCCGGCCCGCGGGGAATTCCTGGACCGTCACCTCGGCAGCCATGCCCGTCAGGGCTTCCCGGGCGTCGGCGAGCACCTGGGCCGCCGCGTCGTCGGGTGCCGCACCCGCGCCGGCCAGCCGGACGAGGGCCAGTTCCAGCGCGTGGGCCAGGGTATGCAGCGGTTCGAAGCCGACGGTGGCGGAGGTGCTGGCCAGGGTGTGCGCCGCGCGGATGCGTTCCTGGGTGGGTACTCGCGACGGCTCTTCCCTTTCCAGCACGGCCAGGTGGCCCTGGGCCTCCTCCAGGTACATGTGGAACAGGGGAGCGGAAAGCTTCGTCGTGCCGATCGCCACCTCGCCGGCGGGGGCCGCTTCCGGTGGCGCAGCGGGCGCCGGTTCCGCCGGCGCGGCTTCCGCCGTCCCGCCCTTCTTCAGCTGTTCGCACAGGGCGGCCAACCCGCTGGTGTCCCGGTGGGTACCGCCACCGGCTTCCATCTGGGCCACCCACTCCGCGAACAGGCCGTGGGCTTGTTCGATCATGCCGTGCAGGGCCGGCGTGGCGTCCATCTCCATCTGGAGCCACCGGTTCAGCACCTGCTCGACGGCCCAGGCGGTCTCGCCGAGTTCGCCCAGCCCGACCATGCGTCCGCTGCCCTTCAAGGTATGGAATCCCCGCCGGATGACCGTCAGGGTCTCCCGGTCGTGGGGCGCGGCGCGCGACTCGGGCAGCGCGGCGGCAATGGCCGCCAGCACCTCGTGGGCTTCCTCGATGAAGATGCCGAGCAGTTCGGCATCGATCTCGTCGCTGCTGGCGTCCACCAGCCTCGCGGCCTCGGGCGACGGGGCCACCGCCGCCGGCGCGCCCGCCGCCACCGAGGCGAGGGTTTCCACGGCGACTTCGATGCGGCCGGTGGCCGCCTCGGTCGGCGCGGCCTCCAGCGACGAGACGGCCTGCAGGGCGACGGCGGCCTGGCGCTCCAGGTCGGCATCGGCCACCAGGCTGGCGTCGTCCCGCAGGGTTTCCAGGTTCTGCCGCAGTTCGACCCGGAGGGCCTCGTCCTGGGGCTTGTCGCGCAGGGCCTCGGCCAGCGCCTGGGTCTCCCGGGCCGTCTGGATGAGCTGGGCCTCGACGCTCGGCGCCTCCTCCTCTGCTTCGGGCGCCACCCGGGGCGCCGGGTTGAGGATCGCCTCCAGGTCGGCGGGCCCGTGCTGCAAGGCGTCGATGAAGAATCCGAGCGCCGAGAGCTTGTTCGCGACATCCTCGAAATCCGCCTGGCGGGCTTCGTAACTCGGTTGGGCGAACTCGGCGATCTTGGCGCCGCACTGGCGCAGGACCTCGCTTGCCCGGGTCTGCCCCAGGATGGCGAGGGCGCCGTCCACCTGTTTCAAAGGCTTGGCCAGGGACTCCAGTTCGGGCGCCTTCGCCGGGTTGCGGAAGAAGCCGTCGAGGGTCTGCTCGATCTGCGCCAGGTTGGTCAGGACTTCCCGGGCCACCTGGCTCATCAGCAGCCGTTCCTGGGCACGCTGGGCGATCTCGTCCAGGTGGGGAACCGCCATCGCCGCCAGGGTCTCGCCCTTCAGCAGGGCGTTGAGGCGGCCCGTGACCACGTCCACCTGGCGGGCGAAATCGACGCCCAGCTTGCCCGGGTTGTCCAGGGCATGCTCCACCAGCAGCAGGGCCGTCGCCACCTCCAGGGCCACCGATTCGTTATGCGCCAGCGGGTCCTTGCGGAGCATGTTGGCGACCGCCGCGACGGCCGACACCAGGCGCGACAGGTCCACCTGGCCCAGTTGCCGGGCCTGGTCGGCGAGGGCGGCGCTGCGTTCGTGGAACTGGGGCAGCGCGATGGCCGCGCCGGCCGAGAACCGGTTCCAGTCCTCCTTGGTCTGGGCCAGGAGCTCCCGCAGGGGACGTACCGCCGACAGGGCCAGGTCGGGTTCCCCCTTGGCCGGCAGCAGGTCGGAAAGCCGGTAGGCGCCGCGCACGCGATCGACGTGGGCGCCGCCGGACGTCGATACCGCCACCTGGTAGAGCACGTCGCGCATCAGCCGTTCGGCCACGCTGCGCGATCCCTCGATCAGCTTGCGCATCTGGATGTCGATGCGGGCACAGAGGCGGCGGGTGCCCGTCTCGGCCGCGACGCCGCCGGCGGCGAGGGCATCGATGAATCCCTGGGCGGCCCACCAGAAGGCCCGGGCCGCGGGCAGTGCCTGCGTGTCCTCGATGGAAGCCACGGCACGCCGCATGGTTCCCAGTCCCGCCGCGTCGCCGCGCAGCCATTGCAACAGACCGCGCTGGAAATCGTACCGGGCCAGGCGCAGGCGGGCGTTCAGCTCGGTGCCGCCGGGAACTGCCGGTTCCTCCTCCCGCCGCGGCGGCCGCAGGCTGAGGTCGGGGAAGAACAGGTCGCCGGGGGATGCCTTGGCCTCGCCGCGCGCCTCGATCAGCTTCGCGTAGGCGGGGAACAGCCGCAGCGGCTGGTCGGGATCGCCGGCCAGCAGGTCGTCCAGGTAGCGATGGATCGCCTGCAGGCCTTCCTGGGCCGCCGCGGCCACCTCGGCCGAGAACGGCACGGTGCCGCGCTCCACGGCCCCCAGCAACTGTTCCAGGGACTCGGAGAACTGGGTGATGCCCTCCAGGCCGACGATGGCCAGGGCCCCGTGGGCCTGGTGCAGGTGGGTCTGGGCGAACTTGAGCTGGGACTCCTCGGCCGGGTTGGCGGCATAGGTGCGCAGGGCCTCGGCGGCCCGGTCGAGGGCGAGGTCGATCTCGCCCTTGACCCAGGTCAGGGGGCCGATGTCCAGTTCCGCGGCGTTGCTCATGATCGGTTCGGGGATGCCGGCATCAGACCTTGAAGCCGGCCACCGAGCCCTTCAGTTCGACGGCGAGTTCGGCCAGCTGTCCGATGGAGACGGCGGTCTGCTGGGTACCGCGGGTGGTCTGCTCCGTCACCTGGAGAATGCCGCGCATGTTCTCGGCCACCTGGGTGGCCACCTTCGCCTGGGACTGGGTGTCGGTGGAGATGGATTCGATCAGCTGCGCCAGGTTGGTGGTCACCGCCGAGATCTCGGTCAGCGCCTGGCCGGCGGCATCCGACAGTTTCGCCCCTTCCACCACGCCCTGGGTCGAGTTCTCCATGGCCGATACGGCGTCCTGGGTGTCCGTCTGAATCGTCTTCACGATGGCCGCGATCTGCTTCGTGGCTTCCGCGGAGCGCTCGGCCAGCCGCTGCACTTCCTCCGCCACCACCGTGAAGCCCCGTCCCGCCTCGCCGGCCGATGCGGCCTGGATGGCGGCGTTCAGGGCCAGCACGTTGGTCTGTTCCGTGATGTCCGAGATCAGTTCGACGATCTCGCCGATCTCCTGGGAGGATTCGCCCAGGCGCTTGATCCGCTTCGACGTCTCCTGGATCTGGTCGCGGATCTCGTTCATGCCCTTGATGGAGTTCTCCACCGCGTCCGTGCCCTTGCGCGCGGCATCGAGGGACTGGCGCGCCACCCGGGCCGACTCGGAAGCATTGGTCGAGACGCCGTTCATCGAGTTCGCCATCGACAGGACGGCCGTGCCGGCGGCCTGGATTTCCCGGGACTGCTTCTGGGTCGCCTCGAGGAGCTGGGTGGAGGTCCTCTGCGCATCGTCGGAGGCCTGCGCCACCCGGCCGGCCGCGTCGTTGATCCGCCGCACCAGGACGCCGAGTTCCTCGATCGTGTAATTGACGGAGTCGGCGATGGCGCCCGTCACGTCCTCGGTCACCGTCGCCCGGACCGTCAGGTCCCCGTCGGCCAGGTCGCCCATCTCGTTCATCAGCCGGAGGATGGCCTCCTGCGTGGCGTCCTTCGACGCCTCCGCGTCCCGCCGCTGCCTTTCCGCCTCCTCCCGGCGCACGGCCGAATCGTCGTTGAAGACCTTGATCATCAGGGCGAGGGTCGCGACGCCGAGGAGGGCGAAGAAGGTGATCGCGAGGGCGCCGAAACCCGTGCCGGCGACCTCGTCGCCGTACGCCTTCCCGAGCTTGTCCGCCGCATCCACCAGGGCCTTGTTGCCCTTGAGCAGCTGCATGCCGGCCTGCCTCGCCTGGGCGAGGGCCTTGGCCTGGGCGGCATCGGCCGGTATCGCCGCCTGGATTGCCTGCAGGGCCTTCAGGCCCTCGGCCAGGCCGCCGTCGGCCTTGGGCGCCAGTTCCAGGGCGGCCGCCAGGTCGCGGGCCAGTTGCGCGGGGGTGCCTTCGTCGAGGGTCGGCACCGCGTTCATCTGGTGCGCCGAGCGCAGCACCCGTTCGACCAGGACGGGCAGCCGGCCGCCCGCGGCTTCCGCCTGCTCGGCCAGTTTCTGTCCCCGGGCCGCCGCCTCCTGCGCCAGACGGCCGATGGCGATCAGGCCCTTTTCCTGGGTCACCATCTGCACCAGCAGCTTGTCCTGCCGATCCCATTCGGCGCGCATGGGATCGAGGACCGGGCGCAGCGCGTCCGGGGTCGGGCGCAACTTCAGGTCCTCGAAGTCACCGCCGTCGCTGACCCGCTCCAGCAGGATGGTCATCCGGTTGCGCACCTCCCGCATCTCGGCAAAGGAAGCCCCGCTGCCGGCCATGGCGCCCTGCACGCTCTTCCCGGCCTGCTGGGCCAGGGTCCGCATCTGGCCGGCGGCGCTCAGCAGCCCCGCGTTCTGGGCCGCCTGGCGGCTGTCCACGAACAGCACGAAGCCGGCGATGGCGATGGAGAGCAGGAAGAGGGCACCGAGAATCTGCAACTGCAGGTCGAGGGAGTACTGGCCGAGGAGGGGGAGCGGGGCGCGGGCCCGCACCGGCGCGTCGCCGGACGCGTCCATGATCGTGGTGGATCCCTGGGTCGGGAGAAAGCCGCCGCCACGACCGCCCTTGCCGAAGGGAAGCTTGAAGGGAAGCTTGAAAGCCATGTTCGTTACTCCCGTCTAGGTGGCGTCAGAGGCCGATGTCGAGGAATTCCGGGTGGGTCAGCAGCGGTCGCAGGCGCAGGTGGCTCCAGCGCTTCCCCTGGGGGTCCAGGTAGCGACCCACGATCCACGGCCGCTCGGCGGGCAGCGGATCGGGATCCGCCTCCAGTCCGACCGGGGGACGCAGCCCCAGCGTGCGGGTCACCAGCAGCGCGCTGTTGATGCCGTGCCGCGCATGGGCGAGGACCAGCCGGGCATCGGTGTTGCGCGGTGTCAGTTCGCCGCCCTGGAAGGCCGAGAAATCGACGACGCCGAAGAGGGTGCCGCGGATGTTCGCCACGCCGGCGAACCAGGGCTTGGTGAGCGGCACCGAGACCAGGGGCGGCAGCGGCACCACCTCGCTGGAATCGGCCAGGTCCAGCAGCCACAGTTCGTGGCCCGACTCGATGCCGAGCAGGGCCTGGGACACTTCGCCGCGGGCGGCCGAAGTCAGGCGCGCCGCCAGGCTCTCCTGGAACTCCCGCAGGCTGATCCGTTTCGCCATGGAGGTGGGAGGCGCCGGCCGTCAGCCGAAAGCCTTGATCTTGGCGAGCAGCACCTGGTGATCCAGGGGCTTCACCAGGTAGTCGTGGGCGCCCTGGCGCATGCCCCAGATCTTGTCCGTCTCCTGGTTCTTGCTGGTGCACATGATGATCGGGATGTCGCGGGTCGCCTCGTCCCGCGTCAGGGTGCGGGTCGCCTGGTAGCCGTTCATCCCGGGCATCACCACGTCCATGAGGATCAGGTCCGGGTGTTCCTGCTTGGCCAGGGCGATGCCCTGCTCGCCGGAATCCGCGGCAAGGACCTGGTAGCCGTTCTTCGCCAGCAGGTCGGTCAGCACGTGGCGCTCGGTGGGCGAGTCGTCGACGACGAGGATCTTCTTGATGGGCATGGCGCTCTTCCGGTGTTCAGCCGCCGCGCCTGGCCACATGGGCGGCCACGGTCTTCAGCAGGCTGTCCTTGGTGAAGGGTTTCGTCAGGTATTCGTCGGAGCCGACCATCCGCCCGCGGGCCCGGTCGAACAGACCGTCCTTCGAAGACAGCATGATCACCGGCGTCGAGGCGAAGCGGCTGTTCTTCTTGATCAGGGCGCAGGTCTGGTAACCGTCCAGGCGCGGCATCATGATGTCCACGAAGATGACGTCCGGCTGATGGTCGGCGATCTTCGCCAGGGCGTCGAATCCGTCCTCGGCGAGCACCACCGTGCATCCCGATTGCATGAGGAAGATTTCCGCGCTCTTGCGGATGGTGTTCGAGTCGTCGATCACCATCACCTTCACGCCCGCAAGACTGGCCGCATCGGTCACCCCGGAGTCCCCCGTCTATGACTTTTGTTGCGTAATATACCCCAAGAACGTTTGGGGACAATACCTTGCGGTCGGTTTTTGAGGCGCTTTCGAGGTGGCGCCCCAGCCCGCGATCAGAGTTCCACCATCTCGAAGTCGTCCTTCCGCGCGCCGCACTCCGGGCAGGTCCAGTTGGGCGGCACGTCCTCCCAGCGGGTTCCCGGCGCGATCCCCTCGTCCGGAAGCCCCGCCTTCTCGTCATAAACGAAGCCGCAGATCAGGCACATCCAGGTACGGGTGGCGAGGGTGCTGGCAACGGTCATGGCGGACGGTCTGGGATAGAATCCGGCGCATCTTACTTCGTCCCGCGGCCTTGGGGTCCGTCGACGTTCGACGGGCGGATGCCGATCCGTTGCGCGAAGGCCGACAGACCCCGGACGCAGCCCTCCCGACCCCATGGCCCAGGCCGAGCCCGTTCCGCCCATCGTGCTCAGTTTCGCCGCCTCCGACCCGACCGGAGGCGCCGGGGTCCAGGCCGACATCCTGACCCTCGCCAGCCTCGGCTGCCATCCCCTCTCGGTCATCACCGCCGTCACCGTGCAGGATACGGTGGGCGTCGAGGGCCTGCTCGCCATCGACGCCGGCTGGATCGCCGACCAGGCCCGGGCGGTCCTCGAGGACATGCCCGTCGCCGCCTTCAAGCTCGGTCTCGCGGGCAGCGCGGAAGCCATCGCCGCCATCGCGGAGATCGTCTCCGACTATCCGGACGTTCCGCTGGTCGTGGACCCGGTCCTCACCTCCGGTCGGGGCGACAGCCTGGCCAACGACGAGGTCATCGACGCCCTGGTGGAGATGCTGCTGCCCCAGACGACGCTGCTCACGCCCAACAGCCTGGAGGCGCGCCGGCTGGCCCAGGAGGAGGATGAGGAGGCGGACGACCTGCCGCTGGCCGACTGCGCCAGGCGGCTCATCGACGCGGGCTGCGCCCACGTCCTCGTCACCGGCACCCACGAGAACACACCCCTGGTGGTGAATACCCTTTATGGGTCCCACGGGCCGATCCGTTCCGACCGCTGGGAACGCCTGCCCGGCAGTTACCACGGGTCGGGCTGCACCCTCGCCTCCGCCGTGGCCGCCCACCTGGCCTGGGGGATGGAGCTCTCCGAGGCAGTGCAGCAGGCCCAGGAATTCACCTGGCGCACCCTGGCCGGCGGTTTCCGGCCCGGCATGGGACAGTACATCCCCGACCGCTTCTTCTGGGCCCGCGACGACGAGGAGGCGGAGGAATGACGGCCGCCTTGCGCGGGCTGTACGCCATCACGCCCGCGGACAACCTGCTGCCCCGCCTGTCGGCCCTCGTGGCCATGGCCCTGGAAGGCGGTGTCCGCCTGGTCCAGTACCGGAACAAGTTCGCGCCGCCTCCTCTGCGCCGTGCCCAGGCGGCCGAGCTGGTGCGCATCTGCCGGGCCTCCGGCGCCTGCCTGATCGTCAACGATGACGTGGATCTCGCGCTGCAGGTGGGCGCCGACGGCGTCCACCTCGGCAAGGACGACGGGGACGCGGGCGCGGCACGGCAGGCGCTCGGGCCTGGCCGGATCCTCGGGGTTTCCTGCTACGACAACCTGGACCGGGCGGAAACCGCGGCGGCGGCGGGCGCCGACTACATCGCGGTCGGCAGCGTCTTCGCTTCGGCCACCAAGCCCGAGGCGACCCGCGCCTCCCTGGCGGTCCTGGCCGAGGCCAAACGGCGGTTCCGCCTGCCGGTGGCCGCCATCGGCGGGATCACCCTCCAGAACGCCGCCCAGGTGCTGGCCGCCGGCGCCGACATGGTGGCCGTGATCACCGACCTGTTCGACACCATGGACATCAGCGGCCGCGCAGCGGCCTACGGCAGACTCTTCGAGGATACCCAGTGAGCCAGAACGAAACCCTGTTCCAGCGCGCCCAGCGCACGATCCCCGGTGGCGTCAATTCCCCCGTCCGGGCGTTCCGGTCGGTCGGCGGCACGCCGCGTTTCTTCGCCCGTGGCGAGGGCGCCTGGGTGTGGGACGCCGATGGCCGGCGCTACATCGACTACGTGGGTTCCTGGGGCCCGCTGATCCTGGGGCACGCCGACCCGGAGGTGGTCCGGGCGGTCCAGGAGGCCGCGGCGCGGGGCCTGTCCTTCGGCGCCCCCACGGAAGGCGAGATCGAACTGGCGGAACTGCTCGTCCGCCTGGTCCCGAGCATGGAGATGGTCCGCCTCGTGTCCTCGGGCACCGAAGCCACCATGAGTGCGATACGGCTCGCGCGCGGCTTCACCGGGCGCGACGCCATCGTCAAGTTCGAGGGTTGCTACCACGGGCATGCCGACAGCCTCCTGGTCAAGGCCGGTTCCGGAGCGCTCACCTTCGGCAACCCCTCCTCGGGCGGCGTGCCCGAGGACTTCGCCCGGCATACGCTCGTCCTCGACTACAACGATGCCGGGCAGCTGGCCGACACCTTCGCCGCCCATGGCGACCGGATCGCCTGCGTGATCGTCGAGCCGGTGGCCGGCAACATGAACCTGATCGCGCCGAGGCCCGAGTTCCTCGCCGCCATGCGGGAGCTGTGCACCAGGCACGGCGCCGTGCTGATCTTCGACGAGGTGATGACCGGCTTCCGGGTGGGCCCCGGGTCCGCCCAGGGCCTGTACGGAATACGTCCGGATCTTTCCACCTTCGGCAAGGTGATCGGTGGCGGCATGCCCCTGGGCGCCTTCGGAGGCCGTCGCGACATCATGGAAAGGATCGCGCCCCTCGGTCCCGTGTATCAGGCCGGCACCCTGTCGGGCAACCCCCTGTCCGTCGCCGCCGGACTGGTGACCCTCGCCAGGGTCCAGGCCCCCGGCTTCTACGAGGCCCTGGCCGCGAAGACCCGGCGCCTGGTCGAGGGGTTGACGGCCGCCGCGGCGGCGCGCGGCGTCGCCTTTTCCGCCCAGTCGGTGGGCGGCATGTTCGGCGTCTATTTCGCGGCCACGCCGCCGGCCTCCTATGCGGAAGTCATGAGGTGCGACAAGGAGGCCTTCAACCGCTTCTTCCACGCCATGCTGGAGAAGGGCGTGTACCTGGCGCCTTCCGCCTTCGAGGCGGGTTTCGTGTCGGCGGCCCACACGGAGGCCGACATCGCCGCGACCGTGGCCGCGGCGGAGGCCTGCCTGGGCCGGGAATGAGCCCCCTGCCCGCCGGCGGGGCCTGGCTGGTGCTGCTGCTGGCAGGGCTGTGCGAGGTGGGCTGGGCGGTGGGGCTCAAGTTTACGGACGGGTTTTCCCGGTTCCTGCCCAGCGTCCTGACGGTGGGCCTGATGGTGGCCTCGGTGCTGCTGCTGGCCTGGGCCCTGAAGACCCTTCCCGTCGGTACGGCCTACGCAGTATGGACCGGCATCGGCGCGGTCGGGACGGCGCTCCTGGGCATCTGGCTCTTCGACGAATCCCGGGAGGTGGCGCGCCTGGTCTGCATCGGCCTCATCGTGGCCGGCATCCTCGGGCTCAAGCTGGTGACGGCCTGACCCGGGTCAGAGCAGGAAGAGGGTCGCCAGTCCCAGGAAGATGAAGAATCCGCCGGAGTCGGTGACGGCGGTGATCATCACCGACGAACCCATGGCCGGATCGCGGCCCAGCCTTTGCAGGGTCATCGGAATGGCCACGCCGACCGCCGCCGCCACCAGCAGGTTCAGGGTCATGGCGGCCGTCATCACGGCGCCCAGGCGGAAGTCGTCGTACAGCCACCAGGCGATCAGCCCCAGCAGTCCGCCCCAGATCAGGCCGTTCACGACGGCGACCGCCGCCTCCTTGCGGTAGAGGCGGCGTTCCGAATCCGTGCCCACCTGGCCGAGGGCAATGGCGCGGACGATCATCGTGATCGTCTGGTTGCCCGAGTTGCCGCCGATGCCGGCGACGATCGGCATGAGGGCCGCCAGGGCCACCAGCTTCTCGATGGAACCCTCGAAGGCGCCGATGACCCGGGAGGCGATGAAGGCCGTGACCAGGTTGATGGCCAGCCATTGCCAGCGGTTCTTCACCGAGTCCCACACCGAGGCGAAGATGTCCTCCTCCTCCTTCAGGCCGGCCTGGGCGAGCTGATCCGCCTCGGCCTCGTCGCGGATGTGGTCGAGCACCGCATTCACCGTCACCCGTCCGACCAGCCTGCCCTGCCCGTCCACCACCGGTGCCGAGACCAGGTCATAGCGCTCGAAGGCCTGGGCCGCGTGGTCCGCGTCGTCCTCCGGCTGCAGGCTCAGGGCGTCGGTCTGCATCAGGGCGGCCACCTCGATCTCCGGATCGTTCACCAGGAGCACGTCCAGGGGCAGGACGCCGCGCAGCTGCTCGTCCCGGTCCACCACGAAGAGCTGGTCGGTCTGGTCGGGGAGCTCCTCGAAGCGGCGCAGGTAGCGCAGGACCACCTCCAGGGTCACGTCCTCGCGGACCGAGACCAGATCGAAATCCATCAGGGCGCCGACGGAGCCCTCGGGATAGGACATGGCGGCGCGCAGCTGTTCCCGCTCCTCGGAATCCAGGGAACGGAAGACGTCGTCGATGACCTCGGAGGGCAGGTCCGGGGCCAGGTCGGCCAATTCGTCGGCATCGAGCTGCTCGGCGGCCGCCACCAGTTCGGCGGGCGCCATGGTCTCGATGAGGGATTCGCGGACCGCGTCGGAGACTTCCAGCAGGATCTCGCCGTCCCGGTCGGCCTTGACCAGGTCCCAGACCAGGAGCCGCTCGTCGAGGGGCAGGGCCTCCAGGATGTAGGCGATGTCCGCCGGGTGCAGTTCGTCCAGCTTCTTCTGCAGTTCCACCAGGTGCTGCTTGTGCACCAGCCCCTCGACCAGCTCGTGCCGGGGCATGTCCTGGCGGTGGACCAGGCTTTCGACCAGCTTGTGCCGCGACAGGACCTGCTGCACCTCCTTCAGGTGCTGCATCAGCTCGTCCTGGTCCTGGTGGCGGGCCTCCTCCCGAAGGTCCTGGCTGTCGGTCATGGCGGTTTCCGGCGGAATCCGCGATTGTAGGCGATCGGCCCTCCGCGCCGCCCGCCGCCGGCGGATTTACCCGATCCCCGGGCACGCGGGACGTCCATGGCCCGGCGCCGCCCCGATGGGGGGGCTGGCAACGGGCCGGCCGCGGGTCGCGGGTTCCCGGCCTCAGGGGACTTCGGAGTGGCGCATGCGCGCGAGCACGGCGGCCGTGCGGCCGTTCAGATAGGGGCTGTAGGGATTCCTTTCGTAACGCCGGGGCGCCGGCAGCATGACGGCCAGGCGGGCGGCCTGTTCCGGCCCCAGGGTGCCGGCGGAGGCGTTGAAGTAGCGTCGCGCGGCGGCCTCGGCGCCGAACAGCCCCTCGCCCCATTCCACCACGTTGAGATAGACCTCCAGGATCCGCCGCTTGTCCCAGAGCAGTTCCAGCCAGACGGTGATCACCGCCTCCTGGGCCTTGCGCCACGGGGTCTTGGAGGGGGACAGGAAGAGGTTCTTGGCGAGCTGCTGCGAGATCGTGGAGCCGCCGGCGACCACCTTGCCCTTCTTCTGGTTCCTTTCCAGGGCCTTCTGGATGCCCTCCCAGTCGAAGCCCTCGTGGTCCACGAACTTGTCGTCCTCGGCCGCCACGGCGGCACGCTTGAGGTGCTCGGAGATGCGCGCGTAGGGCACCCAGGCGCGCTTGAGTTCCGCCTTGGGATTCCTTTCCCTCAGTTCGTCCAGGCGTTGGGCCATGAAGGCCGTCGTGCCGGGGTTGACCCATTTCCACCAGAGGACCCAGCCCAGGTACCAGCCCTGCCACAGGAAGATGCCGAGAACGAGGAGCGCGACGATCCTCTTCGCGGCCAGGAGGGCGCGCGGGTGGGGGTGGCGTCCGGCTGGCACCGGGAGTCAGGGCTGGCGCAGGGCGGCGATCACGGGTCCCGTCTCGGGCCGCTTGCCGCGCCAGACGAAGAAGGCCTCGGCGGCCTGCTCCACCAGCATGCCCAGGCCGTCGGCCACCCGGGCGCCCACCGCCCGGGCCTGGGCCATGAAAGGCGTGTCGCGCCCGTACAGCATCTCGTAGGCGAGGCTGCCGGCCGCGAATATGCCCAGCGGCAGGGGCAGCCGCGCATCCTGGAGGCCGGCGGAGGTGGCGTTGATGATCAGGTCGTAGGAAGCCCCGGCCAGTTCCCCGAAGCCGCCGCCCTGGGGTTTCACCGGGAGCGCGCAGCCGGGAAGGCGCGCGAACTCGACCGCCAGCCGGGCGGCCTTCTCGGCGGACCGGTTGGCGATGAACAGTTCCTCCGGGCCCTCCAGCAGCAGGGGCAGGACGACGCCGCGCGCGGCGCCCCCGGCGCCGAGCAGCAGCACCCGCCGCCCCGCGACATCGCAGCCCAGGTTCGATTTCAGGTCCCGCACCAGCCCGGCGCCGTCCGTGTTGTCGCCGAAGATGCCGTCCGGCCCGAATTCGAGCGTATTGACCGCCCCCGCCACCTCGGCCCGCGGGGAGCGCCGGTCGGCCAGCCGCCAGGCTTCCTCCTTGAACGGCACGGTCACGTTGGCACCTCGCCCGCCGGCCGATGCGAAGGCCCGCGCCGCCGCCACGAAACCATCCGTGGGCGCCAGCAGGGCCTCGTAGCTCATGTCCTCGCCCGTTTGCCGGGCGAAGAGCGCGTGGATGCGCGGCGACTTGCTGTGGGAGACGGGATTGCCGAATACGGCGTAGCGGTCGGTCATGGTGTCTTGCGGCCGCATGGCCGGCATGCAGGCCGCGCGTGGCGGCGTCCGGTCAGTTGGCCTGGAGGCGGTCGGATGTGGTGAAGGTCCAGGTGCGCGTGATCTCGATGATGTCGGTATCCCGCGCGATGTCCGGCGGAAAGGCGGCGTAGGGCGAGGCCATCTGCACGATCCGGCGCGCCGCCTCGTCGAGGACCCGGTGACCCGAACTGCGATCCACCAGAACCTGCTGGACGCTGCCGTCGGCCCGGATGATGACGGACAGCAGGAGGCTGCCATATGCCTTGCCCTTGGCGGCCTCCGGGTAATTCAGGTTGCCCACCCGTTCCACCTTCAGGCGCCAGTCCTCCACGTACTGGGCGAAGCGGTATTCCTCGACCCGGGCGCCGATGTTCTTCTTGCGGGGGCGCTTGTTGTACTCGTCCATGCTCCGGGCGATCTCGCCCTCCAGCCGGGCGATCATCCGGGCGCTGTTGGCCAGGTCCACCCCCGAGAGGTTGGCGGCCGCGGGATTGGGCTCCACCCGGTGGGGGTCGGCGGCGACGGAGCGCTCGCTGCGCGCCTGGGTCATCATCTGCTGCTGCTGGCGCTCCAGTTCGGTAACCCGTCGTTGCGCGTCGAGGAGTTCGTTGCCCTCCTTCGTTTGGGCCGAAACCGGCAGCGGGGTCTTCGCCCGGCGGTTCTCGTCGGTGTTGCCGCCGCCGTCCAGATTGGTCTGGGCCTTGGCCTGGGCCTGCCCCTTGGGCGGCTTCCTGGCGCTCTTGCTGTTGACCAGGATCACGTCCAGGGCCTGTTCCTTGGCCTTGGACAGGGCCTCCGGATACTTGAAGTGGATGGAGAGCAGCAGCAGGTGCAGCGCGACGGAGACCGCCAGCGCGATGGTGAGGTTGCGTCGTGGCAGCGTGAAGGGGGCGGGGCCGGGCATGTGCCCGACGGCAAGGGCCAGCATGGCCGCCGATTTTACTCTGGGGCCCCCTCGTCCCCTAAAGCCCCATCAGGGCCGTCCGGCGGCAGCAATTCGAGGAATCGGGCCCGCGCCTCCGCTGCCAGCAGGTCCACGGCATCGATGGCCAGGCGGATCCGGGCGCCGCGTTCCGACACCGGGAGGGAGTGGATCTTCAGTACCAGCGGGACGGGGTCCAGGCGCACCAGTTCCTCGCGCAGCACGTGGGCCGTGGCTTCCGTGACGCCTTCCTGGCGCAGCCAGCGCAGGCACCAGTAGCGTTCCATGCCCCGCTGGAATTCGGCGTAGGCGGCGTAGGTGAGCTCGAAATCCCGCAGCGCGGCGAGGAAGTCGGCGGACTTGGCGGTGAAGGGCGGAGCGCGGCCCTCCAGGTGGGCCAGGAGCTGCCACTGGTTCACCAGGTCCACATGGCGGCGCAGGGGCGAGGAGGCCCAGGCATAGCACTCGACGCCGAGACCCTCGTGGGGCGCCGCGACCGTGGTCATGCGCGTCTTGCCGGTGGTCTGGGCCCGGTAGAGGGCGGCGACCCCTGCATCGCGCAACTGTGCTCCCCAGGTGGCGTTGGCGACGATCATCAGTTCCGCCACCAGGGTATCCAGGGGGGATCCCCGGGGCCGCTCCTCGATGGCGATCCGGCCGGGACCGAGGTCGGTGGTCTCATCCCAATCGACCCGGTAGGCGTAGTCCTTGCGGTTCTGCTGGCCGGTGGCGCCGCGGCCCGCCTCCAGCACCGTGGCCAGTTCCCAGAGGCGCTTCAGTTCGACCCGGAAGGGGAAGTCGGACAGGCCGGCGGCCAGGGTTTCCGCGTTGAAGAGGGGCTCGATGTCGTGATGGCGCAGGTTGGCGACGATGGGCACCCGCTCCACCCGGGTCTCCCGGGACAGGATGCGCAGGTCCGGCGCCACCTCCAGGTAGAGGGAGACGGCGGGCACTTCCCGGCCGGCGGCCAGCGTGAAGCGCTCGACCACTTCCTCGGGCAGCATGGTGATCTTGCGGCCGGGCATATAGACGGTGGACAGCCGGTCGCGGGCGATCCGGCCCAGGTCGCCGTCCGGCCCGAAGGCGAGACCCGGCGCCGCGATGTGGATGCCCACCCGCATGCTTCCGTCCTCGCGGGCGCCGACCGAGAAGGCATCGTCGATCTCCGTGGTCTGGGCGTCGTCGATGGAGAAGGCCTCGACGTCGGCCCTGGGCAGGTCTGCCGGGGGATGCGGCGCCGTCCAGCTCGGGAAGTCCGTGCCCTTGGGGAAGAACTCGAAGAGGAATCGTCCCAAGTGGTATTCGTGGGTGTCCGGCAGGGCGCCGCAGCGGGTCAGGAGCTGGGGCGCCCCCAGGCCGGTTTCGGCGCAGGCCGCTTCCAGGGCCTTCGTCTCGATGCGATTGCGGTCCGGCTTGTAGAGCAGTTCCCGCAACAGGGGAGTGAACTCGGGCGGCAGGGTGTCCGCTGCCAGTTCCCGCACCATCCGCTCCATGGCCGCCGCCTGGAGACGCTTCTTCTCCAGGCCGGCCAGGGCCGCCTTCAGGATATCCGGCGGCGCCTTGCGGAAGCGGCCGCGTCCCTTGCGGTGGAAGTACATGGGGGCCGAGTGCAGGCGCAGCAGTACCGCGGCCGACTCCACCGCGCCCGGCGCATGCCCCGCGTATTCCCGGGCCAGGTCCTCGAACGGGAACTCGTCGTCGCCGCAGACTTCCCACAGGAAATCCACGTCCATGGCCTCCGCCCCCGCCTCGGCGCGCTCGATCAGTTCGGCCGGCGAGGGCGCCTCGTAGCGCAGCAGCACATTGGCCGCCTTGACCTTGGAGCGTTTGCCCGACGGCAGTTCCACCTGCAGCGAGGTGTTGTTGTCGGCGAGGACGGTACCCGCCTTGAAGGCGCCGTCTTCCTCGAAGAGGACGTGCATGGGGTCGCCCGGGGGGAGGCTGGAAGGGGCGCGGATTATAGCGCGGGGGGTATGGTCCCCTGGGGCGGGCGCCATGCACCAGGGCAGTGCGATGCGGCGGCAGGGCGCACCAAACCCGGGTCGGAGGGCCGGGTGGCGTCCCCCCGGGGGCTCCGGAACGGGGCATTCCCCGCGGGAAAGCCCATGGCCCGGTTGTTGCTGAAGCCCGGGCAAGCGGATCGGCATCCCCGTGACCGGTCCCG
Source organism: Rhodocyclaceae bacterium (assembly GCA_016791145.1). GTDB lineage: Bacteria > Pseudomonadota > Gammaproteobacteria > Burkholderiales > Rhodocyclaceae > JAEUNJ01. The sequence goes on along the minus strand of JAEUNJ010000263.1, from coordinate 3,300 downwards.
ATACTCACCTGCAAGGAGATTGGCATGTCCGAATTCGACGGCAAGGCATTCGATCCCGACCGCCCCCTGGGCGGCTGCTCCTGCGGCCGCCACCACGACCAGGCCAGCCACGATGCCGACGCGGCGACCGGCGCCGAAGCCATCAACCGGGAGGTCCTCCAGTCCTCGGTCATGCGCGCCCTGTTCCCCCGCGACGGGGAGCGCCGGCGCTTCCTGCGCGCCGTCGGCGCCTCGACGGCCTGGGCGGCCATCTCCAGCCTGGTGCCCTTCGGCGCCCTGGAGGCCATGGCCCAGGACAAGGGCAGCCTGGAAAAGAAGGACCTGAAGGTGGGCTTCATCCCCATCACCTGCGCCAGCCCGCTGATCATGGCCGACCCCCTGGGCTTCTACCAGAAGCAGGGCCTCAACGTCACCGTCGTCAAGACGGCCGGCTGGGCGCTGATCCGCGACAAGGTGCTGAACCGGGAGTACGACGCCTCCCACATGCTGGCACCCATGCCCATCGCCATGTCCATGGGCATCGGCTCCAACCCGATGCCCCTCAACGTGGCGACCATCCAGAACGTGAACGGCCAGGCCATCACGCTGCACGTCAAGCACAAGGACAAGCGGGACCCGAAGCAGTGGAAGGGCTTCAAGTTCGCCGTGCCCTTCGAGTACTCGATGCACAACTTCCTGCTCCGTTACTACGTGGCCGAGCACGGCCTCGACCCGGACAAGGACATCCAGATCCGCGTCGTGCCGCCGCCGGAGATGGTGGCCAACCTGCGCGCCGGCAACCTGGACGGCTACCTGGGCCCCGACCCCTTCAACCAGCGGGCCGTCTTCGACGAGGTGGGCTTCATCCACATCCTGTCGAAGGAGATCTGGGACGGCCATCCCTGCTGCTCCTTCGGCGTCCCGGCCCAGTTCGTCAGGGAGAACCCGAACACCTTCGCCGCCCTCTACCGCGCCGTGCTGACCGCCGCCGCCATGGCCCGCGACCCGAAGAACCGGCCCATCATGGCCGAGGTGCTGGCGCCGGCCAACTACCTGAACCAGCCGAAGACCGTGCTCGAGCAGGTGCTCACCGGCAAGTTCGCGGACGGCCTCGGGCAGGTGCGGACGGTGCCCGACCGGGCCGACTTCGATCCCTTCCCCTGGTATTCGATGGCCGTCTGGATCCTCACCCAGATGAAGCGCTGGGGCTACGTCAAGGGCGAGGTCAAGTACAAGGACATCGCCGAGCAGGTCTATCTCCTCACCGATGCCCGGAAGCGCATGGCCGAGGTGGGGCTGACGGCGCCCAAGGAAAGCTACCGCAGGTTCAAGGTCATGGGCCGGGAGTTCGATCCCGCCAAGCCGGAGGACTACATCGCCGGCTTCGCCATGAAGCGCACCTGAGGAGACCGCCGTGCCGCGCAAGGAAGCCCTCAAGGCCGCCCTGCTCTCGCTGATCCTCTTCGCCGTCTTCCTGGGCGCCTGGCACATCGCCACCCTGCCCAAGGAGTCGACGATGGCGGCGGCCCAGGACGCCGAATATGCCGCCCTGATGGGCAAGGGCGCCGAGGCCAAGGGGGGCTTCCCGCCGCCGGCCCAGGTGGGCAAGGCCTTCGTCGCCTACCTGTCGGAGCCTTTCTACGACCGCGGACCCAACGACAAGGGCATTGGCATCCAGCTCGCCCATTCCCTGGGCCGGGTCGGCCTCGGCTTCCTGCTTGCCGTCCTGGTGGCCGTGCCGGTGGGCTTCACCATCGGCATGTCACCCCTGCTCTTCCGCGCCCTCAACCCCTTCATCCAGGTGCTGAAGCCGATCTCGCCGCTGGCCTGGATGCCGCTCGCCCTCTACACCCTGAAGGACTCCTCCGTCTCCGGCATCTTCGTCATCTTCATCTGCTCCATCTGGCCGATGCTGATCAACACGGCCTTCGGCGTCGCCTCGGTGCGCCGGGAGTGGCTGAACGTGGCCCGCACCCTGGAGGTGCGCCCCCTGCGCAAGGCCTTCCTGGTAGTGCTGCCGGCCGCCGCGCCGACCGTCGTCACCGGCATGCGCATCTCCATGGGGATCGCCTGGCTGGTCATCGTCGCCGCCGAGATGCTGGTCGGCGGCACCGGCATCGGCTACTTCGTCTGGAACGAATGGAACAACCTGGCCCTGCCCAACGTCATCTTCGCCATCACCATGATCGGCGTCGTCGGCATGGCCCTGGACCTGGTCTTCGCCCGCCTGCAGAAACTGGTGACCTATGTCGATTGAAACGCGCCGCCGGAGTCCGCGGCCATGAGCGAGCACTTCCTGACCGTCGAGGGCCTCGGCAAGTCCTACCCGCCGGCCGGCGGCAAGGCCTCGCCGCCGGTCTTCCGCGACATCCACTTCCACATCGAGCAGGGCGAGTTCGTCTGCATCATCGGCCACTCCGGCTGCGGCAAGACCACCATCCTCAACGTCATGGCCGGCCTGGAACGGCCCAGCGAGGGCAATGTCATCATGGAGGGCCGCGAGGTGGTGGCGCCCAGCCTGGACCGGGGCGTCGTCTTCCAGGGCCACGCCCTGATGCCCTGGATGTCGGTGCTCGGCAACGTCGCCTTCGCCGTCAAGTCCCGCTGGCCGGACTGGAAGAAGGCCCAGGTGGAGGCCCACTGCGCCCGCTACCTGGAGATGGTGGGCCTCGGCCAGGCCCTGCACAAGAAGCCCTCGGAGCTTTCCGGCGGCATGAAGCAGCGCGTCGGCATCGCCCGCGCCTTCGCCATCCAGCCCCGCATGCTGCTCCTCGACGAGCCCTTCGGCGCCCTCGACGCCCTCACCCGGGGCACCATCCAGGACGAGCTCCTGGGCATCGTCCAGGCCACCCGGCAGACGGTGTTCATGATCACCCACGACGTGGACGAGGCGATCCTGCTGGCCGACAAGGTCCTGCTGATGAGCAACGGACCCCTGGCGCGCATCGCCGAGATCGTCCAGGTGACGATGCCGCGCGACCGCACCCGCAACACCATGCACCACGATCCCCAGTACTACCGGATCCGCAACCACCTGGTGGACTTCCTGGTGAACCGTTCCCGCGACTATGCCGGCGCGGCCGCCGACGCCCGCCATCCGCCGGTCGTGCGGCCGGGCCTGGCCGACGGGCCGGAGGCCGCCATTCCCGAACCCGCGAGCGGCCGGCCGGCTGCGCGCGCCGTCCATTCCTGAACGAGGAGAAGCGCATGAACCGCAATGACGTGACCGAGATGATCGTCGCCGCCCGCATCCAGAAGGGCATCAAATGGGCCGACGTGGCGAAGAAGGTGGGCCTGTCCAAGGAGTGGGTCACCGCCGGC
>JAEUNJ010000259.1 GCA_016791145.1 Rhodocyclaceae bacterium | reverse complement strand
ACGAAGGCGTGGGCGGCGCCGACCAGGGTCATGACCACCATCAGGGCGATGGAGATCTCCTCGGTGAAGGCGAAGGAGATGTTGGTCAGGTAGCGCACGACCACGTTGGCCATGGTGATGCAGCAGAGCAGCCCCATGGCCAGGGCCATGACGGCCCTTTCGATGCGCAGCGAGGGCCGGCCGGCCCTCCCCTCATCCGGCGCGGCGTTCATGTTCCCCGGCGACGGTTACTTGCCGACGGCGGCTTCGGCCTTCTTGACCAGGTCCGCGCCGATGGTCTTCGCCCACTTCTCGTACACCGGCCGGGTGGCGGCGACGAAGGCGGCCCGCTCCTCGGCGGTCGGCACCACGACGGCGACGCCGTTGGCCTCGATCTGCCTGATCAGGGAGGGATCGGCCGCCGAGACGCCCTTGCGCGCCTTCTCCACGTTCTCCTTGCCGGCCTGGATCGCCGCCTGGCGCACGGCCTCCTTGTCGGCCGCCGACCAGGAAGCCCAGACGTCCTTGTTCACCACGAAGATCAGCGGGTCGGCCACGTAGTGCCAGAGGGTCAGGTGCTTCTGGCCGACGGTGTGCAGCTTGGCGGCGTTGAAGATGGACAGGGGGTTCTCCTGGCCGTCGACGGCCCCGGAAGCCAGGGCCGGCTGGGCGTCGGCCCAGCTCATCTGGGTCGGGTTGGCGCCCAGGGCGCTGAAGGTGTCCAGGAACAGCGGCGAGCCGACGACGCGGAACTTGAGCCCCTTCATGTCGGCCGGCGAGCGGATCGGCCGCTTGGAGTTGGAGAGTTCCCGGGAGCCGTTCTCGCCCCAGGCCAGCGGCACCACTTCCCGGGCTTCGATGACCTTGAAGATCTCCTTGCCCACCTCGCCCTGGGTCAGGGCGTCGAGGGCCTTGCCGTCGGGCATCAGGAAGGGCATGGAGAAGATGTTGAGTTCCTTCACCTGGGGCGACCAGTTGATGGAAGAGCCGATGGCCAGGTCGATGACGCCCTGGCGGATGGCCGTGAACTCGCGGGTCTGGTCACCGCCCACCAGGGAGGTGCCGGGGTACATCTTCATGTTGATGCGGCCCTGGGTCTTCTCCTTGACCAGCTCGACCCAGCGCTCGCCGGCCTGGCCCCAGGGGAAGGCGTTGCCCAGCACCGTGGAGAGCTTGTATTCCGCCTTGTAATCCGCGCAGGCGGGCAGGGCGAGGGCCAGGGCGGCGGTGAGCACGGTCAGTTGGCGCAACATGTCGTCTCCTTCGTCATGATGTTGAAATGGCCGGGCCTGCCGCCCGGTGGCTGTTGCTGGTCCCCGGCTCAGGCGCCGGCGACCGTCATCCGGTTGATGAGGATGGAGCCCACCTGCTTCGAACCGCGCACGGCGATGTCGCGGCCCACCTCGGCGATGCCCAGGAACATGTCCTTCAGGTTGCCGGCGATCGTGATTTCCTGGACCGGATAGGCGATCTCGCCGTTCTCGACCCAGTAGCCGGCGGCGCCCCGGGAATAGTCGCCGGTCACGTAGTTGACGCCGTGGCCCAGCAGTTCCGTGACCAGCAGGCCGCGGCCCATGGCCCCGAGCAGGCCCCGGAAGTCGTGGCGCCCCGGCTCGACGATCAGGTTGTGGCACCCGCCGGCGTTGCCCGTGGTCTCCAGCCCGAGCTTGCGCGCGGTATAGGAGGAGAGGAAATATCCTTCCAGGACGCCGTCATCGACGACGGTGCGGTCGCGGGTGGCCACGCCCTCGTCGTCGAAGGGCGAGGAGGCGAGGGCCTTGGGGATGTGGGGCTTCTCGCGGATGCGCACGAACTCCGGGAAGATGCGCTTGCCCCGGGCGCCGACCAGGAAGGAGGCCTTCCGGTAGAGGGCGCCGCCGCTGGCCGCGTGGGTGAAGTTGCCCACCAGGGCGGCCGCCAGCGGCGCCTCGAAGAGGACGGGCACCTGGCAGGTCTTCACCTGCCGCGCACCGAGCCTGGAGAGGGCCCGCTCGGCCGCGTAACGGCCGATGGCCTCCGGCGTGGCCAGGTCCCGGGGATCGCGATGGGAGCTGTACCAGTCGTCCCGCTGCATCCGGTCGCCTTCGCCCGCGATGGGGGCGCAGGCGATGTAATGCCGCGTCGAGGCGAAGCCACCCATGAAGCCGAGACTGTTGGCGGAGACGAAATGCGATTGCTGGACGGAGACCGTGGCGCCCTCGGTGTTGCGGATCTCGGGGCTCGCGGCGTAGGCGGCATCCTCGCACCGCCGCGCGAGGTCGATGGCCTCCTCCACCTCGATGTCCCAGGGATGGTAAAGATCCAGGTCCCGGCCCGACCGGGCGAGGAAGCGCTCCTCGGGCAGGCCGGCGCAATCGTCCTCCGCGGTGAACCGGGCAATGGACAGGGCGGCCTCCACGGTGGCCCGCAGCGCCTCGGGAGCGAAGTCGGACGTGCTCGCATGGCCGCGCTGCCGGCCCAGGTAGACCGTGACGCCGACGCCCTTGTCGCGGTTGTACTCGATGGTTTCGACCGCGCCCTTGCGGACGGTGACCGATTGTCCGAGTCCTTCGGACACGTCTGTTTCGGCGGCACTGGCGCCTATGGCGCGGGCGTGGTCGAGCACCTGCCGGGCCAGAGCGCGCAGGCGGTCCTGGGAATAGCTGAATCCTTGCTGGGACATGGGAAGCGGGGGGCGGGTGAGGGCGAAAGCTATAATCATACCCGTGGAACACGACGACCGACCCGACGCCCCGGACGCTGCGGCACGCCCCAGCAAGACCCGCCTGAAGCGGGAGATGGCCGCCCTCCAGGACCTGGGGGAGGCCCTCGTCGCCCTGTCTCCGGAACGCCTGGCGCGCATCGAGATGCCGGACACCCTGCGTGATGCGGTCCGCGATGCGCAGCGCTTCACCAAGCACGAGGCGCGCCGCCGCCAGATGCAGTACATCGGCCGCGTGATGCGCGACCTGGACCCCGAGCCGATCCGCGAGGCGCTGGACGAGATCCGCGGCGTCTCGGCGGCGGCCAATGCCCGCCAGCATGCCCTCGAGAGGTTGCGCACGCGCCTGCTGGAAGACGAGAAGGCGCTCGGGGACATCGCCCGCGAGCATCCCGGCGCCGATTTGCAGCACCTGCGCCAGTTGCGCCGCAACGCGTTGCGGGAACAGGAACTGGGCAAGCCGCCGCGGGCCTACCGGGAACTGTTCCGGGTGCTGCGCGCCCTCGGCGATGGCGGCGCGGAAGCGACCGGCAGCGGGACGAACGAGGAGAACGAATGAACGAGGAATTGCTGATCGGCCTGGTCTCGATTTCGGACCGGGCCTCCAGCGGCGTCTATGAGGACAAGGGCATACCCGCGCTGCGGGACTGGTTCGGCGCCGCCCTGGCGAGCCCCTGGCGCATGGAGACCCGCCTGATCCCGGACGAGCAGCCGGTCATCGAACGGACGCTGATCGAACTGTGCGACTCCGTCGGCTGCCACCTGGTGCTGACCACCGGCGGCACCGGCCCGGCCCTGCGGGACGTGACGCCCGAGGCGACGCTGGCGGTCGCCCACAAGGTGATGCCCGGCTTCGGCGAGCAGATGCGGCAGATTTCGTTGCATTTCGTGCCGACCGCGATCCTGTCGCGGCAGGTGGGCGCGATCCGCGGCGGCAGCCTGATCCTCAACCTGCCCGGCCAGCCCAAGTCCATCAAGGAGACGCTGGAGGGGGTCAAGGATGCCGGTGGCAACCAGACCGTCCCCGGCATCTTCGCCGCGGTGCCCTACTGCCTGGACCTGATCGGCGGTCCCTACGTGGAAACCCACGAGGCCGTGGTCAAGGCCTTCCGGCCGAAGTCGGCGATCCGCACCAGGCCGCCGGCCTGAAGGACGGGCCGGTGGCGCGCCGGGGACCCGGGCCGCCCCGCGCGCCGTTCAGGCCAGGGTGACCCGGGCGAACTTCCGCTTCCCCACCTGCAGGACGACGGTATTTCCCGCCGGAAGGAGGAGGCCCTTGTCGGCCACCACTTCCCCGTCCGCCCGGACGCCCCGCTGCTCGATCATGCGCAACGCCTCGGAGGTGCTGGCCGTGAGGCCGGCCTGCTTGAGCACCTGGGCGATGGGTCCGGCGGGCACTGAAACCTCGGGCATTTCGTCCGGCAGGGCGCCCTTGCGGAAGCGCGCCTCGAAGTCCTCCAGGGCGTCCTCGGCGGCCCGCCGCGAATGGAAGCGTTCGACGATCTCCTGGGCCAGCATCACTTTCACGTCGCGCGGATTGCGGCCGCCGGCCACCTCGTGCTTCAGCTTCGTGATCTCGTCGTTGCCGCGGAAGGACAGCAGTTCGTAGTAGCGCCACATCAGGTCGTCGGAGATCGACATCAGCTTGCCGAAGATCTCCCGCGGCGGTTCCGCGATGCCCACGTAGTTGCCCAGCGACTTCGACATCTTGTTCACGCCGTCCAGGCCTTCGAGCAGCGGCATCATCAGGATGCACTGGGGGGCCTGGCCGTAGTGCTTCTGCAGTTCGCGGCCGACGAGCAGGTTGAACTTCTGGTCGGTGCCGCCCAGTTCCACGTCGGCGCGCATGGCCACCGAATCGTAGCCCTGGCACAGGGGATAGAGGAACTCGTGGATGGCGATGGGCTGGCCGTTGGCGTAGCGCTTGGCGAAATCGTCCCGCTCCAGCATGCGCGCCACCGTGTGCAGGGCGGCGAGCCTGATCATGCCGGCCGCGCCGATGGGCTCGAACCAGGTGGAGTTGAAGGAGACCTCGGTCTTCTCCGGATCGAGAATCTTGAACACCTGCTCCCGGTAGGTCTCGGCGTTCCGGAGTATCTGTTCCTTCGAAAGCGGCGGCCGGGTGGCGTTCTTGCCGGTCGGGTCCCCGATCATGCCGGTGAAGTCGCCGATCAGGAACATCACGTGGTGCCCCAGGTCCTGGAAGTGGCGCAGCTTGTTGATCAGGACCGTATGGCCCAGGTGCAGGTCCGGCGCGGTCGGGTCGAAGCCGGCCTTGACCCGCAACGGCCGGCCGGATTTCAGCTTCTCGACCAGTTCCGCTTCGATCAGCAGTTCGTCGGCCCCGCGCTTGATCAGGGCCAGTTGGGAATCGATGTCTTTCATGCTGGGGAAACCCGGTTTGACGGGAAGGGGAATTTTGCTAAACTCCGCGGACCGAAAAAATGCCGATCCGACAATCACTTGAATAAGCGGCGGATTCTAGCGGAACTCCAAGCCTACCGTGCAGCGAAGCCGGGCCCCTTCCGGGTCATCACGGCCGTTGCGGCGTTTTCCCTTTTCGGCATGGTGGCCGCCTTCGGCACCGCCCCCGGAACCGAGGAACTGGCGGCTTCCCGCGTCACGGTGGTCCAGGACCTGGCGGACCTGAAGGCGCAACCGGTGGACCTCTCCGACGCGGGCTTCGTGCGCGAGGACCGGGTCCTGCGCGGCGACTCCATGGCGACCCTGCTGAACCGCCTCGGCGTGCGCAATCCCGAGGCCTTCGAATTCCTGCGGGGTGATGCCACGGCCCGCGTGGTGTTCCGGCAATTGAGCCCGGGCAAGAACGTGACGGCCTGGGTGAATCCCCAGGGCGAGATGGTGACGCTGGTCTTCCCGCTGAACGGCGGCAAGGACCGGGCCCTCGTGGTCGAGCGGACCGACAAGGGCTACCGGGCCGCCGAGCAGGCGCTGCAGCTGGAAACCCAGGTGCAGATGAAGTCTGCCGAGATTCGCTATTCACTGTTCGGTGCCACCGATGCGGCCGGCATCCCCGACGCCGTGGCCACCCAGATGGCCGACATCTTCGGCGGCGACATCGATTTCCACCGCGACCTGCGCAAGGGTGACCGCTTCTCGGTCATTTACGAATCGGTGAACCACCTGGGCCGTCCAGTGCGCACGGGGCGCATCCTGGCGGCCGAATTCATCAATGCGGGCAAGACCTACAGCGCCGTCTGGTTCGAAGGCGAGGAGGGCAAGGGGGGCTATTACACGGCCGAGGGCAAGAACATCCGCAAGGCCTTCCTGCGCTCCCCCCTGGAGTTCTCGCGCATCACCTCGGGCTTCACGAGCGCGCGCTTCCATCCGGTCCTGCAGACCTGGCGGGCCCACAAGGGCATCGACTACGGCGCGCCGGTGGGCACCCGGGTCAAGGCCACGGGCGACGGCACCGTGGAGTTCGTGGGCAACCAGGGCGGCTACGGCAAGGTGGTGATCCTGCGCCACCAGGGCCGCTACACCACCCTGTACGGCCACCTTTCCGGCTTCGCGAGCGGACTGCGCAAGGGCAGCCGCATCGCCCAGGGCGACGTGATCGGTTTCGTGGGCGCCACGGGCCTGGCCAGCGGCCCGCACCTGCACTACGAGTTCCGCATCAACGAGGTTCACCAGAACCCGCTGACCATCGCGCTGCCCACGGCGCCGCCCCTCGAGCCCGGCCAGATGGCCAGTTTCCGCGAGCAGGCCGGCGCCCGGATCGCCCGGATCGACATGATCCGCGACCGCAACCTCGCCGCCCTCGACTGATCCCCTCCGCATGCCGGGCGCCGAGCGCCTCGTCGGGCTCATGTCCGGCACCAGCCTGGACGGTGTCGATGCGGTGCTGGTCGAATTCCGCGGCGACGCCCAGGAGTGCATCGGCACCCATTACCTGCCCTACCCGGACGACCTGAAGGCCGCGCTCCTTGCCTTGCATGCCCGCGGGAATGACGAGATCGACCGGGCGGCCGGGCTTGCGAACCGCCTGGCCGACCTGTATGCGGACGCGGTGGCCGGCCTGCTCGCCGCCACCGGGACCATGCCCGCCGCCGTCCGCGCCGTCGCCTGCCACGGGCAGACCGTGCGCCATGTGCCGGAGCGCGGCTACACCGTCCAACTCAACAGCCCGGCCCGGCTGGTCGAGGCCACCGGCATCGCCGTGGTGGCCGACTTCCGCAGCCGCGACATCGCGGCTGGCGGGCAGGGGGCGCCCCTGGTTCCGGCCTTCCACGCAGCCCGATTCGGCTGCGCCGACCGCCATCGGGTCGTGCTCAACATCGGCGGCATTGCGAATCTGACGGACCTGGCCCCGGGGCAACCCGTCCGGGGCTTCGATACGGGGCCGGGGAACCTGCTGATGGACGCGTGGATCCGGCACCGGCGTGGCGAGGCCTTCGACCGGGACGGGAAATGGGCCGCTGAGGGATGCGTCCGGGACGACCTGCTGGCGCGGCTGCTCGCCCATCCCTATTTCGCGGGGTCGCCGCCCAAGAGTTGCGGGCGGGAGCAGTTCCACCTGGCCTGGCTGGACGGGCTGCTGGCGGGCGACGAGCAGCCGGCCGATGTGCAGGCGACCCTGGCCGCCCTGACGGTAGCGTCGATTGCCGACGCCATCCATCGCTGGTGCGGCCCGCCGGACGAACTGCTGGTCTGCGGCGGCGGCGCCCACAACGCCACGATCATGGCCGGACTGGCGGCGCGGCTGCCCGGGACCGCGGTGGACAAGACCGACGCCGCCGGCGTGCCGGCCGACTGGGTCGAGGCCATCGCTTTCGCCTGGCTGGGCAAACGGACGCTGGACGGCCTTCCCGGCAACCTGCCCGAGGTCACCGGTGCCCGCGGTTCGCGGGTGCTCGGCGTGGTCTACCCGGCCTGATCCTGCAAAAGACAAGGGGCGCCGAGGCGCCCCTTGTGCCGCAAGTCGTTCCGCTCAGGCGGAGAACGAGGAACCGCAGCCGCAGGTGCTGGTCGCGTTCGGATTCTTGATCACGAACTGGGAGCCCTGCAGGCCTTCCGTGTAGTCGATCTCGGCGCCGACCAGGTACTGGTAGCTCATGGGGTCGATCAGCAGCGTGACGCCGTTCTTCTCCATGGCGGTGTCGTCGTCGTTGGCCACCTCGTCGAAGGTAAAGCCGTACTGGAATCCCGAGCAGCCGCCGCCGGTCACGAAAACGCGCAGCTTCAGGTCGGGGTTGCCTTCCTCGGCGATCAGTTCCTTGACCTTGTTGGCGGCGCTGTCGGTGAAGACGAGGGGGGCGGGCATCTCGGTGGGGGCGTTCATGGCGGGTTCTCCTGATAGGTAAGTCGATCGATTATGCGGCTTCGGGGGCGGGCCGGTCAATTGCTGGAAGCCAGCTTCAATTCCACGGACTTGGCGCTCGCCCCCTGGTGCACCAGCCGTCCCTGGACGATGGCGCCCAGGTGGATCTCGATGGTGTTGTACTCCACGTCGCCGGTCACCCGGGCCTTCGGTTGCAGTTCCAGAAACTCGCTCGAGGCGATCGGGCCCACCACGGTGCCGTTGACGACCACGTGGGATACCGCCACCTCCCCCTCGATCCTCGCATGCTCGCTGATCACCAGGGTGCTGGGGCCGTCTCCCGCGGCGCGCACGTTGCCGTGCACCTCCCCGTCGACCCGCAGGCCGCCGGAAAACGCGATATCGCCCGTGATGCGGGTCCCGGCGCCGATCAGGCTGTCGATGCGGCTCTGGGGCTTGTTCGCCTTCTTCAGGAACATGGGCATTCCTTTCCGGATTACAAGGTGGCGATTACAGGGTGGCGGTCTTGCTGGCCACCTGGGTTCCCCCCTGGGACAAGCGCGCCTCCACGCTCTTCACGCGGGCATCGGAGGGGACCTTGAACGTGCCTTCGACCCGGCGGAAGTACTTGAATCCGATCGAATACTTCTGTGAATCGGGGTCGCCGGCGGCAGGGAGGTCAATGGTAGCAGCTTTGCCCGCTTGCTGCACCACCACATGAAGTTGCAGGTCCACGCGGGTCTCCCCCTTCTTGCCGCCCTGGGCGGCGACCAGCATCCGGTAGCGATAGGGGCCGCCAGCCGGCCCCGGCTCCACCGCGAAACGCTGGATGCTCACCGGGTTCTTGGTGCCATTCTCTGTCGCCGCCAGGTTCTCGAAGACCGCCAGGTCCTCTTTCAGGCGCCCGTTCTCCTGCTCCAGCTGCTTCACCTGGTCCGCCAGTTGCCGGGCAGCCGTCGCCTCGATGGAGAGCTTGCTCTCCCCGGCGTTGGCCACCTTCCGGGCCTCGCCCAGGTCCTTCTCCAGGGCCGCCACCTTGTCGCGCAGTTCCTTGAGCTCCTGCTCCGTCTCGCTGCGGTCGAAGCCGGCGAAGCGGCGACCGGCGTCGTAGACCCAGCCGGCCAGGGCGATGGATACGGCCAGCAGCGCGACCACGCTCGCGGCCCGCCAGTACCAGGGCAGGTGGGTGCGCACCGCCACCTTCGGCGCGGAAATGCCGAAGCGCGAGCGCAGGCGGCGCCAGCTCAGGGGAGAACGGGAATCTGCGAGAGGCCGGCGCATTCGTCGAAGCCGAACATGAGGTTCATGTTCTGGACCGCCTGGCCGGCCGCGCCCTTCACCAGGTTGTCGATCACCGACAGGATCACCAGGGTGTCGCCGCCCTGGGGCCGGTGGATGGCGATCCGGCAGGTGTTGGCCGCCCGGACGGAGCGCGTTTCCGGGTGGGACTTGGGCGGCAGCACGTCCACGAAGGGCTCGTCCGCGAAGCGCCGCTCGAACAGGCCCTGGAAGTCCTCCTCCCGGCTGATGCGTGCATACAGGGTCGAATGGATGCCGCGGATCATGGGCGTCAGGTGCGGCACGAAGGTGAGCCCCACCTCCCGGCCGGCCGCCCGGGCCAGGCCCTGGCGGATTTCCGGCAGGTGCCGGTGGCCCGGCACGCCGTAGGCCTTGAAGTTGTCCGAGGCCTCGGAGAAGAGGATGTGGGTCTCCGCCTTGCGGCCGGCGCCCGAAACGCCGGACTTGGCGTCCGCGATCAGGTGGTCCAGGTCCACGCAGCCGGCCTCCACCAGCGGCAGGAAGCCGAGCTGGGTGGCGGTCGGGTAGCAGCCGGGGTTCGCCACGAGCCGGGCGCCGCGGATCGCCGCCCGGTTCACCTCCGGCAGGCCATACACGGCTTCCGCCACCAGGTCGGGACATGCGTGCTGCATGCCGTACCACTTTTCCCAGACCGCGATGTCGGCAATGCGGAAGTCGGCGGCCAGGTCCACCACCCGCACGCCGGCGTCCAGCAACTGGCGGGTCTGCTGCATGGCGACGCCGTTGGGCGTCGCGAAGAAGACGAGGTCGCAGGCGGACAGCGGCGCCTTGGCCGGGTCCGAGAAGGCGAGCTTCACGCGGCCGCGCAGGCTGGGGTACATGTCCGCCACGGGCACGCCGGTCTCGGCGCGGGAGGTGATGGCGGCCAATTCCACCTCTGGATGCTGGGCCAGCAGGCGCAGCAGTTCGACGCCCGTGTAGCCGGTGCCGCCGACGATGCCAACCTTGATCATGGCGAATCTTCCTTGCCGAAACAAACCGCTATGTTAACCCACCGGGCCCTGCGGCCCGCCGGATGACGGGTCAGGCGGCGGGGAGGTCCACCGTCACCGACACCCCGTCCCCGGTGGGACGGTTCCCGGCCGCAATGGTTCCGCCGTGGAATTCGGCGATCAGTCGGGCGACGAAGAGCCCCAGGCCCAGGTGGGGCTCGGCGTCGGCGGTGCCGGCTTGCCGCACCGACACCATCGAGTGGAAGAGCTTCCCGTCCATGGCCTCCGGGAGCAGCGGTCCCGGGTTGGCGACGGTCAGGCGCCAGGCCATGCCGGTTGCAAGCGGCATGGGTTCGAGTCCGACCTCGATCACGGCGCCCGCTGCGGTGAAGTCCGCGGCGTTGCTGACGAGCTTGTCGAGCATCTGGGCGGCCAGGTCCGGCGCCCCCGCCACGCGTGCGGGCCCCTCCGGAAGGCGAAGTTCGAAACGGTGGGCGCCGTAGGCGAGCCGGTAGCCGGCCACGCAGTCGCGCAGCACCGCCGCCAGGTCGTAGGGCTCCCGTTCGGTGGCCGCCAGGCTGGCCTCCATCCGGGTCGCTTCGGCCATGCGCGAGAGGATCTTCGACAGGCGGCCGAGGCCGTCCTCGGCCCGGTCCACATAGACCATCGCATCCGCCGGCATCCCCTGCAGCCGCAGGTTCTCCAGGGATGAGCGCACCACCGCCACCGGCGTGCGCAGTTCGTGGGACAGTCGGCTCGCCAGGCTCTCCAGGTAGTCGTGGTGCTGGGCCAGCCGCGTGAGCACCGTCGAGAAACTGCGCGACAGGTCGCCGATCTCGTCCCCCGCCGTCGAGGCCGTGGTGAGCCGGCCGATCCGTCCCTTCGCGTCCACGGCGCCCTCCGCTTCGTCCCGCAGGCGCCGGATGCGGCCCGATACGCGGGTGGCGAATCCGAGGAGCACGACCGACACGCCCGACAGGACCGTGACCGCCAGCACCAGCAGTTTCTCCAGCGCCTCGTTGCGGACGGCCAGGATGGAATGGGTGGTCGCCTCGGCGACGACGGCTCCCACGACGCTGTCACCGGCCCAGACCGGGTGGGCGGCCGAGGCGATGACCGCCTTGCCGTCCCGGCTCGTCCGCACGCGCACGGCGCCGCCGCCCAACAGGGCATCGGCCACCTCGGCACCCGCCGTCAGGACGGCGGCATCGAAGGCATCGTCGAAATCCGCCGGCGGCGGCGGGATCACCCGCGCCAGCCAGCGCCGCCAGAGGCCCGCCTCGCCGGCCTTCGCCCGCGGCGGCCGCAGACTGCCGGAAACGCCCAGCACCCGCCGGTCCCGGTTCACGACCCACAGGCGCACGTTGGCCCGCTCGGCGCCCTGCAGCAGGGCCTCCACTTCCCCGTCCCGTCCCTCCCCGGCCAGTCCCGAAGTCCCCGGGCGCGGCGGCTCGACGGGCATCGGGACGGCGGTCTCCACCGGCGCGCCGCCCGGGGACGGGGTCTCGCCGGCGATCGTTTCCGGAACCGGCCGTCGCAGCGGCGTGGACAGGCGCATCAGCAGGGGCCGTTCGTGCAAGGCCGTCGCCACGGCACGGGCGGTGGTGAGCAGCGCCTGCTGCTGGTTTTCCAGCAGGTAGCCCTCCAGGTCCGAGACGTAGCGGTACCCGGCCCAGGGCAGGGCCAGCAGCACCAGGGAGACGAACGCCAGCTTGGCGCGGAGGCTAAGCCGCGTCCTCATCGCCGCGCCACCGGTAGCCCATGCCGTAGATCGTCTCGATGCGGTCGAAGTCCGGGTCCGCCGCCTGGAACTTGCGGCGTATGCGTTTCACATGGGAGGTGATGGTGCCCTCGTCCACCACGAGTTGCGCGTCGCGCATCAGTTGTTCCCTGTCCTTCACGTGCCCGGGGAACCTGGCCAGGGTATGCACCATCCAGAACTCGGTGAGCGTCAGTTCCACCGGGCGCCCGCGCCAGGCCACGGTGAAGCGCTTCGCGTCCAGCCGCAGCGGGCCCCTTTCCAGCACCTCCTCCTGGGGCGGGCCCTGGGTCAGGGCTTCGACGCGGCGGAACAGGGCCGCCACCCGGGCCAGGAGGTGGGGCAGGCTGATGTCCTTGGTCAGGTAGTCATCGGCGCCCAGCCGCAATCCCGAGACGATGTCGAAGTCGCTGTCCCGGGCGGTCAGGAACAGGATGGGCAGCCTGGCCGACAGGCCGCGCAGGGCCCGGCAGAGTTCGAACCCGCCTTCCGGCTCGTCGCCGAGGCCGATGTCGATCAGGGCCAGGTCCGGCAGCCGGCCCTGGAACGCTGCCCAGGCCTCGGGGCGCGAGCCATAGGGGAATACCTCGTAACCCTGGCGGCGCAGGGCGTCCGCATAATTGGCGCGTATGGCGGGGTCGTCTTCGACGATGGCGATGGATTTGGCCATGGCGGCGGACTATAGCGCAGGGCCCGTACCGGTGCCGAACCGGTCCTTGGACCGGCCGCCGGAGGCGATGCCCCGGCCGGGCCGGCGACCAGGGAAAGGCGCCCGGACTCCGGGCGCCGTCCGATGCGCGACGCCTGGGGGGGCCGCCCCGGGCGTCGCCCACAACCCCGCGCCTAGGGCTTGGCGGGGGCGACGTAGGCTTCCGGCTTGATCCCGAGATCACCGGTCAGACGCCGGCTCGCTTCCATCTCCGCCTTGACGAAGCGGCCGAACTCGCCCATCGACATGGGCATGGGCTCCGCACCCATCTTCGCCAGCTTCTCGAGGACGTCGGGTGCCTGGAGGACCTTCGCCACGTCGCTGGAAAGCCGCTCGGCCAACCCTTTCGGCACCCCGGCGGGCGCCCACAGGCCGAACCAGGCATAGCTTTCGGTATTGGCGACCCCGGCCTCGGCCATGGTCGGCACCTGCGGCAGCAGCGTCGAGCGCTTGGCGGCCGTCACCGCCAGCGGCACCAGCTTGCCCTCCCTGATGGGACCGGCCACCCCCGCCACCGGCGGGAACCAGAAGGTCACGTCACCCTTCATGGTGGCCCCGTTCGCCTCCATCAGCGACTTGTAGGGCACGTTGGTGGCCGGGAACCCTGCCTGCTTCTTGAACTGCTCGGTGACGAAGGTAATCTGCGTCCTCGGCCCCAGCGAGCCGTACTTGATGGCGGAGGCGCGGCCTCTGGCCACCAAATCCCCCACCGTCTTCACCCCGGACTGGGGCCCTGTCACGAGGGCGAAAGGCTGCCGGGCGAACCCGGCCAACGGAACGAAATCCTTCTCCGGGTCGTAGGGAAGACTGGTGTAGAGGGCGCCGTCCGTGGCGAAGGAGATGGAATGCACCAGCAACGTGTAACCGTCGGCCTTGGCTTTTGCCGCCGCGTCCGTGCCGACGACCGTGGTCGGTCCGGGCCGGTTCTCGACGGTCACGGGCTGGCCCCACATCTGGCCGAGCTTCTCGGCCAAGGCCCTTCCCATGAGGTCGCCTGCGTTCCCCACCGGGTAGGGCACAACCAGCTTCACTGGCTGGACCGGATACGGGGTCTCCTGCACGGTTGCACAGCCGCCGATGCCCATGGCGACGGCGCACGCGGAAACCAGGCTTGCTATTCTCATGACGTTTCTCCCTTTTCATTCAAGAAGCGATCTTCTTTTCCGGGTACGGTCTGCCGCGCCAAATTCTGACGCCGAACCGCCTCCCGTTTTCTTTTTGGCACAGATTTGGTGCATTGCCATGATCCAGCGCAACAGGCGCACGGATTTCCGAATGGATGCCCCGCCACGGCAGGGGCGCTGCCGGGGCGCCACCTCGACCGGCCGTTGCGGCGGACGTCGTCCCGGCCGACAATGGACGGCCGCCGGCTCCCGGAGGACGCGATGAAACTTATCGGAATGCTGGATTCACCCTATGTGCGGCGCACCGCCATCTCCTTGCACACCCTCGGCATTCCCTTCGTGCACGAGGCGGTTTCGGTCTTCAGCACCTTCGAGCGCTTCCAGGCCATCAATCCGGTGGTCAAGGCGCCGACCCTGATCTGCGACGACGGCGAGGCGATCATGGATTCCTCCTTGATCCTCCAGTTCGCCGAGGCCACCATGGCCGGCGGACGAACCCTCTGGCCCGCGGATGCGGGCGAGTACCGGCACGACATGCGCGCGGTCTCCCTGGCCCTGGCCGCCTGCGAAAAGAGCGTCCAGATCATCTACGAGCGCAACCTGCGTCCGCCGGAGCGACAGCACGAGCCCTGGGTCGCCCGGGTCTCCGGCCAGTTGCGGGCGGCCTACGGTGGCTTGGAGGCTGAGGTCGCGCGCCGCCCGGAGGCGTTCCGGCCCGACCGCCAGGCCGGCATCACCGCCGGCGTCGCCTGGCAGTTCACCCAGTCCCTGCTGGCGGCCGTGGTGCCGGCGGCGGGACATCCGGCCCTCGACGCCCTGTCGGCGAGCCTGGAAAGGGTGCCGGCCTTCCTCGCCTACCCGCCCGACGGGCCCGGCGTCCAGGCCACCTGAGGCCGCAGCGGCCGTCGGGGCGGTCCGCCGCAATCCGGCCGGCCTGGCCCGCGGGCCGGCGGTCAAGTTTGGAGTCCGGAGCCTAATCAGGGGTATTGACACCCGGGCGCACCACAGGCAGCATTCAAACGTTTGTTTGAAACCAACGTTTGGATCAGCCCCGGATAGATGAGCGAACTTGACACCCCAGAGCGCATCCTCGACGCCGCCGAGCGCCTGTTCATGGCCCACGGCTTCGAGGCCACCACCCTGCGCATGATCACCACCGAGGCCAAGGCCAACCTGGCAGCGGTGAACTACCACTTCGGGGGCAAGGAGGGACTGATCGAAGCCCTGTTCCGGCGCCGCCTGGGCTGGCTCAATGCCCAGTGGCTGGCCGCCCTGGACAAGGTGGAGGCGGAGGCCGGCGGGCAGCCGCTGCGGCCCCACCAGGTGCTCGAGGCCTTCTTCGGCACGACGATCCGCACCGTCGCCCAGTGCGACGAGGGAGGCCGGCATTTCATGCGCCTGCTGGGCCGCACCTACACCGAGCCGTCCGCCTTCATCCGCCGTTTCATGGCCCGGGAGTACGCCGAAGTGGTGCGCCGCTACAAGGCGGCCCTGTTCCGGGCCCTGCCCGACGCACCGAAGGAGGAGGTGCTCTGGCGCTTCCACTTCATGCTCGGCGCCATGTCCTACGCCATCTCCGGCGCCGACGCCCTGAACGTGCTGGGCGAGGACGGCCTGCACGACGCCGATCCCGAGGCCCTCCATGCCCGCTTCATGAGCTTCCTGTTCGGCGGCCTGCGGGCGCCGCTCCCGGAATTCGCTGCCAAACCCACGAAGAAGCCGCGCCGGACCCAGGCGGCCTGAGACCCTGTAAAGGAGACGCACCATGCTCTACGCCCTGCTTGCCATCGTCGCCGGCATCGTCGCCGTCCTGACGGTCCCGCCCCTGCGGCGCGCCCTCGTCACGCGGCACATCTTCGCCGTCTATCGGAAGATGCTGCCCGCCATGTCCCAGACCGAGAAGGAGGCCCTGGAGGCCGGCACGGTCTGGTGGGAGGGGCAGCTCTTCGCCGGCAAGCCCCGCTGGCAGGACCTGCTGGCCTTCCCGCAGCCCAGGCTGACGGCGGAGGAGCAGTCCTTCCTCGACAACGAGTGCGAGGAGCTGTGCCGCATGGTGAACGACTGGGAGACCACCCAGGTGCACCAGGACCTTTCCCCGGAGGCCTGGCGCTATGTGAAGGACAAGGGCTTCCTGGGCATGATCATCCCGAAGCGCTACGGCGGCCTGGAGTTTTCCGCCTATGCCCATTCCCAGGTGGTGCAGAAGCTCTCCACCCGCTGCTCGGCGGCCGCGGTCTCCGTCATGGTGCCCAATTCCCTAGGCCCGGCGGAACTGCTGCTCCACTACGGCACCGAGGAGCAGAAGAACCACTACCTGCCGCGCCTGGCCAAGGGCCAGGAGATTCCGGCCTTCGCCCTGACCAATCCGAACGCCGGCTCCGACGCGGCCTCCATTCCCGACACGGGCATCGTCTGCAAGGGCATGTGGGAAGGCCGGGAGGTGGTCGGCATGCGGGTCACCTGGGACAAACGCTACATCACCCTGGGCCCGATCTGCACCATCCTCGGCCTCGCCTTCCGCCTGCGCGACCCGGACGGCCTGCTCGGCAAGACGGAGGACCTGGGCATCACCTGCGCCCTGGTACCGACGAACCATCCCGGCGTGCTGATCGGCCGCCGCCACTTCCCGCTCAACGCGGTGTTCCAGAACGGCCCGAACTGGGGCAAGGACGTCTTCATGCCCCTGGACTGGATCATCGGCGGGCCGAAGATGGCCGGCCAGGGCTGGCGCATGCTCATGGAATGCCTGGCCGCCGGCCGCTCCATCTCCCTGCCGTCCTCCAACACCGGCATGGCCAAGCTGGCGGTGCGCGCCACCGGCGGCTACGCCCGGGTGCGCAGCCAGTTCAAGACCGCCATTGGCCGCTTCGAGGGCATCGAGGAGCCCCTGGCCCGCATGGGCGGCAACACCTACATGATGGACGCCGCGCGCACCATGACGGCCGGCGCCATCGACCTGGGCGAGAAGCCCTCCGTCGTCTCCGCCATCGTCAAGTACCACGTCACCGAACGTGCCCGCCAGGTGGTGAACGACGCCATGGACGTGCTGGGCGGCAAGGGCATCTGCCTGGGCCCCAACAACTTCATGGGCCGGGCCTACCAGCAGATCCCGGTG
>JAEUNJ010000253.1 GCA_016791145.1 Rhodocyclaceae bacterium | reverse complement strand
CGGGCTTCGCGGCGGCCTTCTTCGGCGCAGCAGCCTTCTTCGCGGCGGGCTTCGCGGCGGCCTTCTTCGGCGCGGCAGCCTTCTTCACAGCGGGCTTCTTGGCCGCAGCAGGCTTCTTCGCCGCGGGTTTCTTGGCTTTCTTCTCTTCAGCCATGTTGAACCTCCTTGAACAAAGTAACAGGAAAGAAACACCACTACAGCAACCCGTCTGGGCTAGCACGGATTATTCAACGCCCTCAAGCGATTGAAAGCGAGGAATTCGTCGCGTTTTTCCGCCTATATCACCGGCGTGGTTCGATGGTGAAGCCGAGGGGAATTCCAATCGACTTCCGCTTGGCATGAGACCGGCTGGATCCCGCCGATCGCGAGACCGGCAACGCACGCCGCGACGGCGGGCACGGCGACCGACCGGGCGGCGGGTCAAGCCGTGGGGCAGGTAGGCCGGGACTGTGGGAGCGGGTAGCGGGGCAATGGCGGAGAGGAGGTCAACCGGAGCCGATCGAACCGAAGCCGCACAGCATTCCCGCATTCAGCGCCTCCCGCATCATTCGCTCGCGTCGGCGCCCGCATCGTTCCGCGGCGCCCTGGGATGCGCGCCGCATTCGCCGGCGGGGTCCGCCAGTGGCCACCGCTACCTACTAGATGTAGTAGGGCGAACACCCGTTCAAACTAATTCTAGTAGTCGCCATTTCAGATCGCAAGCTTTTTCGATCATGCGCCACCGGTGGCACGACGACGCGACGGGAGGGGCGTGCCGTCCGGGTCACCCGGGCACGCCCCGGGACGGAAGCGCGCCCGGCACGCGATGCCAATCGAAACACGGCCCCGGGTCGGTCTTGCGTCCCGGCGCGATGTCCGAATGGCCCACGACACCGGTCACCGGGTATCGGCGTCGCAGTCCCGCAAGCACCGCGCCGAGCCGCTCGTACTGGGCGGCCTCGAACGGCCGGTCGTCGCAGCCCTCGAGTTCGATTCCGATCGAGAAGTCGTTGCAGCGGTCGCGACCGTTCCAGCACGACACGCCGGCGTGCCACGCGCGCAGCAGGCACGAGACGAACTGCACCAGGGCGCCGTCGCGGCGGATCAGGAAATGGGCGGAAACCCGGAGTCCGGCGATGGCCTCGAAATAGGGATGCCGGTCCGGCGGCAGGGTGTTCGTGAACAGGCGCTCGATGGCATCGCCACCGAATTCCCCCGGCGGCAGGCTGATCGCATGGATGACGACGAGCTCGATGCGGCTGCCGGCGGGGCGTTCGTCGGCATTCGGCGAAGGCACGCGGCGCGCGGCGGGCGCATAGCCGCCGGCGTCGATCTCCTCCACCGCGCGCTCAGCCATCGCGCTCGTTGAGGCCGAGGCGTTCCATCCGGTAACGCAGCGAACGGAAGGTCACCCCGAGGATCTTCGCGGCCGCCGTACGGTTGAAGCGCGTGCGCTGGAGCGCATCGAGGATGGCGAGCCGTTCCACCTTGTCCAGGTAGTCCTGGAGCGGCCCCTGGCCCGCCACCGGAGGTTCCTCGCCGGCCACCGCCGCAGGCTCCAGGTTCAGGTCGGACTCCTCGATGGCGTTGCCGGCCCGCAGGGCCAGGGCTCGCTCGAGGACATTCTCCAGTTCCCTGACGTTGCCGGGAAAGGAATATTCGGCCAGCGCTTTCCCGGCCGCCGGCGTCAGGCGCGGCGCCTCCGCGCCGGAGGTGGCGCACAGGCGCAGCAGGGCGCGCTCGGCGATCCTGACGATGTCCTCGCGGCATTCGCGCAGGGCCGGCATGCGGATCCCGATCACCTCGAGCCGGTAGAACAGGTCCTGCCGGAAGCGCCCCTCCTCGACGCGCTTGCGAAGGTCCTGGTGCGTCGCGCTGAGGATGCGGACATCCACGGGGTCCTCCGCCGGCGCGCCGACCTTGCGCACGCGCCTCTCCTGGATCGCCCGGAGCAGCTTCACCTGCATGGCCAGGGGCAGGTCGGCCACCTCGTCGAGGAACAGGGTGCCGCCGTCGGCAGCCTGGAAGAAGCCGTCCCGGTCCGCGTCCGCGCCGGTGAAGGCGCCCTTGCGGTAGCCGAAGAATTCGCTTTCCATCAGGCTCTCTGGGATCGCGCCGCAATTGACCGCGACGAAAGGACGGTCGCGGCGGGCACCCAGACGATGGATCATGCGCGCGGCGAGTTCCTTGCCGCTGCCCGATTCGCCGCGGATATGCACCGGCGCCTGGCTGCGCGCGACCCGCCCGATCAGTTCCCGCACCTCCTTCATCGCCGGCGAATCCCCGAGCAATTCGGGCTCGCCGGGCGCCGCGTCACCCAGCACTTCGGCGGGCAGGCGCAGCGCGGTCTTCACCAGGGCGCGCAACTGGTCCAGGGAAACCGGCTTGGCCAGGTAATCGAAGGCACCCGCCTTCAGGGCCGACACCGCGTTCTCCATGCTGCCATGGGCCGTAATGACGGCCACCGGCAGGTCATGGCAATGCTCGGCGATGAAACGGACCAGGTCGAGGCCGTCACCGTCCGGCAGGCGCATGTCGGTCAGGCAGAGCTGGTAGCTCTCCTCCGACAACAGGCGGCGGGCTTCCCCGGCCGTTGCCGCGCAGTCGGCCGCAAGGCCCATCCTGGACATGGACAGGTCCAGGAGTTCGCGGATGTCGGCTTCGTCGTCGACGATCAGGACGCGGCCGCCGTTGCCGCGCCCCCTTCGCTCCTGCTTTCCGGACATGGTTCTCCCCGGGCTGTCAGTCTGAAATGGGCCCCGACGGATTCGTCGACGACCTCGAGGGAAGCTCCGTTCGCCTCGCACAGCTCCCGTGCAATGTACAGGCCCAGGCCCGTGCCGGCACCGTGGGTGGTGAAGAAAGGCTCGAAGACCTGGCCGCGCCGGCCCGGCTCTATCCCCGGACCGTCATCGATCACGTGCAGTTCGCAATGGCGAGCCGATGGATGCAGGCGCGCCTCCACCCGCACGCTGCCGGCACCGCCGCTGCAATAGCGCAGCGCATTGACGACCAGGTTCCAGAGGACCCGATTCAGGTGGGAACGGTCGAAGCAGACCACCACGTCCGGGTCTATGCTTGCCGCCACCGCGGAGCGCACGCGGTCGTCGCGGATGGCGAACTCCTCGAGGAAGGCGGCGAGGAACTGGGCAAGCGGAATCGTTTCCTGCACGGCCCGGTCGCGGCGCCCGAGTTCCAGGACCTCCGACACCAGCCGGTTCAGGCGCTGGGTGTTGTCGCCGATGATCCGGGTGAGCCGCGCCTGCATCTCCCCGCGCTTCTCGCTGCGCAGCAGTTCCGCTGCCTGGCTGATCGCCGAGAGGGGGTTGCGGATTTCGTGGGCAAGGTTCGCGGTGAGCCGCCCCAGGGCGGCCAGTTTCAACTGTTGCGCCTGCGTCTGGGCCTCCGCCAGATCCTCCAGGTAAACCAGCGCGATATCCCCCTCCCCCGCCGGCAGGAAGCGCACCCGGATCAGCCGTCCCGAACCGGGCAGCCGGAGCAGGTCGCGCTCGTCGGTCTGCCGCTCGTGCCAGGCGAAGAACTTCTCGGCCAGATCCGGCGAGAAAGCGGCGAGGTCCGGATCCGCCGGCGCCTTGACCTCCAGCAGGGTCTCCGCCCGCGGATTGAACTGGCGGACCCGGCCATCACCCTCCACCACGAGGATGCCGTCCTGCATGTCGTGGATGATCCGCTCGCCGACCCGCAGTTGCGCCGCCAGGGCGGCTCCGCGCCGGTTGGCCAGTTCCTCGTTGGCCACCACGCGGCGGGCCAGCAGGCGGGCGGTGATGGCGGTGGCGAAGAAGCCGATGCTGGTGATTCCGGCCTGGACGAACTCGCCGGGATCCGCACCGTAGCGCAGCACCCGGTCGGCGTGCTCGAGGAGGATCGCCACCGTGGCCAGCGCCGAGAAGAACAGGGCCAGGCGGCCCTGACCGACGAGACCGGCGCCGGCCAGGACCACCAGCAGCGTATAGCTCATGCCGCTGCGCATGCCGCCGCTGAAATGCATCATCACCGTGAGGCAGGCGATGTCCGCCACGACCTCCAGGGTGAGGAGCAGGTCGAAGGGCAGCCGCCGGAACTGGGCGAGGCCGAAGAAGAGGATCGCCACGACGGCATAGGTCGCTGCGGCGGCAAGGAAGAGCCGCGGACTCTCGGCTCCCAGGTTGATGCTACCGCCATACAGGGCGACGGCGCCCACGAAAACGATCGCCGAGGCAAGCCGGTAGAGATTGAAATACCACAGGGACCGCCAGAAGGACTCGGGCATGCGGCGCCCGATGGCGGGCCAGGCGCGGGCCTCCATCACCGCCCGCCCGCGTCCCGATGAGCCTCGCAGCAATACGGCCTTCCGTCCGCCGCGCGCACGCATTCCATCTCCGGCAGATAGACGCCACAGGCGGCGCACGCCACCATGCGCTCCGGCAACGGTGTCCGCGGCCGCGGGGCCTCGCGGTGCGGACGGCGGAGAAAGAAGTAGAGGCCCGCAGCAAGCAGGACCAGCAGGAGCCACTTGATCATGTGCGAAGTTCCCGAGTCGGCGGCTGCCGTGACGGACTCGTCGCCCTGGCCGGCGGCGGACCGCGGGGCCCAATCCCCCGTCGGATCCTCCGGCGCGGGACGCATCCCGGCACCGCGGCGACATATTGCCATCAACCGACGCCGGATGGCTCGGTCGCCGGGTCCGGCCGGGGCCGGATGACCATCATTGCGGGAGGAAAAGCAGAAATTTCGATGGTCGGGGTGAGAGGATTCGAACCTCCGACTCCTGCGTCCCGAACGCAGTACTCTACCAGGCTGAGCTACACCCCGACTGCCACGATCCCCGGCATGCCAGTCGGCGCCGGGATGGCTGCCGCGATCCGGAGTCAGTGATTCCGGGCCACGGCGAAAGACGGCAATTCTAGCAGGACGTCGCGGTATTGCGAAGGGGGAAGACCCGCTATCGCGCCGCGAGCGATCTCCGCCTCGTCGCGCGCGCGCCGCCGGGCCTCCTCGAGGGCGCCCGTGGCGCGGATGGCGGCGAGCACCTCGGGGAAGGCGTCCCGCCCCCCCTCCACGATCGCGCGGCGCACCACTTCCGCCTCGGCGGCGCTGCCGACGCGCATGGCATGGATGAGGGGCAGCGTCGGCTTCCCCTCGGCCAGGTCGTCGCCCAGGTGCTTGCCGGTGTCCGCTTCCGCGCCCGAGTAGTCGAGGATGTCGTCCACGAGCTGGAAGGCGGTACCCAGGTGCATGCCGTAGTTGCCCAGGGCATCCTCGGTGGCCCGGTCGGCCCCGGCGACGATGCCTCCCAGGCGCGCCGCGGCCTCGAACAGCTTGGCCGTCTTGAAGCGGATGACCTGCAGGTACTCCTCGACGCCGATGTCGGCATTGTGGCAGTTCATCAGCTGCAGGACCTCGCCTTCGGCGATCACGTTGGTGGCTTCGGAAAGGACCTCCATCACCCGCATGCTGCCGACGGAGACCATCATCTGGAAGGCACGCGAATAGAGGAAATCGCCCACCAGCACGCTGGCCGCGTTGCCGAACAGGGCATTGGCGGTCTCCCGCCCGCGCCGCAGGTCCGACTCGTCCACCACATCGTCGTGCAGCAGCGTGGCCGTATGGATGAACTCCACCACGGCGGCCAGTTCGTGGTGGGCCGTGCCGCGGTAACCGAACGCACCGGCCACCAGCAGGACGAGCCCTGGCCGCATCCTCTTCCCGCCCGCCGCGATGATGTACTCCGCCACCTGCCGGACCAGCGCCACCTCCGAGTGGAGACGGGCGCGGATCACGCCATCGACGGCCTTCATGTCGTCGGCGATGAGGGAGAAAAGGGAGGGAAGCTGCACGGGGGGGCCTGCGGAAGAATGCGCGATGGTAGGCGGGGACCCAGGGGACGTCAACAGATTTTGACCTGGGAAACGGAAAGTCCTATAATTTGCGGTTCTCTGAAATCCATTGGAGTCCAACATGTACGCGGTCATAAAAACCGGTGGCAAGCAGTATCGCGTTGCCGCCGGCGAAAAGATCAAAGTAGAACAGATGCCGGCGGACGTGGGCGCGGAAATCACTCTCGACCAGGTCCTCATGGTCGGCGAGGGCGAGTCGGTGAAGGTCGGCACGCCCACGGTCGCCGGCGCGAAAGTCACCGCCAAGGTCCTCTCCCACGGGCGCGGCCCGAAGGTGATGATCTTCAAGATGCGCCGGCGCAAGCACTACCAGAAGCACCAAGGCCACCGGCAGAACTACACGGAGATCCAGATCTCCGAGATTTCCGCCTGAAAGGAGTCCTGAGACATGGCACACAAAAAGGCAGGCGGCAGTTCCCGCAACGGCCGCGATTCCGAAGCGAAACGCCTGGGCGTGAAGCGCTATGGCGGGCAGTTGGTGCCGGCGGGCAGCATCATCGTGCGCCAGCGCGGTACCCAGTTCCACCCGGGCGAGAACGTCGGCTGCGGCAAGGACCACACCCTGTTCGCCAAGGTGGATGGCAAGGTCCAGTTCGCGATCAAGGGCGCCGATCGCAGGCGGGTGGTCAGCATCGTTCCGGTGGCCTGAGCGTTCCCGGTCCGGCCCACGAAGCCCTATCCTTGACGGATAGGGCTTTTTGTTTGGGTTCCCGGGGCTGCGAGCAGCGATGAAATTCTTCGACGAGGCGAAGATCGAGGTCATTGCCGGCGACGGCGGCAACGGCGCCGTGTCCTTCCGGCGGGAGAAGTTCATTCCCCGGGGCGGGCCGGATGGCGGCGACGGCGGCCGGGGCGCCAGCATCTGGGCCATCGCGGACCGCAACCTCAACACCCTGATCGATTTCCGCTACACGAGGCTGTTCCGGGCCGAACGGGGGGAGAACGGCCGCGGTTCCGACTGCTACGGCCGCTCCGGCGCGGACATGGAGTTGCGCATGCCGGTCGGCACGGTCATCAAGGACCTGGACAGCGGCGCGGTCCTGGCCGACCTGGATGCCGACGGCAAGCGGGCGCTCATCGCCAGGGGCGGCAATGGCGGGCTGGGCAACCTGCATTTCAAGTCCAGCACCAACCGGGCGCCCCGCCAATCCACGCCGGGCGGCGAGGGGGAGCGGCGCGAGTTGTCGCTGGAACTCCGGGTGCTCGCCGACGTCGGCCTGCTCGGCATGCCCAACGCAGGAAAATCCACCTTCATCCGCGCCGTCTCGGCGGCCCGGCCCAAGGTGGCCGATTACCCCTTCACGACCCTGCACCCCAACCTGGGTGTCGTCCGCGTGGACGAACGGCGCAGCTTCGTCGTCGCCGACATCCCCGGCCTGATCGAGGGCGCCGCCGAGGGTGCCGGCCTCGGACACCGCTTCCTGCGCCACCTGCAGCGGACCCGCCTGCTGCTGCACCTCGTGGACATCGCGCCACCGGACCCCGAAGCGGATCCGGCCGCGGATGCGCGGGCCATCGTCGAGGAACTGAGGAAGTACGATCCGGCGCTGTTCGAGAAGCCGCGGTGGCTGGTGGTGAACAAGACCGACCTGCTGGAACCGGCCGAGGCGCGCAAACGGATCAAGCGCCTGCAGAAGGCCTATGGCGGCGACATTCCCTGCTTCCCGATCAGCGCCATCAGCGGCGAGGGATGCCGGGCACTGACCTTTGCCATCATGGACCACCTGGACAGCCACCAGCGGGACGCAGCCATCGAGGACGAGGATGAGGACGCGGATCAGCAATAGCAGGCGCCTCGTGGTCAAGGTCGGCAGCGCCCTGGTCACGAACAACGGTGCCGGCCTGTCGGAGAGCTTCATCGCCGACTTCGCGCGGCAGATCGCCCAACTGCATGCCCGCGGACGCGAGGTGGTGCTGGTGTCGTCCGGCGCGATCGCGGCGGGAATGCAGCGCCTCGGGTGGACCGTGAGACCCCATGCGATGCATGAATTGCAGGCGGCGGCGGCCGTCGGACAGATGGGACTGGCCCAGACCTACGAGAGCCAGTTCTCCCGGCACGGCCTGAAGACTGCCCAGATCCTCCTCACCCACGAGGACCTGGCCGACCGCAAGCGCTACCTCAATGCCCGGTCGACCCTGGTCGCGCTGTTGGCCCTGGGGGTCGTGCCGATCATCAACGAGAACGACACCGTGGTGACGGACGAGATCAAGTTCGGCGACAACGACACCCTGGGAGCGCTGGTGGCGAACCTCGTCGAGGCCGAGGCCCTGATCATCCTGACCGACCAGCAGGGCCTCTATACCGCGGATCCGCGCCGGAATCCGGACGCGGTCCTGGTTTCCGAGGGGCGCGCCGACGACCGGTCCTACGAGGGAATGGCGGGCGGCGCGGGCAGCGGCATCAGCAAGGGCGGCATGATCACCAAGGTCAAGGCCGCCCAGCGCGCAGCGCGCAGCGGTGCGCATACCCTGATCGCCGGCGGCCGCGAACCCGATGCCCTGCTCCGGGTCGCGGACGGGGAACCGGTCGGGACCCTGCTCTATGCCGACGCGTCACCGCTGGCGGCACGCAAGCAGTGGCTGGCCGATCACCTGCAGTTGGCGGGCGTGTTGGTCCTGGACGCGGGGGCCGTCGGCGCCCTGCACGCGGGGCGCAGCCTTCTTCCCGTTGGCGTCAAGGCGGTCGAGGGGGAATTCGAGCGCGGCGCCGCCGTCGCCTGCCGCGCGCCGGACGGATCGGAGGTCGCGCGGGGGCTCGTCAATTACCCCAGCGCCGAGGCCCGCCGCATCGCCGGACGCCCCAGCCAGGACATCGAGTCACTGCTCGGCTACATGGACGAAGCCGAACTCATCCACCGGGACAACCTCGTCCTGCTGTAAGGAGGCCGTCGGTCAGGCCTTGGGGGTGGCCTTGGGGGTGGCCTTGGCGGCCGCCCATTGGTGGCGCAGTTCCGCCCGCCGCCGGCGACTGCTGCCCGTGCGGATTTCCGCCGCCACGTCCCGCCCCGTCCGGGCCTCGTGCGCCTCCAGCTTCCGCTGCAGCGTGCGCCGGTTCATCCGCAACGCGCGCGCGGTTGCGGACACGTTGCCTTCATGGGTCGAGAGCGCCCGCAGGATGTGGTTCCACTCCACGTCCTCCAGCGAGGCGACCCCGTCCACCTGGGCCTTGTCCTCGTTGGACGAATCGGCGCGCCAATCCACGCCGAGCCCGCGGAGGATCTCGTCGACCCCCGCCGGAATCGCCAGATAATTGCAGGCGCCGAGCTTGATCGAGTCCACCGCGGACTCGATGGTCGGACTGGCGGCCAGGACGAGAATGCGGGATTCGGGCAAGGCACTGCGCAGCGGCCGGATCAACGCCAGGCCGGAACGGTCCGGAAGGTCCTGGTCCAGGATCACGTAGGCCGGCTCCTCCGCGCCGGCCAGCCGGAGGGCGGCACCTCCGTCGCGCACGGAGGCGACCTGGAAGTCGCGGCGCCTGAGGGTGCGCGTGAGGACCCGCGACCTGATCGGGTCCGCACCGACGAGCATGATGCAATTTGAATTCACGGCAAGGTCCGGAAACGCGACGACCGTTTCCCCCAACAAGCTCCGTGCCAGGAACCCGGCACGAAGGCCCGCATGGGGGACCTTCCGGATCAAGCACTTGCGCCGGGGCAATCCCCGGGGACCGGCTGCTGCCGGAAGCAATTCGCCAATAATGGCAGTCATAAGGCGCCATTATTGGCGTAACAGGGTCCAGCGGCGCGGTAGCCCTGTCCCCAGCGTTCGTGCGGGGAGAGCGTCGCGGGGAGGTCGCATGCCGATGCTGATCCGGCCCTCGCCTACCCCAAATGGCAGTCGCACCGCGGTTTTCTTGCGCTGCGACAATATGTAGCAAACCGCCCACAAAATAGCCTTTCCCAACAATGGGTTGGCACTTCTCCTGGGCAGCGGCGGGAGGGCCCTGATTGATTGCGGTCAATTTTTGTCCCGGCGCCCGCCAATAGATTCCGGCCCGGCGCAGGCCTGCTGCGCATTGAACCGGGAGGACAACGCCCATGAGCGGCACTTTCACCACCAGCACCGCACGCAACATCTTCTACGGGGGGACCCTGTTCTTCCTGCTCGTGTTCCTGGCGCTCACCTTCCAGAACGAGCAGATCATCCCCAAGCGGGACCGCCGGGAGATGCTGGCCAACCCGCAGATCGCGGAAGGCAAGAAGCTCTGGGAGACCAACAACTGCATCGGCTGCCACACGCTGCTGGGCGAGGGGGCCTACTTTGCCCCGGAACTCGGCAACGTCGTCGTGCGCCTGGGCAGCAAGGAGGCGGTCAAGGCCTTCATCAAGGGCCGGCCGGCGGAGGGTATCGCCGGGCGCCGGTCCATGCCCCAGTTCAATTTCTCGGACAAGGACCTCGACGCCATCGCCGACTTCCTCGAGTACGTGTCGAAGATCGACGCCGCCAAATGGCCGCCCAACGTCCAGGGCTAAGGACCCGATAGGAGAATCCACATGCAATACAAGTCCCAAGCGGTCGCCAAGCCCTATTTCATCGCGGCGCTGGCGCTCTTCGTCGCCCAGATCCTGTTCGGCCTGATCATGGGCCTCCAGTACGTGTGGGGTGACTTCCTGTTCCCCCACATCCCCTTCAACGTGGCCCGCATGGTGCACACCAATGCCCTGATCGTCTGGCTGCTGATGGGCTTCATGGGGGCGGCCTACTACCTGGTTCCGGAGGAAGCCGAAACCGAACTGCACAGCCCGAAACTGGCCATCGCCCTGTTCTGGATCTTCCTCGTCGCCGCCGGCCTCACGGTCGTCGGCTACCTGACCGTCCCCTACGCCACGCTGGCGAAAGTGACCGGCAACGACCTGTTGCCGACCATGGGGCGGGAGTTCCTGGAGCAGCCGCTGCTGACCAAGGCCGGCATCGTGGTGGTGGCGCTCGCCTTCCTGTTCAACATCACGATGACGATCCTCAAGGGGCGCAAGACGGCCATCAACACCGTGCTGCTGCTCGGCCTGTGGGGCCTGGCGGTGATGTTCCTGTTCTCCTTCTACAACCCGGACAACCTGGTGAAGGACAAGTTCTACTGGTGGTGGGTGGTTCACCTCTGGGTGGAGGGCGTTTGGGAACTGATCCTCGGTGCCATCCTGGCCTTCGTGCTGATCAAGATCACCGGCGTGGACCGGGAAGTGATCGAGAAGTGGCTGTATGTCATCATCACGCTGACGCTGGTCACCGGCATCATCGGCACCGGCCACCACTACTACTGGATCGGCACGCCGGAGTACTGGCAGGTCTGGGGCTCGATCTTCTCCGCCCTGGAGCCCATCCCCTTCTTCGCCATGACCCTTTTCGCCTTCAACATGGTGAACCGCCGCCGGCGCGAGCATCCGAACAAGGCCGCCACCCTGTGGGCCCTGGGCACCGGCGTCATGGCCTTCCTGGGGGCCGGCGTCTGGGGCTTCCTGCACACCCTGGCTCCGGTGAACTTCTACACCCACGGCACCCAGATCACGGCGGCCCACGGCCACATGGCCTTCTACGGCGCCTACGTGATGGTGAACCTGACCATCATCAGCTATGCCATGCCGCTGATGCGGGGCCGCGCGGCCAACAGCAACAAGTCGCAGGTCACCGAGATGTGGGGTTTCTGGCTGATGACGGTGTCCATCGTGTTCATCACCCTGTTCCTGACCGCCGCCGGCATCCTGCAGGTCTGGCTGCAGCGGGTGTCGGACAACCCCATGCCCTTCATGATGGCCCAGGACCAGGCGTCCCTGTTCTACTGGCTGCGCGAGTGGACCGGCGTCGTCTTCCTGGTGGGACTGGTGGTTTATCTCGCCAGCTTCTTCATCAAGGGCGAGGAGAAGGCGGCCGCCTGAGCCCCGCCCGGCATTCCCCTCCGATCCGCCGGCGCCCTCGGGCGCCGGTTTTTCTTGCAGCCTTGCCGCGTGTCAAGGCGACGGCGCGAACGATGGCGGATATTGGGCGGACCGACCCGAACGACGCATCATGACAGAGACATTGACCGGCGACGCACCGGTCTCCCGCGCGGCGGCGCTCCCGCGCCACCCGCCCGGCGACCTGGCCATCTGGGTGTTCATCCTCGCCGAGCTGCTCGCCTTCGGCGTGTTCTTCGCCGTCTATGCCGTGACCCGGATGAAGAACGCGGCCCTCTTCGACGCCATGCAGCCCAACCTGGACCGCAATGCCGGCGCCATCAACACGGTGCTGCTGCTGGCCGGAAGCTGGTGTGTCGCCCGGTCGGTGGATTCGATTGCCCGTGACGCGCGGCCGGCCAGCGTACGCTGGCTCGGTGCCGCGATCGCCTGCGGCGGCGGCTTCCTGGTCGTGAAGGTGTTCGAGTACGCCGCCAAGTTCGCCGCCGGCATCAACCTGGCGACCAACGACTTCTACATGTTCTACCTGTCGCTCACCTTCTTCCATTTCATGCACGTGATCCTCGGCATGGCCATCCTGATCGCGGTCTGGATCAAGGCCAGGGCCGGCGGCTACTCGGCCGCGGACCACCGGGGCATGGAGACGGGCGCTGCCTACTGGCACATGGTGGACCTGGTCTGGATAATCCTCTTTCCCCTCGTCTACGTGATGCGATGAACGTCACCCCGACCCGCGGCATCGCCCGCCGCCTGGACCTCGTCTTCGCCTTCCTGGTCGCCGCCACGGGCGTTACCTGGCTGGTCGGCGAGACGGGCTCCGCCGGGCCGGCGGCCGTCGCCCTGATCCTGGGCCTCGCCCTGGTGAAGGGCTGGCTCGTGATCCGGGAATTCATGCTGCTGCGCCGGGCGTCGCTGCTCTGGAACCTGGTCGTGGCCGGATGGCTCGTCCTGATCCTGGCGACCATCGCCCTCACCTACTGGAAGGCCCTGCGATGAAAACTGCATCCTCCGCGGCAGAGCCCGCCGCCGGAACCTCCGGAACCGGCGGTGAAATGCCCTATTACGCACCCGCCGGCAACGAGATCGCCCTGTTCGAGCACGCCTGGCGCAACCACCTGCCCGTGCTCATCAAGGGCCCGACCGGGGTCGGCAAGACCCGCTTCGTCGCCCACATGGCGGCCCGGCTCGGCCTGCCGCTCTTCACGGTGGCCTGCCACGACGACCTGACCGCCGCCGACCTGGTGGGCCGCCACCTGATCGGCGACGGGGAGACCTACTGGTCGGACGGGCCCCTGACCCGGGCCGTGCGCGAGGGGGGCATCTGCTACCTGGATGAAGTGGTCGAGGCCCGCAAGGACACCACGGTGGTGATCCACCCGCTGGCCGACCACCGGCGCGTCCTGCCCATCGACCGCACCGGGGAGGTCCTCCACGCACCCGGCAGCTTCATGCTCGTGGTCTCCTACAACCCCGGCTACCAGAACTTCATGAAGGGCATGAAACCATCCACCCGCCAGCGCTTCGTCAGCCTGCGCTTCGACTTTCCCGGCGCCGAACGGGAGGAGGCGATCCTGATCGGGGAGACCGGCTGCGACACGATGACGGCGAAGCGGCTCGTGTCCATCGGCCGCGCCCTGCGCGCCCTGAAGGATGTGGACCTGGAGGAGGTCGCCAGCACGCGCCTGCTGGTCTATGCCGCGATCCTGATCCGGTCGGGCATGGAAGCCACCGAGGCCTGCCGCGCCTCGCTGGTGGAAAGCCTCACCGACGACCAGGAGGTGGCCCAGGCGCTGATGGAAGTCGTCCTCGCCACCTTCGGCAAATGAACGGAACCCGCCCGGCGGACGGCCAGGGCCTCGCCGTCGCGGCCGAATCCCTTTACCTGGCCAACCTGCTGCTCGCCCCGGGCCTGGCCTTCGCGGCCATCGCATGGCTGTGGGTCACCCGCCGCGCCGGCGCCCCCCCGCTGGCCCGCTGCCACCTGGACCAGGCCTTCTTCGTGAGCCTGTGGGGCGGCGTGCTCCTCGCCGTATTCAGTGCCGCCTTCGTCCTGCTCGGGGGCCTGCACTGGAAATGGACCTGGGTGCTGGTGATCCTCTATTTCACCTGCGCGCATTCGGCCCTGGTGCTGTTCGGGATCCTGGGCCTGGCCAGGGCCATGGCTGGCCAACCCTATGTCTATCCCCTGATCGGGCCGCGGCGTGGCTGAGGGCGCCGGCTTCCGGGCCACATCGCCGGAACGCAGCGATATCGTCCAGAAGGCGCGCCTCGCCTTCCAGATGGGCTTCTTCATGCTCTTCATCTTCGCGCCGGTGTTCGACCTGCTTCGCTTCGACCTGACCCGCGGCCACGCCTACCTGCTGGGCTTCGAATGGCGCCTGGGCCTCGATGAGTTCTTCGCCGGCCGAATCGGCGCCGGCCAGGCCGGGGCCAACATCCTGCTGCGCCTGTTCCTGCCCGTCCTCGGCGGCGCGGCCGTCTTCCTCGCCGTGGCCTGGCGCTGGGGACGCATCTACTGCGGCTGGCTGTGCCCGCACTTCTCCGTCGTGGAAACCATCAACCGGGCGATGCAGCACGCCACCGGCAAGCCCAGCCTGTGGGAACGGAAGGCGCTGCCGCCCAGGAACCCGGACGGGACGACTTTCACGGTGGACCCGCGCTGGTGGTTCGCCACCCTGCCGCTGGCCGTGCTGTTCGCCGGTCTCTGGGCAGTGGTGCTGCTCACCTACCTGTTGCCGCCGGCCGAGGTGTACGGACATCTCTTCGCCGGTGCGCCGACCCGCAACGAGTCCCTGTTCATCGGCGTCGGGACCATCGTGCTGAGCCTGGAATTCCTGTTCGCGCGCCACCTGTTCTGCCGGTTCGGCTGCGCCGTGGGCCTGTTCCAGAGCCTCGCCTGGATGGCCAACCGGGGCGCCATGGTGGTGGGTTTCGAGCGTGCCCGGGCGGCCGACTGCGCCGACTGCTACGCGGCGGGCGGCCCGGGGCATGCGGCCTGCGAGGGCATCTGCCCCATGCGCCTGCGACCCCGGGTGGCGAAGCACAAGATGTTCACCTGCACCCAGTGCGGGCAATGCATCGCCGCGTGCAAGACGGTGGAGCGGAACCGCCCCGAAGGATCCCTGCTGCGCTGGGTCGACAAGGCCGCGGCGCGCCGCAACGAGGCCCAGGTGAGTCTCACCGGCCGCCGCGACGGGGAGCGCTGAAGCGCATGGAAGAATGGGTCGGCGGTCTCTGGGACCGGTTCATCACCCGGGTGGCCCGCCGCGACCACCCGGAAGCAGCGGTCCATCTGGCCGACATCGAGAAGGTGCTCGGCGTGCTGTTCCGTGCCCTCGGCGGCGATCCGGGCCTGCGCGTGGCCGCCGCCGCCGATACCCGCCACGGTGCCCGCCGGCGCCTGCTGGAGCGGGTGGCGGGCACCGGAGAAAAGGCGGCCCACGCGACCCTGGACCTGGAAACCCTGAGGCTGCCGGCCACCCTGGCCTGGTTTCCCGAACGGCATCTCAATCGCGACCTCTACCTCTGGCTGATCGCCCTGGCCGCGGCCGCCGGACCCGCTGCCCTCACGGCGCGCGAGGGCAGCGATTTCCCCCTCGGGGCCTGGCTGCAACTCAACCAGGCCGCCGTGTTGCGGGCGCTGGAACGCTTCCCGGGCCTCGCGGCCCGCTACCGGAAGCTCGTCGAGGCCGTCATCGCGGAGCGCCTGGACCCGAACCGGCTGCCGGCCGACGAAGCCGCCCGGGAGCAGGCCATGCGACGGGCCCTGCGCGAGCCGGGCAGCGTGGCATCCCTGCCGCCGCCGGCGGGTCGCAAGTCCATGCCCCTCCAGCCCGTGCCCCTCTGGCTCTACCCGGCGCCGGTGGCCAAGGAAACGCCGGCGCGTCGGGCACGGCACCACGAGCGCGACGAATCGTCGGGCATCGATGCCGGGGCGGAGAAGCGCCGTCACGAGGCCGAGCGAACCGAACTGCCGGAGAACGAATCGCCCTTCCTGCTGATGTTCCGCGCCGAGAGCCTGTTGTCCTGGGCCGAGTACGTCAAGGTGAACCGGGACACCGACGAGGACGAGAACCCGGATGCGGCCTCCACGGCGGAACACATGGACCGGCTGCACCTGGCGCCCGACGACGGCAAGCGCGTGGCCTCCCGGGTGCGTTTCGACCTGGACCTGCCGGCCGCCGCCGAGGACGATCTGGTGCTCGAGGACGGCGTCCTGCTGCCGGAATGGGACTGGCGCCGGCACGAACTCAAGCGCGACTTCTGCCGCCTGCAGACCATGACCGCCCGGGAAGCCCCGGCCATGCCGCTGCCCGAACACCTGCGCCGCCCGGCCCGCAAGCTGCGCAGCCAGTTCGCCGCCCTGGCGCCGGCCCGGCGCTGGCTCAAGGCCCAGCCGGAGGGCACCGAACTGGACATCGACGCCTGCGTGCGCCTGCATTCCGACCGGCTGGCGGGACGGCACTTATCCGGCGCCGGCGCCTACCTCGCCATGAAACAGAACGAGCGGGACCTGGCCTGCCTCGTCCTCGCCGACCTCTCGCTCTCCACCGACGCCTGGGTGTCCGACGAGCACCGGGTGATCGACGTGATCCGCGACAGCCTGATGCTCTTCGGCGAGGCCCTGGCCGCCACTGGCGACGCCTTCGCCTTCCATGGCTTCTCGTCGCTCAAGCGCAGCCTGGTCCGCTTCCACGCCATCAAGGATTTCGGCGAGCCCCTGGACGGCGCGGCGCGCGGCCGCATCGCAGCCCTGAAGCCCGGCTATTACACCCGCATGGGCGCCGCCATCCGCCACGCCACCGGCCTCCTGGAACGCCAGCCCGCCGCCCTGCGCCTGCTGCTGATCCTGTCCGACGGCAAGCCCCACGACATCGACCACTACGAGGGGCGCTACGGCATCGAGGACACCCGCCACGCGCTGATCGATGCCCGGCGGGCTGGACTGAAGCCCTTCTGCGTCACCATCGACCGGGAGGGTGCGGCCTACCTGCCCCACCTCTTTGGGCCGGGGGGCTTCACGGTGCTGCGCAAGCCCGAGGAACTGCCGACCCGGCTGCCCCTGCTCTATGCCCAGCTGACGGGGCGCTGACGGGCCGCCGGGAAACCCGCCAGGCGGCCCCAATTTCCAGGACGCCAGCGCGCCATTAGTCCATTCGGACTATTGCACCGGCGGCACCGTTGCGCAAGGCTTGCGTCGTTCCGGAACCGGACCGCCGCGGCGGGCGCGGCGGCGTTTCCGGACCCCACAGGAGAAGACCATGAACAAGAAGCCATTGGTGGTGGCCCTGGCCGCCGCCGTCTGGTCGGCCGCCGGCCTCGCGGCGACGTCCTACAGCGACGGATTCCCCAGCCCCTCGTCCAGCGTCACGGCGTCGGTCGGCCATTCCGGCCCCAACGTCGAGTACTTCTGGTCCTCGGCCCTGGGACACCAGGTGTCCCAGACCTACGCGGGCACCGGCGTGTTCAATGCCGTTTCCCTGGAGCTCAACATCCTCGTCTCCAAGAACGTGCTGCATGCCGGAAACAGCGTCCAGTGGGACGTGTTCGTCAACGGCATCGACGTGGGCGACTGGGCCTGGAAGGACACCGACGGGACCGGTTACATGCACCAGACCTACGGGTTCGCGCCGATCGCCGGCGACACCTACACCATCCTGATGGCCGTCAAGAACGTGGTGCCGGACGGCGACGGTTCCATCGCCCTCAACTACGACAGCACGATGACCATCGCGGCGGTGCCGGAGCCGGAAACCTACGCGATGATGCTCGCCGGCCTCGGCCTCCTGGGCGCCGCAGCCCGGCGCCGGGCCCGCGCCGCCTGACCGGCCCCGGTTCCCAACGCCGCAACGGCGCCCCCGGGCGCCGTTTCCTTTTTCCGGGCCCCCCGGGGGCCGGGACGCAATTGCTGCTCCGCCGCAGTTGGGAAACTGAAGACCCCATCGAAAAAATCGTCTTGCATGGGTTTTCTTCCGGCCTAAACTTTTTTTCGGGCGGCCCCGATCGCCCGAACAAAACCAGGAGGAGAAAACCATGGAACGAGCCGTCTACAAGGTCCTGCCGCACCGCAAGCTCCAGGCCGGCGCCGCCTGCCACGCCCCCGACGAAACGCGCAAGGTCGCGGTGGATTCGCCGGCCGTCGAGGTGATGACGGACCTGCGCCAGGTCCCGGCGGCCACCATCGGCCCCCAGGCCACCCTTGCCCAGGCCAACCAGGCCATGATCGCCCGGGGCGTGCGCCTGCTGCTGGTGACGGCGCCCGGCGGCGAGGTGCTGGGCCTGATCACGGCGCGAGACACCATGGGCGAGAAGCCCATCAAGATGCTGCAGCAGAACGGCGGCCGGCACGGGGACCTGCTGGTCAAGGACCTGATGGTGTCCCGGGACCAGATGGACGTCATCGCCTACGCCGACGTGCTGCGGGCCGAGGTCGGCCACGTGATCGCCACCCTGAAGGACTTCGGCCGCCAGCACGCGATGGTCGTGGACCGGGACCCGCTCACCGGCGACGAGGCGATCCGCGGCATCTTCTCCGCCACCCAGGTGGGCCGCCAGCTCGGCGTTTCCCTGCAGACCTTCGAGGTGGCCCACACCTTCGCCGAGATCGAGGCGGCCCTGGCCGCCTGAGGGCCCGCGCGTCACCGGCGGGCATCTTCCGTCTGGCATACAATGCCCGGTGGGGCGCGGCCGTCGCGCCCCACCGCCGGAGGATGGTGTGCTGGCAAGGACTTACCGATGCGGGCGCGGCCGGCGCCCGCGCCCGCGAAACCGCCGTGGCTGACCGCGCGGTCGCCGAGGTCATCCTCGCCTGGGCCGGGCCCCTGGCCCGGCACCGGGACCGCCACGCCTTCACGGGTGCCTTGCCTCCGCCTCCCGTGACGGGCACCCGCCTGCTGCATGCCCGACGGAACGAGGCGCTGGTGCCGCTGCCCTCGGTGCCGGCGGGCCTGCGGGCCGGCCGCTGGTATCCGAACCGGATGCTGGGCCCGCGGCGCATCGCCATCCCGGGCACCGCACCCGGCTTCCGCCTTTCCCTGGATCCTGCGGGCCGGCCCCTGGCCGATTTCAACCATCCCCTGGCGGGGGTGCCGGTGACGGTGTCCCACCGGGGTTTCCCGGCGGCTCCGGCGGGCGCCGGATTCGGCGCCGGACACCCGGACCTGGCCCTGATGGCCGCCGCCGGCGGTCCGGGGCTGCAGGCCGCCCCCGGGAGCGGGGGCGTCGACTACGGTTCCGACATGGGCCGGGACGACGAGGACGACGACGGAGCCTTCTACGCCCGGCCGCGGCCGGTGGACCACCTGGATGCCGAGGCCCTGCGCGGCCTGCGCGAGGTCCACGGTCGGCTGCTCCGGCCGGGCACGCGGATCCTCGACCTGATGGCGAGCTGGAACTCCCATCTTCCGGACCTGGACCTGGAGGTCGACGGCCTCGGCATGAACGCCGAAGAACTGGCCGCCAATCCCCGGCTCGGCCGGCGGGTGGTCCAGGACCTGAACCGCTGCCCGGCACTGCCCTGGGGCGACGCGGCGTTCGACGCGGTGCTGTGCAGCCTCTCCATCGAATACCTGTGCGAGCCCCGGACGGTGGTCCGGGAGGCGGCGCGGGTCCTGAAGCCGGGCGGCCTCTTCGTGGCGAGCTTTTCCGGGCGCTGGTTCCCGCCCAAGGTCACGCGCCTGTGGCTCGACCTGCAACCCTTCGAGCGGATGGGCTGGGTGCTCGGCCTGCTCGCCGGCTCCGGCGCCTTCGCCGCCCTGCAGGCCGAAACCCGTCGCGGCTGGCCACGCCCGGCCGGCGACCGGCACATCGGCACAACGCCCCTGTCGGACCCCCTCTTCGTCTCCTGGGGGCTGCGCTCCCCGGCCTGACCCGTCCGGGGCGGTTTCCCGTGCGGAGGTTTTTGTGGCATCGTGGAACCCGCGTCGCCGACGCGAAAATCCAACGACATCCGAGGAGAACCCCATGCCCGCCAAAGACACCTGTTGCAGCCTCGTTCCCTACTTCAAGGTCGCCGAAGGCCAGCTCCCCGCCTTCCGGTCCCTGTGCGAGCGCTTCGTGGAGAAGACGCTGGCCGAGCCCAAGTGCATGTACTACGGTTTCACCTTCAACGGGGACCGGGTCCATTGCCGGGAGGGGTATGCCGATGCGGAGGGCGTGCTCGCCCACCTGGACAACGTCGGGGCCTTGCTCCAGGAGGCCCTGAAGATCGCCGAGATCACCTGCCTGGAGGTCCACGGCCCGGCCGCGGAACTGGACAAGCTGCGGGGCCCCATGGGGGCCCTGAATCCCCAGTTCTTCACGCTGGAATACGGCTTCAGGAACTGACGCCTCCCGCCGGGGCGCCGGCCCGGTCGCCGGCGACCCCGGGCCCCGCTCATCCCGCCTCGCCCGGCTCCCGGCACAGGCGCGGCTCGTCGGGCGCGGCCAGGCTGGCGGCCACCGCGGCGACGAGTGCGTTGATCTCGGCCACGTCGAAGCAGTCCAGAAGGCGATTGGCGAGGTCGGGATCCAGCCGGACGGTGCGGGTGCTGCCGTCGGGAAGTCGCACCGGCACCCCGGCCACCCGCCGGCCGGCGAGGCCTTCGGCCACCGCCGCGGCCGATTGCTCCTGCAACAGTTCCTGGTAGAGGTCCTCCAGTTCCCCGGAGACTTCGTCGGGCAGATCGTCCGGCGTCTCCGCCATGAATACGCCCTCCCCCGCTTCGATGATGCGCATGGGGATGCCCGCTCTCGCGGCATGGGCAAAGAAGCGGTCCAGGCGGCCGCGATCGAAGAAGGCGTATTCCATGGGTGAGTTCCGGCGCACGGCGGCGCCGCCAGGCCACGATACCGGGATGGTAGCGCGGCCGGCGGGCGAACGGACGGGATGCTTGCGCGGGACGGGGGCCCCGCGCCGGTCAGCCGGCCGGGTAAGGCTCCACCACCTGGTCGATGGCCCCGAAGATGCTCTGCCCGTGCTCGTCCTGCATCTCGATGCGCACCCGGTCCCCGAACTTGAGGAAGGGCGTCGCGGGCTTGCCGGACTCGATGGTCTCGTACATGCGAACCTCCGCAATGCAACAGTAGCCGACGCCCCCGTTTCCGATGCTGGAACCCCAGAGGCCGCCCTGCTTGTTGGAGACCGTGCCGGAGCCGACGATGGAGCCGGCCTCCACCTCGCGCGTCCTGGCCAAGTGGGCGATCAGGCGGCCGAAATCGAAGGTCATGTCCACGCCCGCGTCGGGCCGGCCGAAGGGTTTGCCGTTCAGGCCGACCAGCATCGGCCGATGGACCCGGCCCTCCCGCCAGGCGACGCCCAGTTCGTCGGGGGTCACGGCCACCGGGGAGAAGGCGGAGGCCGGCTTGGACTGGAAGAAACCGAAACCCTTGTTGAGTTCGCCGGGAATCAGGTTGCGCAGGCTGACGTCGTTTGCCAGCATCAGCAGGCGGATCGCCTCGGCGCACCGGTCGGGGGGGGCGCCCATGGGCAGGTCGCCGGTGACCGCCGCCACCTCGGCCTCGAAGTCGATGCCCCAGGCCTCGTCCATGGCCCAGATGGGATCCGTGGGGCCGACGAAGGAATCGGAACCACCCTGGTACATCAGCGGGTCGGTCCAGAATTCCTTCGGCATCTCGGCGTTGCGGGCCTTGCGCACCAGTTCCACGTGGTTCACGTAGGCTGATCCGTCGGCCCACTGGTAGGCCCGCGGCAGTGGGGAATGGCAGTGGCGCGGATCAAAGGGGATCGCGTGGCGGGCATGCCCGTGATTGAGCATGTCGTAGACCAGCTCGAGTTCCGGGACGACGGTGTCCCAGTCGTCCAGGGCCGCCTGCAGGGTCCGGGCGATGCCGCCCACGGTCTGGCAGCGGGCGAGATCGCGGCTGACGACCACCAGGGTGCCGTCCCGGCCGCCGTGCTTCAGGGTGGCGAGCTTCACTTCGCGGCCCAGGTCTTGTAGCTGCCGTCGTGCATCCAGCGGGCGTGCTGGGGCGCCTTCCGGGTGGCGGCCCATTCATTGATCATGTCCCACTTGACCTCGTCGAGCTTCCTCATCATCTCGTCGGTGTGGGTATTCACCGCCAGTTCCAGCCGGTGGCCGCTCGGATCGTAGAAGTAGATCGACTGGAACAGCGCGTGGTCCGTGGGCCCGACCACCTGGATGCCGTCCGCCTCCAGGCGGGCCTTCACGGCCATCATCTCCTCCAGGGAAGCCAGTTCCAGGGCCAGGTGCTGGGTCCAGGCCGGGGTGTTGGGATCGCGGCCCATCTCGGGTTTGGTCGGCAGCTCGAAGAAGGCGAGGATGTTGCCGCCGCCAGCGTCGAGGAAGACGTGCATGTAGGGATCCGCCTCCTGGGTCGAGGGCACCCGGTCCTCGGCGATGGCCAGGATGAAGCCCATG
The DNA here is from genome assembly GCA_016791145.1 of Rhodocyclaceae bacterium. Taxonomy (GTDB): domain Bacteria; phylum Pseudomonadota; class Gammaproteobacteria; order Burkholderiales; family Rhodocyclaceae; genus JAEUNJ01. Next base: position 37,357 of record JAEUNJ010000253.1, on the reverse strand, counting down.
TTCAGGTACTTGCCGTACCACTCGACGGTTTCCTTGGCGTCCCTGCAGCGGTAGGCCACGTGGTGGATCTTGCGGATCTTCATGGGGGTCTCCTCTCTTGTGCGGCCGTCACGCCCCGGCCCGGGCGATGGCCATGGCCTCGCGCAGGACCGTGATGTCGCCGATGTGGTTGGACAGCAGCAGGATCAGCTTCGCATTCACCTGCGCGCTCTGGGCTTCCGTCAGGTCCCGGTGCGTCTCGATGAGCATCTCATAGAAATCGTCGCCGGGCGAGAAGTCCCGGAAGTAGCGCTTGCCGGGTTCGAAGAAGTTCGGGTTCAGGTTGAGGGGCATGAAGGGCTCCTTCAGGCATTGCAGGTGGCGCGGGCGACGGCGGCCTTCACCTTGGCCGGGTCGAGGCCGCGCCAGCGGGCCGCCACGTGCTGGTCTGGGCGGACGAGGTAGACGGTGCCTGGCCTGGCGTCGTAGCGCTTGGCGGCAACCCCCTTCGAATCCACGAGGACCGGGATTCCGCCGGCCACCGGGCCGGGCCTCGAGGACACGACCATGGGCTTCACCGCCACGGGGCCGAGGGCGAGGTCGCCCAGGGCGGCCGCGATGGCCTGGTCCACGGCGGCCGGGTCCTCGGCGAAGTAGAGGGCGTGGAACGCGTTGCCCACCTTGTCGAGCAGCCAGCCGTCGGCGCCGTTGTCGATTACCGGGGCATCGTCCATCGGCGCCCCGGGCACCATGTCCCCGGCGAAAGGATCGGCGTCGGGCGTGTTGAGGACGGAACCGGTCAGGAAGGCCGGCACCGAGAGCCGCCCGGAATTGACCAGCTTGCGCGCGAAGGGATGGTCCTGGGCCAGGGCCAGCACCGCATTGCGGAACGCCAGGCTGACGGGGCTCTTCGGGGTGATGAAGTCCGTCGAGCGGGTCGAGTTGAGGATGTTCTCGTCGGCGGCCTGGGCGCGCTCGTCCGAGTAGGTGTCGAGCAGCGCTTCCGGCGCCTGGCCGGCCATGACGAGGGCAAGTTTCCAGCCCAGGTTGTCCGTGTCCTGGTAGCCGGAATTGGCCCCCCGGGCGCCGAAGGGGGAAACCTGGTGGGCGGCATCGCCGACGAAGAGCACGCGGCCATGGCGGAAGCGGCCCATCCGCCGGCACTGGAAGGTGTAGACGCTGACCCATTCCAGCTCGAACTCCCGGTCGTCGCCGAGCATCGCCTTGATGCGGGGGATCACCTTCTCCGGCTTCTTCTCCTCCTCCGGGTCGGCCTGCCAGCCCAACTGGAAGTCGATGCGCCAGACGTTGTCGGCCTGCTTGTGGAGCAGCACCGACTGGCCCGGATGGAAGGGCGGATCGAACCAGAACCAGCGCTCGGCCGGGAAATCCGCCTTCATGACCACGTCGGCGATCAGGAAGCGGTCCATGAAGATTCTGCCCTCGATGTCCAGCCCCAGCATGTGGCGGATCGGACTGCGCGCGCCGTCGGCGACGATCAGCCAGTCGGCCTCCAGCGTGTAGAAGCCGTCCGGCGTCTCGACCTTCAGCGCGACGTGGTCCTCGTGGCGGGAGACGGACACCACCTTGTTCCTCCAGCGCAGGTCCACTCCCGCCTGGCGGGCCCGGGTGACCTCGTATTCCTCGAGGTAGTACTGCTGGAGATTCACCATGCCGGGGCGTTTGTGGTCCGGCTCGGGGACCAGGTTGAAGCTGTAGACCTCCCGGTCCCGGAAGAAGGTGCGTCCCACGTTCCAGGAAACGCCCTTGCCGCAGACCCGGTCGCCGCAGCCGATGCGATCCAGGATCTCCAGGGCCCGCTTCGCATAGCAGACTCCGCGGGAACCGACGGAGACGGTGTCGTCGTCGTCGAGCAGGAGGACGGGGATGTCCTTGAGTCGGCATTCGATCGCGGCCGCCAGGCCCACCGGGCCGGCGCCGACGACGACCACGGGCACCCGGCGGGTCGTCGCGTCCGCGAGTTCCGCCGGTTTCACGTATTCGAACTTCGGGTACTGGTAGGTCTGAAGCACCTGGTTCTCCTCCTCTCGTCGGTGGCCGGGTCAGGCTTGCAGCGCGTGCCACATCTCCTGGTCGCGCTCCGCCGTCCAGATGCGGGGATCGCGGAGGCCCGAGGCCTCGTCGAAGGCACGGGTCACGTCGAAGGGCAGGCAATGCTCGTAGATGAACACCTGCCCGAACATCGGGTCCATCAGCTTGCGGGTGTGGGCCATGGCGGCCTTCAGGTCCATGCCGGCCGCCACCGCCTCCTTCGCGCCCGTGTAGAGGGCGGTGACGAAGTCGGTGGTGTAGGCGAGCCCGCGGGCCACGTCGGCCGGATTCGTCAGGGCCGGGCCGCGGCCCGGCACCAGCTTTTCCGCGCCCAGGGCCGCCACGTTGGCCAGGGTCTGCGGCCAGTCGGCCAGGTAGGCGTCGCCCGTGTAGCAGGCGGCGTCGAACTCCACCAGGTCGCCGGAAAAGAGGATCTTCTGCTGCGGCAGCCAGACGACGGTGTCGCCCTTGGTGTGGCCGCGGCCCAGTTGCATGATCCGCACCTCCAGCTTGCCCATCCAGAGGGTCATCTCGCCACTGAAGGTGAGGGTGGGCCAGGTCAGGCCCGGCACACTCTCGACGGCATTGAACAGGCGCGGGAAGCGGCCGATCTCCGAGTCCATGTCCTGCTGGCCGCGCTCGACGATCAGGTCGTAGGTGTCGCGGCTGGCGATGACCTGCTGCAGGCCGGCGTTGCGGTAGCCGGAGGCGCCCAGGACCCGCACCGCGTGGTAATGGGTGAGGACCACGTACTTGATGGGCAGGTCGGTGACCTCGCGGACGCGGCGGATCACGTCCTGGGCCATGACCGGCGTGGCGGTGGCGTCGATGATCATGACGCCGTCGTCACCGATGACGATGCCGGTGTTGGGGTCGCCCTCGGCCGTGTAGGCCCAGGCGTTGTCCGACAGCTTGTCGAAGCTGACCTTCTTGGCCTCCAGGTCGGCCTGGGAGGCGAATTTCTTTTCGCTCATGCGTTTCCTCTCTCGGGATCGGGGGGCGACGGCAAAGGGGTGCCGCCGCCCCGGAATTTCGTTCCAGAAATTATGTTTTGGTAAATCAGTTTCTCGAATCGTAATTCACGAATCTTGAATTGTCAATGGTTCAGGATGGCCGTGTTCAGGCCGGGTTATCCACCTCCACGTAGATGCACTCCAGCCCGTGCACCGTGGCCAGATGTTCGCCCAGGGCCTGGACGCCGTAGCGCTCCGTGGCGTGGTGGCCGGCGGCGATGAAGGGCACGCCGCTCTCCCGGGCCAGGTGCACCGTCTGTTCCGAGATCTCACCCGACACGTAGCAGTCCGCCCCGGCGGCGATGGCCGCCTCGAAATAGCCCTGGGCGCCGCCGCTGCACCAGGCGATCCGGTCGACGGGGCGGTCGCCGTCGCCCACCAGCAGCACGCCGCGGCCGAGGACGGTTTCCATGCGGCGCGCCAGGACCTCGGCGCTTCGGACCTCCCCCGGGGTTCCCAGGAACCCCACGTCCTGATCCCCGAAGCGCCCGTCGGTCCGCCAGCCCAGGTGATGGGCCAGGCGGGCGTTGTTGCCCAGGTCCGGGTGGGCATCCAGGGGCAGGTGGTAGGCGAACAGGTTCAGGCCATGGACCAGGGCCGTGGCCAGGCGCCGCCGCCGGATGCCGGTCACCCGCGGGTCGTCGGAGCGCCAGAACCAGCCGTGGTGCACCACTATGGCATCCGCATCGCGGGCGACGGCCGCGTCGAGCATCGCCTGGCTCGCCGTGACGCCGCAGACGACGCGGCGGACCTCGCCGCGTCCTTCCACTTGCAGGCCGTTTGGGCAATAATCCTTGAAACGCGCGGACTCGAGCAGCGAATCGAGATAGGCGCGCAATTCTTCCCTGTGCATGGCTTCCTCCGGTGTCCGTACGATGCGGCGCGCCGCCGAGACGGACGCCGCTTCGGATTATGAGACGTCTCTGGCTCGTTTTCGCCCAGTCGGTCACCATGGCCGTCGCCGTGCTTTTCGTCGTCCAGACCCTGAAGCCGGAGTGGCTGAGCCGGATGCCCAGGACGGTCCCCGGGGTCGTTTCGGTGCAGGAGGCGGCCGCCCCCGAGGGACCCGGCCGCGCCGTGGCGAGCTTCGCGGACGCCGCCCGGAAGGCCTTGCCGGCGGTGGTGCACATCTTCACCAGCCAGGAGGTGAAGTCGCCGCGCCACCCCTTCCTCAACGATCCGCTGTTCCGCCACTTCTTCGGGGACCAGCTGGGCAGCGGCACCCAGCGCCGCTCGGGCCTGGGCAGCGGCGTGGTCGTGTCGCCGGACGGCTACATCCTGACCAACTTCCATGTCGTCGAGGCGGCGGACGAGATCGAGGTCTCGCTCAACGACGGCCGCAAGTTCAAGGCGAAAGTGGTCGGGGCCGATCCGGATTCGGACCTGGCGGTGGTGCGGATCCCGGTGGAGGGCGCCCTGCCCGCGATCACCTTCGCGCCCTCGGAGAGCCTGCGCGTCGGCGACGTGGTGCTCGCCATCGGAAACCCCTTCGGCGTCGGCCAGACGGTCACGTCGGGCATCGTGTCCGCGCTCGGCAGGAGCCACCTGGGCATCAACACCTTCGAGAACTTCATCCAGACCGACGCGGCCATCAATCCCGGCAATTCCGGCGGCGCGCTGGTGGACAGCAACGGCAACCTGGTCGGCGTCAATACCGCCATCTATTCGCAGAGCGGCGGGTCCATGGGCATCGGATTCGCGATTCCGGTATCGCTGGCCCGCAGCGTGATGGAGCAGATCATCCGGACGGGCACGGTGACCCGCGGGTGGATCGGCGTCGAGCTGCAGGAGATCACCCCGGAACTCGCGGAATCCTTCCGCCTGCCCGGGACGGAGGGCGCGTTGATCGCCGGCGTGCGAAAGGATACCCCTGCCTTTCGTGCGGGCATACGGCCCGGGGACGTGCTGTTGGCCGTGGACGGAAAGCGCATCCAGGACGCCGGGGCGGTCCTGGAAGTCATCGCCGCCCTGCCCCCGGGCCAGGAGGCCCGCCTCGGCCTGCGCCGGGACGGCGCCCAGATCGAACTGTCCGTCACCATCGGAAAGCGCCCGCCGACCCCGCGGGAGTGAGGGACGGGCCGCGGGCCCGAGGGTCCCTTGAGATCGCGGCCAACGCCCATACATTCCGAAACAAAGTTTTCCCCGTCGCGGGGAACCCCGCCCGACCGGCACGGGTCGCAGCTACTTTGCCGAGAAAGACGAAGGATCACCCCCATGAAGAACTGGCAGCCGACCCTCGTGGAAGTCCTCAAGCCGCGGGCTTTCGCGCCCCACCCGCGCCGCGCGGCCGTGACCCGGACCATCCGTCAGCCGGAAATCGACGAACTCGAACGCCTGGAGGCGATGGCAAAAGCCACGGGGTCGGCCGCGAATTCCGCCGCCACCCTGCCCCCGGGCGCCTGACGCCGGTGCGCCCGGCCATGTCCGCACCGGTAACCAGGCCCCCCCACGCCGCGACCGGGCTGTTCTCCACTGGAGACGCGCGGAACGGGCGGCGCATCAAGGGGATCGGGGCGCACCTGCGGGGGGCGAGCCCATCGCTCGCCACAGGTCTCCGATCTATCTGCCGGATTTCCAATCGCCGCACTTCCATTCGCAGTTCCGGCGCGATGCCGAGGCCGAACCCGGCATGAGCAATCCCGGCCCGCCGATCGCGCAGCGCCGGCCTGGACCCTCGGTCCCGGCGTCCGGTCAGGCGGGGCCCCAGCGCACCGCCACAGCCCCCCAGACGTAACCGATCCCGGCTGCGATGGCGACCATCAGGTCGCCGTCCCTGATGCGGCCGCGGGTCAGGCCCTCGTGCAGGGAGATCATGAAATCCACCTGCCCGGCGTGGCCATAGTCCTCCAGATACACGGACTGCTCGGGGGCCAGGCCCAGCAGCTTCAGCAGGTCCAGGTGCATGGACCGCTTGAAGTGGAGGACGTTGAGGAAGTCGATGTCGGACCGGCTGGCGCCGCCGCTTTTTTCCAGGGCCCGGTCGATGCAGGCCAGCCAGTTGGGCATGGAAACCTCGTTCAGCCGGTTCTTCATGTGCTCCGGATCGAAGACCCGCAGGCTCAGGTTGCCGCGGGCCCGCTGGGCGGCGAGTTCCGCCTCGGGGAATTTCTCGATCGGGTGCTCCGTGCCCCCATACCAGACCCCGACATCCCGGGCCAGGGAACCGTCGGTGATGATGTGGGAGCCGAGGACGGCATTGCGTCCCAGCCCCCTTTTGAGGATCAGGGCGCCGGCGGCGGCGGCCAGGTCGAACATGAAGGAGACGGCGGAATCCCGGTAGTCGATCAGGTCGCCGTTGCGGTAGCCGCCGACGATCATGACGGTCGAGATGTCCGGGTCGCCCAGCATCATGTCCTTGGCGATCTTGATGGCGGCGACGGTGGTGTTGCAGCGCTGCTGGATGTCGATGCCCCAGGCCCGGTGGGCGCCGATGCGCTCCTGGATGTAGATGGCGGAGGTGGTGAGGGGAAACTCCTTCCATTCCTCCCCCATGCAAAGGATCAGGTCGATTTCCAGGGGATCGAGGCCGGTGCGCGCCAGGGCGTCGAGGGCCGCCTTGGCGCCCATCTCCTGGGTGCCGTCCTCGGGGCCGGGGACGGACTTGCCGTTGATGCCGAGCTTTTCCCGTACCGCCTCCTCGCTCCAACGGCCTTCGGTGGCCGCCGAGATGTCGGCGGCGGTCATGCGCCGGGAAGGGAAATAAAGTCCGTAGCCGAGGATGCCGACGTCGATGGATGCGTAGTTTGCGTTCATGCCGGGTTGCCTGAGGTGGGCCGCCGGGGCGCGGCGGCGGGGTGGAAATTCAGTCCTTGGGCCCCTTGTCTTCCAGGTTGCGGACGAGGACCAGGGCCTCCCCGGCGCAGACGACCCGGTCTTCGCCGGCCACTACCCGGGTGTCCAGGTTGACCAGTTCCTTGTCCGCCCGCAGGCGGGTGATGGTGACGGTGGCGGTGAGGGTCTCGCCCGGATAGGCGGGGCCGGGATAACGGAGCACCTGCTTCATCCAGCCGGTGCCGCGGCCGGGCAGGCGGGTGCCCAGCAGGTCGGAAAACATGCCGGCCAGCAATGGCGGCGGCACCAGGCGCCCCGAATAGCCCCGGCTGCGGGCCTCGGCGTCGTCCCGGTAGATGGGATTGCGGTCGCCGGTCAGGTCGCCGTACTCGTCCAGGTCGGCCAGGGTGAAGGCGCGCTGGCTGGCGGCGGCCATGCCCGGACGCAAGCCGTAGAGTTCGGCATCGCCCGGTTCCTCGGCGGGTGATCCGGCCGGCACCGCCGGTGCAGCCCGGCCGGCGGGAACCACGCGGCAGCGCCCGGTGGCCGCGGTCAGCGTCTCGCCGGACGGCCCGGGCTTGGTGATGACCGTGGCAATGTCCAGCACGCCGTCCGTCTCGCCCTCCACGGCCAGCCCGATGGTGATCGGCTCCCGGGTATAGGTGGCGTTGGGGAACATCAGGCTCTGCTCGAGCTGGACGACGCCCGGCCCGGGGATGAGCTCGGCCAGGCCCTTGCAGATGCAGCTGTAAAGCATCATGCCGTGGGCGACGGTGGCGCCGAAGTGGCTTTTCGCCGCGAAGGCGGGATCGCAATGGATCGGATTGTCGTCGTGGGACAGCCGCGCGAAGCGGTCGAAGTCCTGCTGCAGGAGCACGCGGCGGTAGGCCGCGGCTTCACCGATGCGCATCATGAGCCGCTCCCATACTGCTGCCGGAGGGTGGGCTTGTCCATCTTGCCGGCGGCATTGCGCGGCACGGCCGGCACGAAGACCACGTAGCGGGGCGCCTTGAAGCGGGCCAGCCTGGATTGGCAGTGGGCGATGATCTGGTCGGCCGTCACCTGGGCGCCCGGCTTCAGGGCCACGATGGCCTTGCCCACCTCGCCCCACTTGTCGTCATGGACGCCGATGACGGCCACCTCGGCCACGCCCTCCATCTGGAAGATGACGTTCTCCACCTCGGCCGGATAGACGTTCTCGCCGCCCGAGATGTACATGTCCTTGGAACGGTCCACGATGTAGAAGTCACCGTCCTCGTCCACGTAGGCGATGTCGCCGGTGCACAGCCATCCGTCCTGGAAGGCCTTGGCGGTCGCCTCGGGCTTGTTCCAGTAGCCCGGGGTGATGCCGGGGCCGCGCAGCAGCATCTCGCCCCGCTCACCGGGGCCTACGGGCTTGCGGGTCTGCACATCCACCACCTTGCCCTCCACGTACATGACCGGCTTGCCGACGGTGCCCACCTTCTTGCGCGCCGTCGCCTCGTCGGTCAGGAACACCGTGGGGCCCGTCTCGGTCATGCCGAAGCCGAAGCAGATGGTGACACCCTTGGCCAGGTATTGCTCCAGCAGGGTCTTCGGGACGGGAGCCCCGCCGGCGGCCCACCCGCGCACGCGGGAGAAATCGGCCGCGGCGAAGCGGGGATGCTGGCTCAGGAACAGGTAGATGGCCGGAACGCCGAAGAAGACCGTCGCCTCCTTCTCGAGCAGGTTCATGGTCTGCTCCACGTCGAACTGGCGCATGATCAGCGTCGTGCCGCCCAGCATCAGCATGGGATTCATGTACAGATTCAGGCCGCCGGTGTGGAAATAGGGCAGCACCGAGAGCATCACGTCCCGGCGGGTGAGTTCGGCATGGACGATGTTGTTCACGGCATTGACGTGGGCCATGCCCCAGGTCTGCAGCACGCCCTTGGGCTTGCCGGTGGTGCCCGCCGTGTAGAGCATGTACCAGACGTCCTCCTCGCGGCGCCAGGGCATCTCGATCACGGCGCCGGACATTTCGCCCAGGGCCGCCTCGTAGCCGGCGATGCCCTCGCGGGGCGCGCCGGTCACCATGCGCCGTTCGAACCTGAAGGCCGCCGAGAGCGCCAGCCCGGCGGCGTCGAACTCCTCGCCCCAGACCAGCGCCTCCGGCTTGCAGTCCTCGAGGACGCCCTTCAATTCCTCGACGGCGAGCCGCCAGTTGAGGCAGATCATGACCGCGCCGAGCTTGGCGCAGCCGTAGAGCATTTCCACGTAATCCGTCGAACTGTGGGCCAGCACGGCGATCCGGTCGCCGGCCTTCACCTGCCAGCGGTCGCGCATGTACTCGGCGAAGCGGGAAGCCCGCTCGTTGAGGGCGGAATAGCTGACGCGGCGGCCCGAGAAGAGGTCTACCAGGGCCGTCTTGTCGGGGAATTGACGCGCGTTCTTGGTCAGCCAGTCGGGTATCAGCATTTTCCTTTCCTCCTTTCAATCAGGCGCATCGGGGTAATCGGCGAAATCCCGCAGAAAGGCGTCCACGCCTTCCAAGGCCTGGGGCTGGCCGATCAGTTCGAGGAATCGCCGGCGTTCGGCCTCCAGGTCCGCGGCCAGCGCCTCCCGGTCGCCGTTGAGCAGCGACTTGGCGGCCCGCAGGGTGCCGACCGGATAGGCTGCGATGCGGCGGGCGGCAGCCAGGGTCACCTCGTCCAGGCGCTCGGGAGCCACAATCTCGTTGGCCAGACCCCAGGCCACCGCCTCCTCCGCCCTGACGGTACGGTTCAAAAAGAGGGCGCCGGCCGCGCGACGCCGGCCGGCCAGCCGGGAGACCAGGGCCGTCCAGCCGCCGTCTGGGCCGAAACCGGCGGTCACATAATGGGCCTTGAAGGCGACCCTCGGGGTCAGGAAGGTCAGGTCGCAAGCCAGAACCAGGCCGATGGACCCGCCCGTCACGACCCCGTGGACCGCGGCCACGATGGGCTGGGGAAGGTCCGCCAGGGCCAGGATCACTTCGTTCAGCTGGCCGACGAGCCTGGACGAATAGGCCAGCAGGTCGCCCATCCGCTCCGTTTGAAACCGACGCATGTCGCCGCCGATCGAGAACGCCGGCCCGTCCGCGGCGAGGATCACGGCCCGGCATCCGGCATCCCGGGCGATCCCCCGCAGGGCGTCGAGCAGCGCACCGGTGAGTTCGGGCACCAGGGCGTTGTGCATGCCCGGCCGCGCGAGGACCAGCCGGGTGATCCCCGGTTCCGGCGCTTCGATGCGGACGAAGCTCATGGTGTCGGCTCCCTTCGGCGATGCAATGCCCCGCGCATGTGCCGTCTCAAAGGTAGCCCAGCTTCTCGGCCTCTTCCTGGAGGCTCGCCCGGAAGTCGGGGTGGGCGATGGAAATGAGCATGCGCGCCCGGGCGTTGATGGGTGCCCCGCGCAGGCGCACGGCCCCGTACTCGGTGACGATGAAATCCACGTTCGACCGGTGCAGCGTGACGGCGGCCCCGGGCGTCAGGGTGGCCGCGATCTTGGAGATGGTCCTGCGGCTGCCGTCGGGCTGCTTCACCTCGGCCGTCGAATAGAGGGCGATGAAGGACTTGCCCCCTTCCGACATCTGGGCGCCGATGGCGGTGTCGGACTGGCCGCCGGTGCCGGAGTACTGGCGGTGGCCGATGGATTCCGAGCAGACCTGTCCGGTCAGGTCCACCTCCAGGGTCGTGTTTATGGACACCTGCCTGCGGTTGTGGGCAATGACGTAGGGATCGTTGACCCAGGAGCCGCGCATCAGGGCGAGACCCGGGTTGCGGTCCAGGAAGCCATAGAGCTTCTTCGTTCCCAACGCGAAGGCGGCCACCATCTTGCCCCGCATCAGGCCCTTGTCCATGCTGCGTGGCGCGCGGGTGACGACCCCTGCCTCGAAGAGATCCACCATGCCGTCGGTCAGCATTTCGGTGTGGATGGCCATGCCCTTCTTGCCCATCAGCGCGCCGGCCACGGCGTTCGGAATCCCGCCGATGCCCAGTTGCAGCGTCGACTCGTCCTCGATGTGTTCGGCGATGAAACCGCCGATCAGCCGGTCCCGCGCCTCGATCTCCGGGGAAGGCAGTTCGAAGGGCGGCATCGAATGGTCGATCAGGTGATCGACCATGTCCAGGTGGATGATGGTGTCGCCCCAGGTATAGGGCACCTGGTCGTTGATCTCGAGGATGACGAGGTCGGCGGCTTCCAGCAGTTCCCGCTCGTAGACGACCGAGAAGGCGAGCGACACGTAGCCATGGCGGTCGGGCGGCGTGCAGGAGCCGATGAAGACCGTCGGCCTCCGGTAGAGGTTCCGGTCGAAGGCGGCCGAATGCAGGTGATTGGGGACGTAGGTGGAGGTGTGGGCCTCCGCCGCCGCCTTCCGGATGTTGGCCGAGAAGAACCAGGCATGGTGCTCGAAGTGACCGCGCATGGCCGGTTCCATGAACCATTTGAACGGTCGCATGGGCAGGCAGGTGCACACGGCTACGTTGGTCACCCGCTCGGCGATGGTGTGGAGTTGCTCGAGCAGGCCGTTGGGTTCGGCGGCCCCGAGGGCGCAGACGATGCAATCGTCCGACTTTATCCTGGCGAGCGCCTCCTCGACGCTGACCAGCTTGCGCTTGTAGTCGTAGGTGTAGGCCATCGGAGTCTCCCTGATCGGGCGGGCCGCGGACCGGAACCGGCTCCCCGGCCCATGAATGTCATGGGGATTTCTGGCTCCTCGCCAGGGCACCGGCCCGCAGCTTGCCGACGATGCCGGTGGGGAAGAAATAGACGGACAGCACGAACAGCACGCCCAGCCACAGGAGCCAGCGGTCCGGGTGGAACAGCTGGGACAGGAAGGGCACCCCGGACAGGGCCTCCGAGGCCTGCCCCATGAGGGCCTGCAGGTAGTTCTGGGCGAGGATGAAGAGAGCCGAGCCGACCACGGCGCCATAGAGGGTCCCCATGCCGCCGATGACGACCATCAGCAGGATGTCGGTCATGACTTCGAAGGAGAGCGTCGTCTTCGGGCCCACATAGCGCAGCCACAGGGCCATCAGCACGCCGGCCAGGGTCGCCACCAGGGCGCCGAGGCAATTGGCCAGGGTCCGGTAGACGACCGTCCGGTAACCCAGGGCCTCGGCCCGGAAGTCGTTCTCGCGGATGGCCTGGAGCACGCGGCCGAAGGGCGAATTGACGATGCGCAGCATCAGCAGGAACAGGGCCAGGGCACTGGCGAACACCAGGTAGTAGGTAACCACGCGGCCGTCGATGGCGCGTCCGAGGATCTCCCCGTCCATCAGCCGGAAGCTCGGCTGGAGAATCTCCGGAACCTTGAAGCTGCGGCCGTCCTCGCCTCCGGTGATGTCGGACAGCTGGGAAGCCAGCACGGCGAAGGCCGCCGCCACGGCCAGCGTGATCATGGCGTAGAAGATCGCCCGGACCCTCAGGGAGAAGAGGCCGATGACCAGGGCCAGCACGAGGGAGATCGCCAGGGCCGCCGCGGTGCCGAGGGCCACGGGCCCCCAGCCCGGCCCCATCGCATGGAGGGCGATCCCGACGCCATAGGCGCCGATGCCGTAGAACATGGTGTGGGCGAAGGACACGATGCCCGTGTAGCCGAGCTGCAGGTCGTAGGAAGCGACGAGGACGACGAAGATGCAGATGGTCGCGGCGACGTTCAGGGCCCGGGCTCCGTGGACCAGGAAGGGCGCCAGGGCAAGGCCGACCAGGACGAGCAGCAGAAGGACCGAGAGGGCGCGGCTGCGGGGGAAGTCGCCGGACAGGAGGGTGGTCAGCATGGCATCCTCCTAGCGCTTGGCGACGGGGTAGAGGCCCCGCGGACGCCATAAGAGCACGGCGACCATCAGGAGGATGTCGGACACCAGGGCCACCTTGGGCGCCAGGAATCCGGCGTAATTGGCGGTCAGGGCGACCAGGAGGGCGCCGATGAAGCAGCCCCCGACGGAACCCAGGCCGCCGATGATGATGACGATGAACACGAGGACCGTCGTCTCGCCCCCGATGGCGGCGGTGAGGGTTTCCTTGTACAGGCCCCACATGACGCCGCCGAGGCCGGCCAGGGCGGAACCGGCCATGAAGACGCCGACGAACAGACGGCGGATGCGATAGCCGAGGGCCTCGACCATCTCGCCGTTCTCGACGCCGGCCCGGATCAACAGCCCCACCTTGGTCCGGTTGAGGACCAGGAACATGGTCAGGAACACGGTCAGGCCGACGGCGACGGCGATCAACCGGTACTTCTCGACCGCCGCATCGCCGAGGATGAAGGCGCCGCGGAAGGTCTCGGGAAGCGGCAGGGGAATCTGCTCGGCGCCCCAGATGACGTGGATCAGTTGTTCGGCGACGATCATGCCGCCCATGGTGATCAGGATCTGCTTCAGGTGCAGGCCATAGACGGGGCGGATGATGATCCGCTCGAAGGCCCAGCCCAGCAGTCCGGTCACCAACATGGCGAGGAGGATCGCCAGGCCGACCACGGCCAGGTTCATGAGCGCCGAATCGGCCTCCATCCAGCCCTTCATGGGCAGCAGCACGAAGGTGGCGGTGAAGGCGCCGACGGACACGAAGGCACCGTGCCCGAAGTTCAGGACGTCCATCAGCCCGAAGATCAGCGTCAGGCCGCTGGCCATGATGAAGATCATCATGCCCATCGCCAGTCCGGCGAAGGTGAGGGTCACCCAGGTGGGGAAGCTGCCGACCAGGGGAAGCATGACCAGTGCCATCACGGGCACCAGGAGCAGCGGCAGGTAGTCCACCCGGACCTTGGGCAGGGCGGCGTCCACGGGCGCGCCGGCTGCCGCCGCGGGAGATGTCGTCGTGTTCATCCGCTTGTCCTATTGATGCACGTGCAGGGAGAGGCCCAGCAGCTTCTGCTGGAGTTCCTGGTCGGCGGCCAGGTCGGCCATCATGCCGGCGTGGACGATCCGCCCGCCGTCCATGACCGCCACCGTGTCGCCGAGGGAGCAGACGAAGTTGAAGTTCTGCTCGACGAGGAGGATCGTCTCGGTCTCCTTGAGCTCCCGGAATGCCGTAATCATTCCCTGGATGATGGCGGGCGCGAGACCCTTGGTGGGTTCGTCGATCAGCAGCAGCCTGCGCGGCTCCACGATGGCCCGGGCGATGGCGACCATCTGCTTCTGCCCGCCCGACAGGTTGCCGGCCGGGAAATTCCAGAACTTCTTCAGGGCGGGGAAGAAGCCGAATATCCATTCCAGGCGGGCGGTGTCCATCTCGCCGGCGCGCGCCGCCAGGTAGAGGTTCTCGCGCACCGTCAGGTCGGAGAAGATTCCCATGCTCTCGGGGACGTAGGCGATGCCGGCGCAGGAGATGTCCGGCGTCGCGGCGGCCGTGATGTCGTCTCCCGCGAAGCTGACCTTCCCGCGGCTGGCGTGCCACATGCCCATGATGGTGCGCAGGGTCGTGGTCTTGCCTGCGCCGTTGCGCCCGAGCAGGACGGTCAGGCCGCCCTTGGGCACCTCCAGGTCCACCCCCTGCAGGATGTGGTACTGGCCGATATGGGTATGCACGCCCTCGAGCTTGAGCAGAATCTCAGACATGGTCGGCCACTCCCGCTCCGAGATACGCCTCCTGGACGATGGGGGAGGCCATCACTTCCTCCGGTTCCCCGTCGGCCACCAGGTAGCCGTTGTGGAGCACGATGATCCGGTCGGCCAGGGAACGCACCACGTCCATCTTGTGTTCGACGAGCAGGATGGTCTTGTCCCCCCGGGCCTTGATGTGGTGGATCAGGTCGAGCACCACGGGCACCTCGTCCACGCTCATGCCGGCGGTGGGTTCGTCGAACATGAAGATGTCGGGCTCCAATGCCAGGAGGATGGCCACTTCGAGCTTGCGCTTGTCGCCGTGGGAAAGGGCGGACGCCAGGTCGTCCCGCCGCTCGGCGAGGGCGACCAGGCCGAGAATCTGCTCCGCCTTGGCGATCAGGTCCCGGTGCCGGAACCACAGGGTGGTCATGTTGATGCCCAGGCCCCGGTGGCTCTGGACGGCAAGGCGGACGTTCTCCAGAACGGACAGGTTGGGGAACAGGTTGGTGAGCTGGAAAGCCCGCCCCATGCCCATGCGGGTGCGCTTGGGCGCGCCCAGATGGGTGATGTCCTGGCCGCGCAGCTTCACGGTCCCGGCGGTGGCCGGCAGCTGGCCGGAGATGAGGTTGAAATAGGTCGTCTTGCCGGCGCCATTGGGTCCGACGATGGCAGTGAGGGTACCCGGCCGGAAGTCGCAGCTCACGTTGTTCACCGCCACGTGGCCGCCGAAGCGGACCGTCAGGCCGTGGGTGGACAACACCGGCTGCGCGACCGCAGCGGCGGAATCGGTTACGGACATGGGGGCTCCGGGAGGGCCGGCCACGGACGGCGTGGGGCGACGGGGCGGAGGAGAGAGAACCGCGCCGCCTTGGCCACGCCGACCGTGGCCTTCCGCTCGTTAACGCTTGTTGCGGACGGGCAGGGGCAGGTCCGACGCCGGGAATTCCCGCACCAGTTCCAGCAGGTCCCATTCACCGGACTGGTTCTTCTTGATGCGGAAGTGATACATGGACTGCAGGGCCTGGTGGTCCTCCTTGCGGAAGGTCATCTTGCCCTTGGGCGTGTCGAACTCCATCCCTTCCATCGTCGCGATGAGCTTCTCGGTGTCCGTCGAGCCGGCCTTGGTGATGGCCGTATAGACCGCGCTGGCGGCCGCGAAGCCACCGGCCGTGAAGAAGTCGGGCGGCTGCTTGAGGCGCTTCTGGTTCTCGGCGACCAGCCAATCGTTCATCTTGTTCTTCGGGAAGGCGTAGTAGTAATAGATGCTGCCTTCCATGCCGGCCAGGTTGCGCCAGCCCTTGAGGACGGGAAGGATGTTGCCGCCGGCGGCCAGTTCGATGCCGTAACGCTCCGGCTTCATGTCGGCGATCTTGGTCAGGGGATTCGCGCCCGCCCAATACACCGACAGGATCTTGCGGCCCGGCTTGTCCTTGAGGGCCTCGAAGATGCGCTGGGCGGGGGCGGTCAGATCGGTGGCGTTTTGCGGCGCATACTCCTCATGCACCACCTTCGCCTTGCTCTTGACCGCGGCGAGCGAGTCCTTGAATGCCTTCACGCCGTCGCGGCCGAAGGCGTAGTCCTGGGCCAGGAAAGCGATGTTGGCCTCGTCCATCAGGGCGGCGGCCGCGGCCAGCCCATCCTGGGAGGAATTGCGGCCGGTCCGGAAGATGTAGCGATTCCATTTCTCGCCGGTGATCGCATCGGCCACGGCCGGTTCAACGACCAGCACCTTCTTGTATTCCTCGGCCACGGGCAGCATCGCCAGGGCCGCGCCGGACGAGGTGGTGCCGACCGCGATCTCCACCTTGTCATCGCCGTAGGCCTCGGCCAGCGCCGCCTTCGCCAGGTCCGGCTTGCCCTGGTCGTCCTTCACCAGCACCTTGATCTTCCGGCCATTGATTTCCATCTTGCCGCCGGTGAGGTACTCGAGGCCCATCATGAAGCCCATCTCGGTTTCCTTGGCGTAGGCTTCCAAGGCGCCGGTCTTGCCGGCAATGAGGGCAATCTTCAATTCCTGCGCCGCGACGGCGCCCGACAGCGACAGCAATCCGGCCAGCAATGCAGCAAGAGTGATGCGTTTCATTCTTCTCTCCTCCGACGGATGAATGGACGCGCCGCTGGACGAGCCGGCGATGCGCAAAGGCACGCACGAACCGGGCCAGGTATCGCAACCGATTGAATATTTGAACTTATGTACCCCAGGAGGCGGGCGAAAACAGGGCGCGGCGCGGGGAGACTGTCAGGCTCGCCGGACACCCTCCTCGAAACACCGGGACGATCGTCGTTATTTCAAGGGGTTAAATCTTCGTGTCCGAAAGTTCAGACAGACGATCCAGTGTCCGGAGATTCGGACACAAGACCGAGATGCGCCAATTTTTCATAGAGTTGCGCGCGACTGATGCCCAGTAGCCGGGCCGCCTGTATCTTCACGCCACCCGCCGCGGCCAGGGCCTTGCGAATCTCTTCCCTCTCCGCCTCCGCCACCGCCTCTCGCAAGGGACGAACCGGTGTCGCCGCCGGCGCCGCCCGGTCGACGCGGGCCGGCCCGGTGGCGGCGGCAATCATCGGAAAGGCGTCGGCCCCCAGTTCCCTCCGGTCACTTCGGGTCACCGCCTGTTGCAGGACGTTGTGAAGTTCGCGGACATTCCCCGGCCATTCGTAGCCGGCCAGGCGTCCGAGCGCCGCATCGGAAACCGTCTTCAGCGCCTCGCCGGTCTGCTCCGCGATCGTTTCCAGCAGGTGCTCGCACAGGATCGGCAGGTCCTCCCGCCGCTCCCGCAGGGATGGCAGCCTGATGGGCAGGACGTTGAGGCGGTAGAACAGGTCGGCCCGAAACCCGCCGGATTCCACCATGGCCTGGAGGTTCCGGCTGGTGGCGGCGATGACCCGCACATCCACCGTCCTGACCCGCGTCGCCCCCAGGGGCTCGAGTTCCCCCTCCTGCAGGACCCGCAGGAGCTTGGCCTGCAGCGACAGGGGCATGTCCCCCACCTCGTCGAGGAACAGCGTTCCCCCGTCGGCCAGTTCGAACTTGCCGGGCCGGGCCTTCTGCCCGGCTCCGGTGAAGGCGCCCGGGGCGACGCCGAAGAGTTCGGCCTCCAGGAGACCCTCGGGAATGGCGGCCGCATTCACGCGGACCATCGGCGCATCCGCGCGCCGGCTGGCCGCATGGATGGCATGGGCGAGGAGTTCCTTGCCGGTGCCGGTTTCCCCGAGCAGCAGCACGGTCATGTCCCGCTCGGCGGCGCGGCGGGCTTCTTCCTTCACCTCCGCGGCGGCGGGACTCAGACCCACGAACTGGCTGAACCGGTATTTCGCCTGCCGGCTGTCGGCCAGTTCGCGGCGGGCGGTCGCCAGGTCGGAACGCATCTGGTGGAACTTGGAAACCAGGGGCTTCAGGGCGTTCAGGCGATCGTAGAGGATCACACCGAGGGCACCGACCACGCTGCCCTTCCCGTCCTGGAGAGGGATCCGGGAAACCACCACCTGCCGCGACCCCAGGTTGAAGATGTCCAGCATTTCCGGCTGGCCGCTCTCGGCCACCGTCCGCAGGCGGCTGTTCGGGATCACTTCCTCGATCGCCCGGCCCTCGATGGGCTCGGTGCCGTTCCAGCCGATCAGGGCCTTGTACTTGTCGTTGATCCAGGTGATGCGACCCTCCCGGTCCACGACGACGGCTCCCTCGTAGAGGCTGTCGAACATGCGCAGGAGGGCCGAGGAGGCGAGGCTCCGGACGTCGGCATCGTTGGAGAGCCTGCCGCGCAGGACCTCGTTCATGTGCCCGTCCGCTTGCTCAGTTCCGGTCGCGGGGAGCGCGGGACTCGGCTTCGTCGAGGGTGCGCTCCATCTCCGCGTCGGTGGGCGCCCGATAGTCGCTCGCGCCGGCGGGCTTGGCCACGAAACGGGCGAGGATCAGGCCCAGTTCGAACAGCAGGCACATGGGCACGGCGAGGAGGATCTGCGAGGTGACGTCCGGCGGGGTCACGACGGCGGCGATGACGAAGGCGCCGACGATGGCGTAGGGCCGGATCTCCTTCAGCTTCTCCAGGCTCACGACGCCGAACTTGACGAGCAGGACGACCACCACCGGCACCTCGAAGGTGACGCCGAAGGCCAGGAACATGGTGAGCACGAAGGACAGGTATTGCTCGATGTCCGGCGCCGGGGTGATGCTCGACGGGGCGAACTCCGCGATGAACTTGAAGACCGTGTTGAAGACGAAGAAGTAGCAGAAGGCCATGCCAGAGAGGAACAGGACCGTGGTGCCGAAGACGAGGGGGAGCGCGAACTTCTTCTCGTGGGCATAGAGCCCGGGAGCCACGAAGGCCCAGGCTTGGTAGAGGACGATCGGCAGGGCGATGACGAAGGCCACCAGCAGCGCCACCTTGATCGGCACCATGAACGGCGTGATGACCCCCGTGGCGATCATCTTCGTGCCGGTGGGGAGCGTGGCGAGCATGGGCTGGGCCAGGATGTCGTAGACGCGGCCGGCCCAGGGAACGAGGGCCAGGAAGACCACGAGCACCGCCAGCAGCGCCTTCATGAGCCGGTTGCGCAGCTCGACGAGGTGCGACATGAAGGTTTCCTGGATATCGCTCATGCTGCTCCCCGGCTCAGGACCGCTGGAAGAACACGCCGCACGCGCTGGCGGGGTGCGGGCCCGGACGCAAGGCGGGGGGCACCGTGCGATGCGTGGTGGCTCCCGCGCATCGCCCGGTCGACGGGCCCGGTGGCATCCTCACGGGGCGCTCAGGATTTCGCGGTGACGGCCGCCTGGCCGTCCGCCGTTGGGGGAGCGGAGGTCGCCCCTGTGCCGGTCTGCGCCGCGTACGCGTCCGGCATCGGGCTCTCCGGCAATGCGGCCGGCTCCGCGGCAGGGGAATCGCCGATCCCCGTGGCGGGGGTTTCCTGGGGGCCGGCGATCGACTCGTTGAGGGAGGTTTCCACCGAGTTCAACTGGGCCTGGACTGAACTCTCCATGGACCGGGCCTCCTCGGCCACCTGCTCCTGGAGTTTCTTCAACTCGTCGAGCTGCATCTCCCGGTTGATGTCCGCCTTCACGTCGTTGACGTAACGCTGGAGCCGCCCCAGCAGGTGCCCCGCGGTCCGCGCGACACCGGGCAGCTTTTCCGGCCCGATGACGATCAGCGCCACGACGGCGATGACCATCAGTTCGGAAAAACCCACGTCGAACATGCGCGCCCCAGAAAAAAACGAGCGGGAATTCCCGCTCGCTCGCTCGAGGCTGCCGGCCGCAGCCGTCAGCCCTTGGTCTTCTCCTTGACCTCGCCCTCGATGGTGTGGCCCACCTGCTGCGCCTCGATGGGCTTGTCGGCAGCGGCGGTGCCCTCCTTCATGCCTTCCTTGAAGCCCTTGACGGCGCCTCCCAGGTCCTGGCCCATGCTGCGCAACTTCTTGGTCCCGAACACGAGCATCACGATCACCAGGACCACGAGCCAGTGCCAGATGCTCCAGCTTCCCATGCCTCTCTCCTATTGCGCGGGCGGCGTCTGAACCTTGCGCGACACCATGGAGCCCAGGGGCTCCGGCCCGCCGACGATATGAACGTGCAGATGATACACCTCCTGCCGTCCGATCCGACCCGTGTTGATGATCACCCGGAAGCCGTCGTCCAGGCCCTGGCTGCGGGCCAGGTCGTCGGCCTTGAGAAGGATCTTTCCCAGCAGGGCCTGGTGTTCGGGCCGCACGGCCATCAGCGAAGGCACGTGCAGCTTCGGGATGATCATGAAGTGCACCGGCGCCGAAGGATGGATGTCGTGGAAGGCATAGAGATCCTCGTCCTCGTAGACCTTCCGGCTCGGAATCTCTCCCTTGACGATCCGGCAGAAGATGCAGTCGGTCACGGATGGGTCCTCGAGCGCTTCTCGTCGATGCCGGAGATGCCCTCCCGGCGGCGGAATTCGACCATCACGTCGTCCACGCCGATGCCCATGTGGGTGAGCAGCACGAGGCTGTGGAACCAGAGGTCGCACACCTCGCGTACCAGGTGGAGCCGGTCGCCGTCCTTGGCCGCCATGATCACCTCGGCCCCCTCCTCGGCCACCTTCTTGCAGATGGCCTCGGTGCCCTTGGCGTAGAGGCTGGCGACGTATGAGGAATCGGGCGCGGCGCCCTTGCGTTCGAGCAGGGTCTGCTGGACCCGGTGGATGACTTCGAGATCGATCACTTGTATATCTCCTTGGGATCCTTCAAAACGGGCTCCACCTCCACCCACCTGCCGTCCTCGAGGCGCTGGAAGAAGCAGGACCGGCGTCCCGTGTGACAGGCGATGCCGCCGATCTGCTCCACCTTCAGCAGCACCACGTCGTTGTCGCAGTCGAGCCGGACCTCGTGCAGGGTCTGCACGTGGCCGGACTCCTCACCCTTGCGCCACAGCTTCTTGCGGGACCGGGACCAGAAGATCGCCCGTCCCTCCTTGGCCGTCAGTTCCAGGGCCTCCCGGTTCATCCAGGCGACCATCAGGATCTCGCCGGTCTTCGCATCCTGTGAAATGGCCGGGACCAGCCCCTGGTCGTCCCACTTCACCTGGTTCAGCCATTTGGGCTGGCTCATAGTCTCACCTCGATGCCGCGGTCGCGCATGTATTCCTTGGCCTGGCGCACCGTGTATTCGCCGTAATGGAAGATGCTGGCGGCGAGCACCGCATCGGCCAGCCCCTCGGTGACGCCATCCGCCAGGTGTTGCAGGTTCCCGACGCCGCCGCTGGCGATGACCGGGATTCCGACGGCCTCCGCCACGGCCCGCGTCAGGGCCAGGTCGAAGCCGTTCT
Source organism: Rhodocyclaceae bacterium (assembly GCA_016791145.1). Lineage (GTDB taxonomy): Bacteria > Pseudomonadota > Gammaproteobacteria > Burkholderiales > Rhodocyclaceae > JAEUNJ01. The sequence goes on along the minus strand of JAEUNJ010000253.1, from coordinate 16,226 downwards.
TCGTGCCGTCCCGGTCCATGCTGGTGAGCAGGATCTCGCCGGCACCCAGGGCTTCCACCCGGCGGGCCCATTCCACGGCGTCGAGGCCGGTCCCCTTGCGGCCGCCGTGGGTGAAGACCTCCCACCGTCCGGGCCCCGACTGCTTGGCGTCGATAGCGACCACGATGCACTGGGCGCCCACCTTGCCGGAGGCCTCCGCCACAAGTTCGGGATTCTGCACGGCGGCGGTGTTCATGCTCACCTTGTCCGCCCCCGCATTGAGCAGGCGTCGCACATCCTCCACCTTCCGCACGCCGCCACCGACGGTCAGCGGGATGAACACCTGCTCGGCGCAGGCCTCGACGATGTTCAGGATGATGTCGCGCTGGTCCGAACTCGCCGTGATGTCCAGGAAGGTCACCTCGTCGGCCCCCTGCTCGTCGTAGCGCCGGGCGATCTCCACCGGATCCCCCGCATCCCGCAGGGAGACGAAGTTAACGCCCTTGACGACGCGGCCGGCATTGACGTCCAGGCAGGGAATGATGCGCTTGGCAAGCATGGGTGGCGGCCGGCGGGTGCGGGGTCGGAACGTTGCGGAAGACGGGGCCGGGGTCGGGTCGGTTCCCGTCGCTCAGGCGGTGCCGGCGGAGTGCTTGTCCGCCTCGGCCTGGGCCTTCTTGAAATCCAGCTTGCCCTCGTAGATGGCGCGGCCCGTGATGGCCCCCATGATGCCTTCGTCCTGGACCTCGCAGAGGGCCTTAACGTCCTTCAGGCTGGCGATGCCCCCGGAGGCGATCACGGGGATCTTCAGGGCCTGGGCCAGTTTGACCGTAGCCTCCACATTGACGCCGCTCATCATGCCGTCGCGCCCGATGTCCGTGTAGATGACGGCCTCGACGCCGTAGTCCTCGAACTTCTTCGCCAGGTCGATCACGTCGTGCCCGGTCATCTTGGACCATCCGTCGACGGCGACCTTGCCGTCCTTGGCATCGAGCCCGACGATGATGTGGCCGGGAAAGGCGCCGCACGCATCGTGGAGGAACCCGGGATTCTTCACCGCGGCCGTGCCGATGATCACGTAGGTGACCCCGTCGTCGAGGCAGCGCTCGATGGTATCCAGGTCACGGATGCCGCCACCCAACTGGACGGGAATCTCGTCGCCCACTTCCTGCAGGATGGCCTTGATCGCGGGCTCGTTCTTGGGCTTGCCGGCGAAGGCGCCGTTGAGGTCCACCAGGTGCAGCCGGCGGGCGCCCTGGGCGATCCAGTGCCTGGCCATGGCCCCGGGATTCTCCGAGAACACGGTGGCGTCGTCCATCGCGCCCTGCTTGAGGCGCACGCAATGGCCATCCTTCAGGTCGATCGCGGGTATCAGCAGCATGGATAGTGAGGTCTCGAAACCGTGGCGGTCAGGAAAATCGGGGACGGTGCGGATATTCGGGGGCGCTCGGGATGCCCGCTGCGGGCATGGCGTCAGGGCTTCCAGTGCATGAAGTTGCGGAGGAGCCGGAGGCCGGCCTGGGCACTCTTTTCCGGGTGGAATTGGACGGCGAAGATGTTAGCGCGGGCCACCGCGCTGGTAAAGGGGATGCCGTAAACGGTGGACCCGGCAATCACGTCCGGCGCGGCAGGCTCCACGTAGTAACTGTGCACGAAATAGAAACGGCCGCCGTCGGCGATGCCATCCCACAAGGGGTGCGGCTCCGCCTGCTGGACCTGGTTCCAGCCCATGTGGGGCACCTTGAGCCTCTCGCCCGCGGCGCCCTTCATGGCCTCCATGGGGAAATGCCTCACCCGGCCGGGCAGCAGCCCCAGACCGGGCACGTCGCCCTCGTCGCTGTGCTCGAAGAGCATCTGCAAGCCGATGCAGATGCCCAGGAAGGGCTTCTCCGCGGCGGCCCGCAGCACCGCTTCCCTCAGGCCCCGGCGCTGCAGCTCAGCCATGCAGTCGGGCATGGCGCCCTGTCCGGGCACCACCACCCGCCCGGCGGCGGCCACCATCGACGGGTCGGCGGTCACGACCACCGGCCGCCCGTCGGCCACGTGTTCCAGGGCCTTGGCGACCGAACGCAGATTGCCCATGCCGTAATCGACGACGGCGACGCTGGGATTCATCGGAGGACCTCGGGGGGTGAGCGGGGTTGTTCTCGCTGAAGTATCCGCCGGGCGGCCGGCGACGACCGGCCGCTCAGAGGCTGCCCTTGGTGGACGGGATGCCGCCGCCGCGGGGATCGGCCTCCACCGCCATGCGCAAGGCGCGGGCGAAGGCCTTGAAGACCGTTTCCGCCTGGTGATGGGCGTTGTCGCCCCTCAGATTGTCGATGTGCAGGGTGATCCCGGCATGGTTCACGAGTCCCTGGAAAAACTCCCGCACGAGATCGACGTCGAACTCGCCGATGGCGGCCCGGGTGAAGGGCACCTGGAATACGAGGCCCGGACGGCCCGACAGGTCGACGACGACGCGCGACAGGGCCTCGTCCAGCGGCACGTAGGCATGGCCGTAGCGGCGCAATCCCCTCTTGTCGCCCCAGGCCCTGGCCAGGGCCTGCCCGATCGTGATCCCCACGTCCTCCGTGGTGTGGTGTCCGTCTATGTGCAAATCCCCCTTCGCTTCCACCGTCAGGTCGATCAGGCCATGGCGCGCGATCTGGTCGAGCATGTGGTCCAGGAAGCCCATGCCGGTGGCAAGATCCGATTTGCCGGTGCCATCCAGGTCGATGGCGACGCGTATCTGGGTTTCCAGCGTGTTGCGGGTGATTTCGGCTTGGCGCATGGCCGCGGCAGGGTCCGGTTGCGGGTCGCTGCATGATACCATTTCAGGCCTTTCCAGCCTTCCGGCCGCGGTCGCCGCCGAAGGCCGCCAGGCGTCCTCCCCACCGACCGGCCCGATCCGCAATTCCGCATGAACGCCCCCGAAAACCGTTACTGGAGCGCCGTCGTCCGCGGCCTCTCCCCCTACGTCCCCGGCGAGCAGCCGAAGCTGGCCAACCTGGTCAAGCTGAACACCAACGAAAACCCCTACGGACCGAGTCCGCGGGCGCTGGACGCCCTGCGCGGCGAGGTCGGCGACGGACTGCGCCTGTATCCGGACCCCAATGCCGAACGGCTGAAGGGGGCCATCGCCGCCTTCTTCGGCGGCGTCTCGCCGCGCGAGGTCTTCGTCGGGAACGGCTCCGACGAGGTCCTCGCCCACGTCTTCCTCGGCCTGCTCAGGCACGACCGCCCCCTGCTCTTCCCGGACATCACCTACAGCTTCTACCCGGTGTATTGCGGGCTTTACGGCATCGCCCACGAGACCGTGCCGCTGGCCGAGGATTTCTCCATTCGCGCCTCCGACTACCTGCGCTCCAATGGCGGCATCATCTTCGCCAATCCGAACGCGCCGACGGGCCGGGCGCTGGCCCTCGGGGACCTGGAGCGCATCGTCGCCGGCAATCCCGATTCGGTGGTGGTGGTCGATGAAGCCTACGTGGATTTCGGCGGCCAGTCGGCGGTGCCGCTCGTGGCCCGTCATCCCAACCTGCTGGTCGTCCAGACCCTGTCGAAGTCGCGCAGCCTGGCCGGGCTCCGGGTGGGCTTCGCCATCGGCCAGCCACACCTGATCGAAGGCCTGGAGCGGGTGAAGAACAGCTTCAATTCCTATCCGCTGGGCCGGATGGCCCTGGCCGGCGCCGTCGCGGCCATGGAGGACCGGGAGTGGTTCGACCGCACCCGCCAGGCCGTGATCCGCAGTCGCACCACCCTGGTCGCCGCCCTGGAAGGAATTGGCTTCCAGGTGATCCCCTCGGCGGCGAATTTCGTGTTCGCCCGCCATCCGGGGCGCGACGCCGGGGAACTGGCCAGGGCCCTGCGCGAGCGCAGCATCATCGTGCGGCACTTCCAACTGCCGCGCATCGACCAGTACCTGCGCATCACCGTCGGCACCGACGAGCAGTGCGGCGTCCTGACGGACGCCCTGCGCGACCTTCTCCGCTAGCCGCGTTCCATCCGTCCCGCCGCGCCGGCGGGACGTAAATCGGCCTTACCTTCCCAACCGCAGTTCCGCCGCCCGGGCGTGGGCGGTCAGCCCTTCCCCGTGGGCGAGCGTGGAGGCGACGGGGCCGAGGGCCTGGGCGCCGGCCGCCGAGATCTCGATCAGGCTGGATCGCTTCTGGAAGTCGTAGACGCCCAGGGGGCTCGAGAAGCGGGCGCTGCGGGAGGTGGGCAGGACGTGGTTAGGCCCGGCGCAGTAGTCGCCCAGGGATTCCGAGGCGTAGTGCCCCATGAAGATGGCGCCGGCATGGCGGATGCGGCCGAGCAGCGCGCGCGGATCCTCCACCGCCAGTTCCAGGTGCTCGGGGGCGATGCGGTTGGCGATGGTGCAGGCCTCCTCCAGGTCGGAGACGAGGATCAGGGCGCCGCGGCCCGACAGGGACGCCGCGATCACCTCCCGCCGGGGCATGCCGGGCAACAGCCTCTCGATGCTCGCCGCGACCCGGTCCAGGTAGGCGGCGTCCGGGCACAGCAGGATGGACTGGGCCAGTTCGTCGTGCTCGGCCTGGGCGAAGAGGTCCATGGCCGTCCAGTCCGGATCGCCTGAGCCGTCCGAAATGACGAGGACTTCCGAGGGCCCGGCCACCATGTCGATGCCGACGACGCCGAAGACGCGACGCTTGGCGCTCGCCACGTAGGCGTTGCCGGGACCGACGATCTTGTCCACCTGGGGAATGGTCTGGGTGCCGTAGGCCAGGGCGCCCACGGCCTGGGCACCGCCGAGGGCGAAGACCCGGTCCACGCTGGCCAGGTGGGCGGCGGCCAGGACGAGGGCATTACGCTCGCCGCGAGGCGTGGGGACCACCATGATCAGTTCACGCACGCCGGCCACCTTCGCCGGGATGGCGTTCATGAGCACCGAACTCGGGTAGGCGGCCTTGCCGCCCGGAACATAGAGGCCGACACGGTCCAGGGGCGTCACCTTCTGCCCCAGCCGCGTGCCGTCGGCCTCCTGGTATTCCCAGGACTCGGCCTTTTGCCGCTCGTGGTAGGAACGGATGCGCCGCGCCGCGTGTTCCAGGGCCTCGCGCCGATCGGCCGGGAGGCCGGAGAAGGCGGCGGCGAGTTCGGCAGGGGCCAGTTCCACCTGCGCCATCCTCGTCACCTCTAGCCTGTCGAAGCGGCGCGTGTAATCCAGGACGGCCTCGTCGCCCAGCGTGCGCACGTTGGCCAGGATCTCGGCCACGGTGCGTTCGATGGCTTCGTCGGTCGAGTGGTCGAAGTGGAGCAGCGCGTCGAGGGTGGACAGGAACTCTGGATCGCGGGTGGAGAGGCGGCGCGGCTGGACGTTCATGGGACGGCTCCGGCGAAGGCGTCGATGACGGGCTGGATCAGGTCGTGCTTCATCTTCATGGAGGCCTGGTTCACGATGAGCCGGGACGAGATGGGCATGATCTCCTCCACCTCCACCAGGTTGTTGGCCTTCAGGGTCGCGCCGCTGGAGACGAGATCCACGATGGCCTCGGCCAGTCCGGCCAGGGGGGCGAGTTCCATGGAACCGTAGAGCTTGATCAGGTCCACGTGCACGCCCTTGGCGGCGAAATGTTCCCGGGCCACCTCGATGTACTTGGTGGCCACGCGCAGCCGCGCCCCACGCCGCACCGCGGCCTGGTAATCGAAGCCGGCCGGGGCCGCGACGCACATGCGGCAGCGCGCGATCTTCAGGTCGAGCGGCTGGTAGAGGCCCGCGCCGCCGTGCTCCAGCAGCACGTCCTTGCCGGCGATGCCCAGGTCGGCGGCGCCGTACTGGACGTAGGTGGGCACGTCGGAGGCCCGCACGATCACCACCCTCACCTCGGGCCGGTTGGTGCCGATGATCAGCTTCCGGGAGGATTCGGGATTCTCGGCCGGCACGATGCCGGCCGCGGCGAGCAGGGGAAGGGTCTCGTCGAAGATGCGGCCCTTGGAAAGGGCGATGGTGATGGTGCTCATGGTCGTTCCGATTCTATCCGGCGCGGCTGGTCACTTCACCCGGCGCACCTTCGCGCCGAGGGCGGTAAGCTTTTCCTCCAGCCGCTCGTAGCCTCGGTCCAGGTGGTAGATGCGGTCCACCAGGGTCTCGCCCCGGGCCACCAGCCCGGCGATCACCAGGCTTGCGGAGGCCCGCAGGTCGGTGGCCATGACGGTCGCGCCGTTCAATTGCGGCCTCCCCTTCACCACGGCCGTGTTGCCGTCGATGGCGATGTCCGCACCCAGCCGGATCAACTCGACGGCATGCATGAAGCGGTTCTCGAAGATGGTCTCGCGGATCACCGCCGTGCCATCGGCCACGGCGTTGATGGCCATGAACTGGGCCTGCATGTCGGTCGGGAAGGCCGGATAGGGTGCCGTCCGGATGGAGACTGCGGTCAGCCGCGGCGGTGCCTTCAGATGGATCATGTCGCGGGAGAACTCGATGGCACAGCCCGCGTCCATCAGCTTGTCGATGACCGCGTCGAGGTAAGCCGCCGAGGTGCCGGTGAGCCGGATGTCGCCGCCGGTCACGGCGGCCGCGCAGAGGTAGGTGCCGGTCTCGATGCGGTCGGGCATGATCCTGTGGGTGGTGCCGTGCAGGCGCGCGACGCCGCGGATGCGGATCACGTCGGTGCCGGCGCCTGAAATCTGGGCGCCCATGGCCACCAGGCAATTCGCCAGGTCCACGACCTCGGGCTCCCGGGCGGCATTCTCGATCACCGTCTCGCCTTCGGCGAGGCAGGCGGCCATCATGAGGTTCTCGGTGCCGGTCACCGTGACCATGTCGGTGAAGAGCCGGGCGCCTTTCAGCCGCGCGGCCCGGGCCATCACGTAGCCCTGCTCCACCGAAATCTGCGCGCCCATGGCCTGCAGGCCCTTGATGTGCTGGTCCACCGGCCGGGCGCCGATGGCGCAACCGCCGGGCAGGGACACCTTGGCCTCGCCGGCCCGGGCCACCAGCGGCCCCAGCACGAGAACGGAGGCGCGCATGGTCTTGACCAGTTCGTAGGGCGCCACCGGGGTGGCCAGTTCCGCGGCGTCCAGGGTCACCCGGTCCCCGTCCCGGTCGACCCGCACGCCCATCTGCTCCAGCAGCCGCAGCATGGTGCGAATGTCCTGGAGCGCCGGCACGTTGGTGAAGGTGACCGGCTCGCGGCTCAACAGTGCCGCGCACAGGAGCGGCAGGGCGGCATTCTTGGCACCCGAGATGGCGGCCTCGCCGCGCAGCGGACCGTTGCCCTCGATCAGCAGCTTATCCACGGGCGGACCACTCCTCCGGCGTCAGGGTCTGCATGGACAGGGCGTGCAGCTCGCCGGAGTCGAAGCGATCCTTGAGCAGCGCGTTCACGCGCTGCTGCCGCTTGACGCGGTTGAGGCCGGCGAATTCCCGGCTGACGATGACGGCCTGGAAATGGTGGCCGTCGCCGTCCACCGCGAGATGCTCGCAGGGCAGGCCGGCGGCGATCCACTGTTCGATGAGTCCGGGGTCGAGCATGGAGTGACTCCTAGGCCCTCAATTTGTAGCCGCGGCGCAGCAGGGCCAGGGTGAGGGCGGAAAGGGTGACGAAGCAGGCGCCGACGACGGCCAGGCTCTTCCACGGGGAAGCGTCGGAGATGCCGAAGAAACCGTAACGGAAGCCGTCGATCATGTAGAAGACCGGGTTCCAGGCCGAGACCTGCTGCCAGAAGGGGGGCAGGGAATGTACCGAGTAGAAGACCCCCGAGAGAAAGGTCAGCGGCATGATCAGGAAGTTCTGGAAGGCGGCGAGCTGGTCGAACTTGTCGGCCCAGATGCCGGCGATGACGCCTAGCGTGCCGAGGATGCCGCCGCCGAGGATCGCGAACACCAGGATCCACGCCGGAGCCTCGAAGCCCAGCCGGGCGAACCACAGGGTCACGAGGAGCACGCCCAACCCCACGCACAGGCCGCGGATCACCGCGGCGCCCACGTAGGCCGCCCAGAAGGCCGGATAGGAGATGGGGGGCAGCAGCACGAACACGATGCTCCCGGTCACCTTGGACTGGATCAGGGAGGACGACGAATTGGCGAAGGCGTTCTGGAGGACGGACATCATGACCAGCCCGGGCACCAGGAAAGAGGAATAGGCGACGCCATGCACCTGCACGTGCTCCTCCAGCACATGCGAGAAGATCAGCAGGTAAAGCATCGCTGTCAGTACCGGCGCGGCAACGGTCTGGAAGGCCACCTTCCAGAACCGCAGGACCTCCTTGTACAACAGGGTGGAGAAGCCGCTCATGCCGCCTCCGTCGGGCCGCCCCAAGGAGGCGACGACCCGCAATCCCGGAGCGGGCGCAGCCCGCGAACGAACGTCACCCCCCTTCCGCGGAAAGGGCGGGCGGGGGGGATGGGGACCTTCCTCATGCCGCCTCCGCCCGGTTCATGACGCGGACGAAGACCTCCTCCAGGTCCGGCTTGCCGATCTCCAGGTCCTCCAGCACGCAGCCCGCATCCCGCAACGCCGCCAGGACCGGCGCCACTTCGTCGAACCGGTCGAAAGGGAGGCTCCACAGACCGGATTCCTCCTTCGCGGCGCTCGCCAGTGGCTCGGGCAGCCGGCCCCCGGCGAGCCGAAACCGCAGGGCATGGGCCGAGAAACTGCGCAGCAGGTTCCGCGTGCTGTCGAGGGCGACGATCCGCCCCTGCTTCAGCATGGCAATGCGCGTGCAGAAGTTCTCGGCCTCCTCCAGGTAGTGGGTGGTCAGGACGATCGTATGACCGTCGGCATTCAGCCGTCGGATGAAGCGCCAGAGGGTCTGGCGCAGTTCCACGTCCACCCCGGCCGTGGGCTCGTCGAGAACGATCACCGGGGGACGATGGACCAGCGCCTGGGCGACCAGCACACGGCGCTTCATGCCGCCGGACAGCGTCCGCATGTTGGCGTCCGCCTTGGGCATCAGGTCCAGGTTCTCCAGGATCTCGTCGATCCACGCGTCGTTGTCCCGGATGCCGAAGTAGCCCGACTGGATGCGCAGGGTTTCCCGCACCGAGAAGAAGGGGTCGAATACCAGTTCCTGGGGAACGACGCCGAGCTGCCGCCGGGCGGATCGGTAGTCCGCCTGCACGTCCAACCCCATCACCGCCAGCCGCCCCGCATCCGGGCGGACGAGGCCGGCCAGGGCCGAGATCAGCGTGGTCTTGCCGGCGCCATTGGGCCCGAGAAGGCCGAAGAATTCCCCCCGGGGGATCTCCAGGCTCACGTCGTCCAGCGCCCGGGTGGCCCCGAAGCACTTGGATACGCCGGCAACACGGATGGCGGGAATCATGAATGGAGTGTTCCGGCACCGCCCCACGACGGCCTCCGGCGCGCGGCCGGGCCGTCCCGGAGCCTGACGACTTCAGCCAGAGACGGGCAGCAGTTCGGAGACGCCGTAGACCTCGGCGAGGCTCAGCAGGTCGCGCGGCACGTTGGCGACCCGGACTTCCGCGCCCCGGTCCCTGCCCGCCCTCACCCAGCCAAAGACCACGGCAAGGCTCGAGGAATCCACGTTGGTGACTTCGGCCAGATCGAACACGGTCGCCGGAGTGCTCAGGGCCGCGGCGCCGTCCGCCAGCAGGCCCGTGGCCCCATCCAGGGTCATGGGTCCGGAAACCTGGACGCGATCGCCGGCGGCGCGGATCATTTCTTCTCGCCGCTCTGGTTCTTCGCCTGCAGGGTCTTGATGAGCCCGTCGATTCCGCCGTCGCGAACCTCGTTGGCAAAGGACGTCCGGTAGTTCGTCACGAGGCTGACCCCGGCCACCTCGATGTCATAGACCTTCCAGCCGGCTGCGGTCTTCTCGAGGGAATAGTCCAATTCGATCGCCTTGGCCCCGGATTGCTTGATCTCGGTGCGCACCCGGACGTCCGTGTCGGCGGGCTGGGCCTTCAGGGGCTTGAAATCGATGGTCTGGTTGCGGTACTCGGTAAGGGCTTTCGAGTAGGTGCGGACCAGCAGGGTACGGAACTCATCCGTCAGGGCCTTCTGCTGTGTCGGACTGGCCTGCCGCCAGTCCCTCGCCACGGCGAGCTGCGTCATCCGGGCGAAGTTGAAATGGGGCAGGACCTTGGCTTCGACGAGGTCAATGGCCTTGCGGGTGCTCCCGGACTGGATGTCCTTGTCCTTGCGGACGATGTCGAGCACCTCGCTGGTGACGTTGCGGACCAGGACGTCGGGGGCCAGGGCTTCCTGCGCCCCGGCACCGATGGAAATGCAAAGGGCCGCGAGGCCCGCGAAAAGCCACTTCATGGGGAATCCTTGTCTCGAATCAGCGGGCGGCGGCAAGGGGACCGGCCGGGCGCATCGTCTCGCCGGCAGCCACCTTGCGGTCTTCCTCGAGGGCGGCATCCTGTTCCCGGGGCGGATTGCCGTCGTGGATCAGGTTGCGGCGCCGCTGCAGGTAGCCGTCGCGGATGTAGGAATACTTGTCGAGCGCCGCCTCCTCGATGACCTTGTCGGCGGGAAGCATCGCCGCCCGGTCGCTGACCACGCGCAGGGCATAGAGGGTGTTGCGGGTCGGGATGTGGTCCACGTAGCCGACGGGATCCGTCTTCACGTCCAGGATCAGGCCGACGGTGTCGCGCACCGTGCGCGGGCCGAAGAACGGGACCACGACGTAGGCTCCGCTGCCGACGCCCCAGCGGCCGAAGGTCTGTCCGAAGTCCTCGCTGTGCTTCTCCAGGCCCATGTCGGATGCCACGTCGAGCACCCCGAGCAGCCCGATGGTCGTGTTGACCAGGAAGCGGCCGGCATCGGAGGCCGCCTCGGGAACCTTGCCCTGGAGCAGGTTGTTGACCGCGATGAACACGTCGCCGATGTTGGCGAAGAAATTGGCAACGCCGGTCTTGACGGGGGAGGGCAGCACGTAGTCATAGGCGCTGGACACGGGCTTGATGACGACCGTGTCGAGCCCCTCGTTGAACGCGAACATGGCGCGGTTGAAGCCCTCGATCGGATCCTTGGGGTTGCCGGAAGTGGCGCAACCGCCAAGCATGCCGGCGGCCGCCAGGGCCACCGCCAGGATGCGCAGGCGCCGGTTCAGGGGATTCCCGGCTTCGGACTCGTTCTCGTTCTCGCGCTGCATCGCCGCCTCACTTCTTGCCGCCGTCTTCGGCCGCCTTGTTGAACATGAACTGGCTGATCAGTTTCTCCAGGACGACGGCCGACTGGGTCTTCTTCACCTTCTCGCCGTCCTTGAGCACCGCGGTGTCGCCACCCACCTCGAAGCCGATGTACTGCTCCCCGAGCAGGCCCGAGGTGTTGATGGTCAGGATGGTGTCGCGGGGAAACTTGTACCGCTGGTCCAACTGCATCGACACCACTGCCCGGTAGGACTCCTGGTCGAAGCGGATTTCTGAAACCCGGCCCACCACGACGCCGGCGCTTTTCACGGGCGCCCGTACCTTCAGGCCGCCGATGTTATCAAATTCGGCCATCAGCCGGTATGTCTCGCCGGTGCTGGAAGATGCCAAATTTCCCACTTTCAGGGCCAAAAACAACAGGGAGGCGAGGCCGATGGCCACGAAGAAACCTACCCAAAGATCAAGCGCGGCACGATTCATGGTTCAAACACCCCGGAACATGAAGGCGGTTAGGACGAAGTCGGCGGCCAGGATGGCCAGGGAGGACGTCACCACGGTACGGGTCGTGGCCCCGGAGACCCCCTCCGCGGTGGGCTCCGAGTCGTAACCCTCGAACACCGCGATCCAGGTGACGACGACGCCGAACACGAAGCTCTTGATGACCCCGTTCACGATGTCCTCCCGGAAATCCACGGAGGCCTGCATCTGGGACCAGAAGGACCCCTCGTCGACGCCGATCAACTGGACGCCCACCAGGTAGCCCCCGAAGATGCCCATGGCGGAGAACAGGGCGGCCAGCAGCGGCATCGAGATGATGCCCGCCCAGAAACGGGGGGCGACCACCCGGGCAATGGGATTCACGGCCATCATCTCCATCGCGGATAGCTGCTCGGTCGCCTTCATCAGGCCGATCTCCGCGGTGATGGCCGAGCCGGCCCGGCTGGCGAACAGCAGGGCCGCCACCACCGGCCCCAGTTCCCGGACCAGGGACAGGGCCACGAGGATACCGAGGGCCTCGGAGGACCCGTAGCGCTGGAGCGTGTCGTAGCCCTGGAGGCCGAGCACCATGCCCACGAAAAGGCCCGACACGAGGATGATGATCAGGGACAGGACGCCGGTGAAGTAGATCTCCCGGATCGTCAGGTTGAAGCGCTTCAGGGCCGTGCCGGAATACACCAGGGTCATGGCGAAGAAGCGGCTGGCGAACCCGAGACGGCGGATCCGCGAGGTGACCCGGTGACCGAGGTTCGTCAGGGCCCGGGTGATCACGTTATCCATGGAGGGCCCTGCCGGGAAGGATCTGGTCCGCGTAGGCCGGCGCCGGGTACTGGAAGGGCACCGGACCGTCCGCCTCGCCCCAGACGAACTGGTGCACGTAGGGAGCGTCGGACCGGCGGATATCCTCGGCCGTGCCCTCGGCCACGATGCGGCCGGCGGAGACGAAATAGACGTAATCGACGATCTTCAGGGACTCCTGCACGTCGTGGGTGACCACCACGGAACTGGCACCGAGGGCCTGAGTGAGGGTACGGATCAACTCGCCGATGATGGACAGGGAGATGGGGTCCAGGCCGGCAAAGGGCTCGTCGTACATGATGAGCATCGGGTCCAGGGCGATCGCCCGTGCCAAGGCCACCCGCCGGGCCATGCCGCCGGACAACTCCGAAGGCATCAGGCGGTGGGCGCCGCGCAGGCCGACGGCATGGAGCTTCATCATCACCAGGTCGCGGATCAGGTCCTCCGGCAGATCGGTATGTTCCCGCAACTGGAAGGCGACGTTGTCGAACACGGACATGTCGGTGAACAGGGCTCCGAACTGGAACAGCATGCCCATCCGCCGGCGCAACCGGTACAGGCCGTCGTCGTCGAGATCGTGCACCACCTGCCCCGCCACCTTCACGTGCCCGCTGGTGGGCTTCAGCTGCCCCCCGATCAGGCGCAGCGTCGTTGTCTTGCCGCAGCCGCTCTGCCCCATGATGGCCACCACCTTCCCGCGCGGGATCACCATGTTGATCCCCGTCAGGACGGGCCGGCCGTCATAGGAAAAGTTCAGGTTTCGGATTTCGACCAGGGGTTCCCCGGACACGTCGCCGCTTCCACACAAAAAAACCCCAGCATTCTAACAGAGGCACCGGGGCGGCCCCGCCCGGGGGAGACCCGGGGATGGCGCCGGGGCAGCGGGCGGGAAGGTTTGCGCTATGATGGGCCGGACATGAAGAATGCTTCATCCGTGGCGGACGACAGGCCCTGGCTGCTGATCGTGGACGACGATCCACTGATCACGGAAAGCCTCGGCTACTTCCTCGGCGGGGATTTCCAGATCCGGATGGCCGACACGCGGGAGGGCGGCATGGCGGCGGCGCGCGCGATGCCCCGTCCGCCCGAACTGGCCCTCGTGGATCTGGGCCTGCCACCCCATCCGCACCGGCCGGACGAGGGCTTCGCCCTGGTCGGCGACCTGCTGGCCCTCTCCCCGTCCATGCGGATCATCATCCTGTCCGGGCAGAGCGAGGAAACCAACGCCCGGCATGCCCGGGCGCTCGGGGCAACGGAGTTCATCGCCAAGCCGGCCGACCCGGAGGCCTTGCGCCAGGCCCTCACGCGCGCGTTGAGCTTTCGCGCCGCCGAGTTGTCGCCGACGGCGGAAAGCGGCGACGCCTTCGTCGGCGACAGCCCGCCGGTCCGCAAGCTGCGGGAGCAGGTCCGCCAATACGCGGACTCCCCCTTCCCGGTGCTCATCGAGGGCGAATCGGGGAGCGGCAAGGAGATCGTCGCCCAGGCCTTCCTGCACCGACTGACCCATCGCCGGCACCGGCCCTACCTGGCGCTGAACTGCGCGGCCATATCCCCGTCCCTGGTCGAGCCGACCCTGTTCGGCTACGCGAAGGGGTCTTTCACCGGCGCCGTCCAGGCCAAGTCCGGGTACTTCGAGGAGGCCGACGACGGCACCCTCTTCCTGGACGAAATCGGCGAACTGCCCCTCGAACTGCAGCCAAAGCTGCTGCGCGTGCTGGAGAACGGCGAATACCAGCGGGTCGGCGAGACGTTTTCCCGGCACAGCCGGGCGCGGATCATCGCCGCCACCAACCGCGACCTGCGGCGCGAGGTCAGGGAAGGGCGGTTCCGGGCGGACCTCTATCACCGGCTGTCCGTGTTCACGGTGGTGGCGCCCCCGCTGCGGGAAACGGGACGCGACCGCCTGCTGCTCCTGGACCATTTCCGCACCCTCTACTCCCGGCAGACCGGCAGCGAACCCTTCTCCCTCACGCCGGAGGCCGAGGCTGCCTGGATGGCCTACGGCTTTCCCGGCAACGCCCGGGAACTGCGCAACATCGTCATCCGGCTTGTGGCGAAGCACGCGGGGAAGGCCATCGGCGTGCAGCAGTTGCGCGAGGAATTCGACATGGCGCCGCCGGAAGGTCCCGGCGCCGCCTGGGACCTTCCCCTGGAACACGAGCGCCTGGTGCAGTTGGCCCTGCGCCAGTTGCAGGCACGGGACGGGTTCGACCTGGACGGGACGCTGCGCCAATGGGAATTCGCCTACGTGGAAGCCGCCCAGCGCCTCGCCCATGGCAACCTGAGCCAGGCCGCCCGCCTGCTCGGCGTGAACCGGACCACCCTCTACAACCGGATCGCCGCCCTCGCCCGGACGGGCGTCGATGCGGCCTGACGGCAGGACGGAGCGCGGCCGACCATGTACCTGAGCCACTTCGGACTCGCCGAAGCCCCCTTCCGGATCACGCCCCACACGGACTTCTTCTTCTCCGGGGCGAACCGCGGCGCCACGCTGGAAGCCCTGATCTACGCCATCACCCATGACGAGGGGATCGTCAAGGTCAGCGGCGAGGTGGGCAGCGGCAAGACCATGCTGTGCCGGGTGCTCATGGAGCGCCTGCCGGAGAAGGTCGTCACCATCTACCTGGCGAATCCGTCCCTGTCCCGGGACGACATCCTGTACGCGCTTGCGGACGAACTCGAGGTCCCCGTCGCGGAGAACGCCCGGGCGACCCTGCTCCTTCGCGCCCTCCAGGAAAGGCTTATCCAGCTCTTCGCCGGGGGCCGGCAGGTGGTGGTCCTCATCGACGAGGCGCACGCCATGCCGCCCGAGACCCTGGAGGAGATCCGCCTGCTCTCCAACCTGGAGTCGAACCGGCACAAGCTGTTGCAACTGGTGCTCTTCGGCCAGACCGAACTCAACGACATCCTCGGCCGGCCCGAGATGCGGCAACTGAAGGACCGCATCACCCACAACTTCACCCTCGAACCCCTGGTGCGGGCGGACATCGCCAGCTACCTGGCCTTCCGGATGCGGGCGGCCGGCTATCGCGGCCCCGAGATCTTCGGTGCCGCCACCGTGCGCCTGATCGAGAAGGCATCCCTCGGCCTCACCCGGCGGATCAACATCCTGGCGGACAAGTCCCTGCTGGCCGTCTTCTCCGAGGGCGGATACCAGGTGCTGCCGCGGCACGTGAAGGCGGCGATACGGGACTCGGAGTTCGCATCGCCTCCGGCGGCGCGGCACCACCTCGCCGGGCGCACCGCCCTGGCCGCTCTGGCCCTGCTTGCGGCGGGCGCCGTCGGTTGGCTGCTGCGTCCGTCCCCGACGGAGCTACCTGCCCCCGCCACCGATGCCGGGGCCCCCGCGCCGGCCGCCGTGCCGCCGCCACCGGCCGCGCCCCCGGTCCAGCCCGCCGCCGCACCGGCCTCGCCCCCCCCCGCGCCGCCGGCAGGCCCCGGCGAACCTGCCGCCGCCTCGCCGGCCAGGCCGGAGGAGGCCACCCGGGAGACCGCGGGACCCTCAGCCGCGGGCCGGATCGTCCCCTCGTCGGGAGCCGCCATCCCTTCCGCCCCTCCGCCCGCGGCAGGCCCGACGGCCGCCGTCCGGGCCGACGCCCCCACAACCGCCGCGGAGGAGGAATCCTTCGGGCCGCGCACCCGGACCAAGCTGGCGGATACCCGCGCATGGCTGGGGCAGGCGACCGACGACACCTGGTTCCTGCAGATCCTGGTCACCGGCGCCGGCCGGGCCGCGGAAGTCGAGCACCTGCTGGCGCAGGTGGAGGCGCGGCCCGAGTATGGGCAGGTGCGCGCCTATGCCGTTCCGGTGCAGGGACGGACCCGGATCGGAGTCGTGTTCGGCGAGTATCCGTCCCGGGAGGCAGCCACCGCGGCGCTGGCCAAC
>JAEUNJ010000032.1 GCA_016791145.1 Rhodocyclaceae bacterium | reverse complement strand
GTCGGCTCCCTGGCCGCCACGGCGACCAACCCGGCCGGTGACCTGGTCCAGGGCAGCACCGCCAATGCCATCGCCTCCAACGCGGCGGCCGCCTCCCGCGTCGCCGGCGGCACGATCACCATCAACGGCGCCATCGGCAGCGCGACCATCACTGCCGCCGCCGCCGCCAGCGCCAAGACCGTGGCCGGCCAGATCAACGGCCAGTCCGGCAACACCGGCGTCTCCGCCACGGCCGTCACCGAGTTCGACATGACGGTGTTCACCGCGTCGGCGAGCTACTCGCTGGACATCACCTCCAACAACGCCACCGCCGTCACCATCGCCTTCTCCGTCGGCGCGACGCTCAACGCCGACGGCCTCTCGGCCGCGGTGAACGCCTTCAACGACGTGTCCTCCAAGACCGGCGTCACGGCGAAGGTCAATACGGCCGGCGACGGCATCACCCTGACCAACAGCACCGGCGAGAACATCACCGTCGCCAACAACGCCGCCTCCACCGCCGCCGTCACCGTCGGCGGCACGGCCACCGCCGCCGGCGCCACCGCGGTCGGCACCGGCCAGCTCACGCTGGACTCCGACAAGTCCTTCAACGTGGCCGCCGCCAACACGACCGACTTCTTCAACGCAGCCACCGCGGCCGCCCAGCTCCAGGCGGTGAACGCCCTCGACGTGGGCAGCGTCGGCGCGGCCAACCGGTCCATCGCCATCGTCGATGCGGCCCTGGCGGTCGTCAATGGCCAGCGCGCCAAGTTCGGCGCCCTGCAGTCCCGCTTCGAGACCACCATCGCCAACCTGCAGACCACCTCCGAGAACCTGTCGGCCTCCCGCAGCCGCATCCGCGATGCCGACTTCGCCCAGGAGACCGCCAACCTGACCCGGGCCCAGATCCTCCAGCAGGCGGGCACGGCGATGCTGGCCCAGGCGAACGCGGTTCCGAACCAGGTGCTCACGCTCCTCCGCGGCTGATAGGACGCATGCGTAACGGAGGGCGGCGACTCCATCGCCGCCCCACCTGGCAAGGAGGCCTGCAATGGCAATTCAATCCGTCGGAAGTTTCGGCAACGCGCTGAACCTCCCGGCCGCGCCCCAGGGATCCGGGGCGCCGCCGGTGGTGCAGGCCGCGGCCGCCGAAGCCCCGAAGGTCCAGGCCCCGCCGCAAGCGCCCGCCGTATCCCGGGAAGAGATCGAACAGGCAATCGAGCAGATCAGGACCAAGGTGGAGCCCGTCGTTTCCAACGCGCTCCAGTTCTCGGTGGACGACTCCACCGGCAAGACCGTGGTCAGGATCGTCGATGGGCAGACCGGCAAGATGATCCGCCAGATTCCCTCCGAGGAACTGCTGGCCATCGCCGAATCCATCGACAGGATGCAGGGCCTGCTCTTGCGGCAGAAGGCTTGACCGCCCCGCGGGGCAACGAGGAAACGGCCCGGACCCCCGGGCCGTTTTCCTTTCATCGGGGCCCTGCCGCCTCGCTTACACTTCCGGCTTCGCCGGAGGAACCGCCATGAGACACCGCAGGGCCGCCCCAAGGCGCGCCGCCAGGAACGAGGAGCCGCGCAGCGGCGAACCGACGTCACCCCCTCCCGGCGGGAGGGGGCGGGGGGAGGGGAACCACGCGCACCGCAGGGCCGCCCCAAGGGACGCCAACCAAGACGCGGAGCCGCGCAGCGGCGAACCGACGTCACCCCCGCCCGGCGGGAGGGGGCGGGGGGAGGGGAACCAATGAATGCCGAGAAACTCGCCCTGCCGACCGTGACCCTGGTCGCCGTCGATTGCGTCAATGCCGAACTGGCCCTCGACGCGATGGAGCGCAGCATGGCCCTCTGCGCTTTCGCCCGCGCCGTGCTGCTCACCTCCCAGGACGTGGCGCCGCGGGCCGGCATCGAAGTCGTCCCCATCCCGCCCATCGCCAGCAAGCGGGAATACTCCGTCTTCATGGTCAAGGGCCTCGCCGCCCACGTGGCCACGCCCCACGCCCTGACCGTCCAGTGGGACGGCTTCGTCACCGATCCCGCCGCCTGGGACCCGCGCTTCCTCGACTACGACTACGCCGGCGCCGTGTGGCCGCCGGACCTTTCCAGCCGGCAGGTGGGCAACGGCGGCTTCTCGCTGCGCTCCCGGCGCCTGCTGGAGGCCCTGCTCGACCCGTCCTTTCCCGAGTCGGCCGTCATCCACGAGGACCAGGCCATCTGCAACCTGTTCCGCGACCGCCTGGAGTCCGGATTCGGCATCCGCTTCGCGCCGCCGGAGCTGGCCGCCCGGTTCTCCCACGAGACGGTGCACGACGGCCGGCCCACCTTCGGCTTCCACGGCCCCCAGAACCTGGGGATGTACTGGAACGAGGCCGAGATCGACCGCTGCCTGCGCCTCGTGTCCCGGCACGCCCTGCGCGCCCCGGAGGTGGTCTGGCTGGCCCGCCACCTGTTCGCCGCCGGCCGCCGCCGGGAGACGGCCAAGGTGGCCGGGGCCGCCCTCGTCGAGCAGCCCGGGAACAGCGAGATCCTCGACATCCTCGCCCAGTTGCGCGACGCGGCGAAGGATGACGGCTACATGGCCCGCTCCGAGGCCCGCTTCCTGCTCGGCAACCTGAAGCGCCACCTGCCCGACTGCTTCCGCAACCGCACCGTCCTGGAACTGACGCGGCCCGGCGCCGCCGCCGCCACCGGCGAATGGTTCGAGGGCTGCGTCCCGGTCCCCGTGCCCGGCACCGGCGGCGAGGCACCCGACCTCTACGCCGCGCGCAGCGAATCCTTCGACACCATCGTCTCCTGCGGCGCCCTCGAATACCTGCCGCGCTGGCGCGAAGCCGTGCGCAACCTGCTGCGGCTGCTGAAGCGCGACGGCCTGCTCTTCCTCGCCTGCGCCGCCCCCGGCCGCCGCCGGCCGGAAGGCGGCGGTGGCGACTTCCGGGCCATCGACGCCCGGGAACTGGCCGGCCTGCTCCAGGGCACTCCCCTGGCGCACCTGGAGATCCTGGAGGACCGCATGGTCCAGGACATCTACCTGGTCGCCGCCGGGCCCGAGGCCCCGCCGGCCCAGGTGGCCGCCCTGCGCCGCTTCCTCGCCGACCAGGCCTTCCTGCTGCGCCGGCGCAACCTGCACGGCCTTCCCTGAAGCGGGCCGCACGCGTGGCGGCCGCGCCCACCCTCCCGGACGACCCGCTGCCGGCGGCCTTCGGCCGCTACCGGCACGGCGACGCCGCCGGCGCCCTGGCCGCCCTGGAGGCGGACCGGGACGCCTGGCGCGAACGCCCCGACGGCTGGGTGCTGCTGGGCGTCCTCCACCGCGGCGCCGGGCGCCTTCCCGAGGCCGAGGCGGCCTACCGCGAGGCCCTGCGCCTGAAGCCGGATTACGGCGACGCCTGGCACAACCTGGGCAACCTCTACGCCGCCGCCGGGCTCCACGAGGCCGCCGTCGCCGCCTACGAGGCGGGCCTGCGCACCGGCAGCGCCTCGGCGGGACCCGCCGCGCTGGCCGTCGCCCTCTCGGCCGCGGCCTTTGCCGCCGGCGACGCGGAGAAGGCCCTGGCCGCCGCCCGGGCGGCCGTCGCCGCCGACCCGGCCAGCGGCGCCGCCCTCAACCAGCTCGGCAAGATGCTGTGGGAGCTGGGCGACGCCGAGGCCGCCCGCGCCGCCTTCGCCGAGGCCGTCGCCCGGGCGCCGGGGGAGACCCTGTTTGCCGTCAATCGCCTGCTGGTCTCCCAGTTCTCGCCGGCCATGACCGAGGAGGGCCTCTCGGCCCTGGCCCGCGCGGCGGCCGCCCGCGTGCTGGCCGGCGTGCCCGCCGGGCTGCGCCGTGAAATCCCGCGCGCGCCGGTCGCGGGACGGCGCATCCGCGTGGCCTACCTGTCGTCCGACTTCCGCCAGAGCGCCCCCGGGGTCTTCATCGAGACCCTCCTGGCCGGCCACGACCGGCAGCGGTTCGAGGTCTGGGCCCTGTCCAACAGCCCCGCCGCCGACGAGCGCACGGCCGCCATGCGCGGCCACGCCGACCGGTGGCTCGACGTATGGCCGCTGCACGACGCCGCCCTGACCGAGCGGATCCGCGGCGACGGCATCGACATCCTCGTGGACCTGAACGGCTACACCGGCGGCCACCGCCTCGGCGTGCTGGCGGCCCGCGCCGCCCCCGTCCAGATCACCTGGCTGGGCTACGAGGGCACCACCCAGGTCCCCGGCGTGGACGCGATCCTGGCCGACCGCCACGTGGCGCCGCCCGGCAACGCCGGCTGCTATTCCGAACGCATCCTGCGCCTGCCCTTCGACTTCTGCTGCTACGCCCCCCACCCGGCCGCGCCGTCGGTGGCGCCCGCCCCGGCGGTGGCCCGCGGCCACGTCACCTTCGGCTCCTTCAACAAGCTGGCCAAGATCACCGAGCCGACCCTGGACCTGTGGGCCCGGGTGCTCGCCGCCGTCCCCGGCAGCCGCCTGCTCCTCAAGTGGCGCTTCGCCAGCAGCCCCAGCGCCCGGAACCGCATCCTCGAGGGCTTCGCCCGCCGCGGCATCGCCGCGGCGCGGATCGAACTGCGCGAGGCGAGCCCCTACCTGGCCCTGCTCGCCGAATACGCCGACCTGGACGTGGCCCTGGACCCCCTGCCCTTCTCCGGCGGCGCCACCACCTGCGACGCCCTGTGGATGGGGGTGCCCGTCGTCACCCTGCGCGGCCGCCGCTTCGCCTCCAACCACACCGTGGGCCACCTGACCGCCGCGGGCCTGCCGGAACTGGTGGCCGAAACGGAGGACGAATACGTCGGCACCTGCGCCCGCCTCGCCGCCGACCCGCCGGCCCTGGGCCGCCTGCGTGCCGGCCTCAGGGACCAGGTGGCGGCCTCGCCGCTCGCCGCGCCCAGGCTGTTCGCCATGGCCGTCGAACGGCACTACCTGGATCTGCTCGACTGACGGGACCTGCGCCGCGCGCGCACGGTCCCATGAACGGCAAAGGCACCGGGGGAGGTGTGCCGATGGCCGCTAGGCCCGAAAGATCAACAGCCCTGCCCAGCCACACAACACCGTCACCACGACAAGCCGGAAGAACTCGTTGAATCGCCATTCCAGGACGATCGCGTTGGTGGTCATGGGTGGCAGCCCCAGCCCCTGAAAGAACGGCTGCAGGGCATCGGCGAACCCCGCATGCCCGTATTTCAGCCGTCGCGCCGCCAGGCCAACCGGTTGGCCACTGGCATCGAAGCGCAGGAACTGGGCCCCATCCGCATGGCGGGCAATGGGCAGCGGCGCGGCATTCCGGACGCTTTCGGCAAACGCCTCGAACGATCTCTGCCGCGAGCGCGCCTTCTTCCCGTTTCCGAACCGGACGCCGCCGCTGAGCAGTTGCGCCGCCGCGGGCAGGGCAAACAACAGCTTCTTCGCCGCGACGCACGCCAGGGCGTGCTCGATCTCCCATCTGAACCCCTGCGCCTCCTGCGTCGCCCGTGGCGCCTCACGGGCAAACAGCACCAGCACCACCGCCCGGGCCGCTTCCATCAGCCTCGCCACCTCGGCCTGCCAGTCTCCTGAATCGATATAGAGCCTTGCCGCGCCCATCGGCGGCAGGGATTCACCCGGCCTTCCCACCGCGATCACCGGTCCGATGTGGCGCAGGGTGTGAACGAGCGTCTCCTCGAAGTTCGGCATGAAGCCGGATTCCCCGATGACGCCATAGTCATCCATGCTGAAGCAGCGCAGCAGCAGGACGAATCCATCCGGGTGCCGGTCCAGGATGTTCCTCGCATCATCGGCGGCGCGCCTCATCGCGTATCTGTGCAAGAGGTATCCGGAGGCCAGGCAGGCCGACGGGAGCAAGCCCAGGGCCTCGTGCTTCGCCAGCACCCCGCCAACGCCCAGGGCCATCGCCACGAATGCCGCACCCATCAGCCCCCAGGCCGCGGCGCGAAAGCACGCCGTGGCACGACGCGTCCTCGTCTCGTTCGCTCCTCCGGTGCGCGGCAAGTTCGTCATCTCCAATGAACGGCGGGCGACGCCGTGGAAAAAATGGCTTCGCACCGGCATTCTCGGATGCACCGACCCGAATATCAACGGCCTGATCGCGGTGAAGTTCCAGGGGGCGCAGCGGGACTGCCTGCCCTGCGGCCAGCGGGCGCGCTCCCTGCGCAAGCCGGAGACCACGCCGACCCGGCAGTTGCGCTTCTTCCGGGGGAAGGAAGCCGGGGCCACCCCGGACTACGTGGCGTTGATGACGGAGGCCATCGACAGCGATCTCGGCCGACGGCTCCACCGCGGCGCTTCGCCACGGTGGGGCCGGTGTTCGCCAGCCTGCGCCGCCGGGCTGGACCGTTTCACCTTGCGGGGCAGGCTAAAGGTGGAGGGGCAGTGGAAGCTCTTCTGCCTGGTGCACAACCTCGAGAAGCTGGCGAGATACGGGATGCAGGGGACGATTCCGCGGGGATAGGGGGAAAGGACGGCGGGAC